>JBBSFT010000066.1:0-13615 GCA_038254845.1 Gemmatimonadales bacterium | reverse complement strand
GACCAGTCGACCCGTGGGGCACCGCTGTCGTGGATTGCAGTCGATCGCGACACGTTCTCGGGCCGCATGCTTGAGCGCCCGACGCGTCCGAACATTCCAATTGCGGCGCAGGAGCAGCTGGTGGTGGAGCTCTACTCGAAGTAGGGCTTCTAAGGCTTACAGCTTACAGCCTATCGCTAGCGCTAGTCACCAGAGACTGCCGTCAGCTATAAGCGATAGGCTTTAAGCGGTACAATCAAAATACGAAGTTGCTCTGGGAGGACCGTGACTCCTCCAATAACGGGCTCACCGCGCGTCACGGGCGGGGTGAGACGTTGAGGAATCAATTAACAAAATGGCTAACGCAATAGATCTCAAGGGACTTGTTCGCCCGCAGCTCGTTGAAGCAACGAAGCGCGACGACAGGCAGAATGCAGCAGAATTCAATCTCCAGCCGCTCGAGCGGGGTTTCGGCCACACGCTCGGCAATGCGATGCGTCGGATGCTTCTGTCGTCACTCCGCGGTTCCGCGGTGTGGGGCATTCGCATCGATGGCGTGCTTCACGAGCATCAGACCATCGCCGGTGTCGTCGAGGACGTGCATCAGATCATCGGCAACCTCAAGAATCTGACGCTTGCCCTCGACGAGGGCAAAGAGGACGCGATTCTTCGCATCACGAAGGGCGAGGCCGGTGCCGTCACGTCAGGCGATATCCAGTCCGACGCGGGCGTCACGATCCTCGACCGGAATCACCACCTCTTCACGATGCAGGACGATCGCGACATCAACGTCGAGCTGTACGTGAACAAAGGCCGCGGTTACGTCGAGGCCGAGCAGCACGTGGTGGACAAGGCGCTCCCAGTGGACGTCGTGCGCATCGATTCCATCTATAATCCGGTTCGCCGCGCCAATTTTGCCGTCGCCGAGACGCGCGTTGGACAGCGGACCGATTACGACCGGCTGACGCTGACGGTTGAAACCAACGGCACGATCTCGCCGGAAGAAGCAGTCAGCTACGCGGCCGCGCTGGCGCAGACGCACTTTCAGTACTTCGCGAGCTTCGGGTCGCACTCGTCGGCTCCGCTGTCCGCGGGCGGCGACATGCAGGGCGGCGACGCGCAGCGGCTGGCGAATGATATTCGCACTCCGATCGATGACTTCGAGCTGTCGGTCAGATCCGTCAACTCGCTCAAGAACTCGGGAATTCGCACGCTTGGAGATCTCGTCAAGATGACCGAGAGCCAGGTTCTTCAGGTCAAGAATTTCGGCAAGAAATCTCTCAACGAGATCGTCGATCTCCTCGAGAAGCATAAACTGAACTTCGGGATGAAGTTCGAGGAGACGCCGGACGGTGTTCGCGTGATCGATCCCGGCACTCCGCCCAACCGTAACGTCGCAACGGCCGCGGCCGACGAAGACGAGGAGTAGAGAACAATGCGTCACCGCAAGAAAGGACGGTCACTCAAGCGCACTGCCGAGCAGAAGCTTGCACTCATGAGAGGGCTGGCGATGGCTCTCATCGAGCGCGGTGCGATCGAGACGACCGAAGCGAGAGCAAAGGAGCTTCGTCCGTTTATCGAGCGCCTCATCACGAAGGCCCGCTCTGGCACGCTGCACGACCGCCGCATGGCCGGGCGTCATGTGCAGGTTCGCGGGCTGAACGACAAGCTGTTCAACGAGATCGGCCCGAAGTTCGCTTCGCGCGCCGGTGGTTACACGCGCATCCTGAAGACCAGCCACCGCAAGGGTGATGGCGCAGAGATGGCCCGCATCGAGCTGGTGGATTAATCGTATGGCACCGATCAACAGAAGCCGCTGCTACACTTGCGACAAGGGAGTCGCGTTCGGCAACAACGTGTCGCACGCGAACAACAAGACGCGCCGGACGTGGAAGCCGAATCTCCAGGTCGCGCGCATCGTCATCGACGGCAAGATCACGAAGGTGAAGGTCTGCACCCGCTGCCTCGCGGCCGGGAAGATTCAGCGCGCCCCGCGCGGCGTCTCGGCAGCTTAAGTTTCTTTCCGTGACGGACGAAAAAAAGGAGCGCGTTCGTGCTCCTTTTTTTTGCGCCTACAACTGAAAAGATGCTGAAAACCAAACCCACACTTAGAACTACCCAGCCACCGGCTGTTGGCTACACACTGCGCCTCGGGCTTTGTGCTTGGCTGTGGGCTGGCACACAGCCCATAGCGCAGTGTGTAGCCGTCAGCCGGTGGCTGGGTAGTTCTAAGTGTGGGTTGGCTGTTCCGTCGTCAACTTAGCGATGCCGAGAAGAAACGATCTCCACCGAATCCTCCTGATCGGCTCCGGCCCGATCGTCATTGGCCAGGGCGCCGAGTTCGACTATTCCGGAACGCAGGCCGCAAAAGCGCTCAAGGAAGAGGGTTACGAAGTCATTCTCGTCAACTCGAATCCGGCGACGATCATGACCGACCCCGAATTCGCCGATCGCACCTACATCGAGCCGGTGACTCCCGAGTACGTCGAGCTCGTGATCGAGAAAGAGCGACCCGACGCCCTGCTTCCGACGATGGGTGGACAGACCGCGCTCAATGTCGCGATGAAGCTCCACGAGAACGGCGTTCTCGAGAAATACGGCGTTCAGCTAATCGGGGCGGATTCGCGCGCCATTGCGATGGCTGAAGATCGCGGCCAGTTCGCCGATGCAATGCGGCGCATCGGACTCGCGGTTCCGCAGGGCGGAATCGCCACGACCTTCGACGAAGCGCTCGCGCTCGTCGAGATGGTCGATTTTCCCGCAATCATCCGTCCCGCATTCACCCTCGGCGGAACGGGCGGTGGAATCGCCTACAACCGTGAGGAGTACGAATCGATCGTCCGGCGCGGCCTCGAGTTGTCGCCGGTGAGCCAGGTGCTCATCGAGCGAAGCGTCATCGGGTGGAAGGAATTCGAGCTCGAGGTGATGCGCGACGGCGCCGACAATGTCGTCATCGTCTGCTCGATCGAGAACATCGATCCAATGGGAGTTCACACCGGCGACTCGATCACCGTTGCTCCGGCGATGACGCTCACTGACCGAGAGTATCAGACGATGCGCGACGCGGCCGTCGCGGTCATTCGCGAGATTGGCGTCGAAGCGGGCGGCTGCAACATTCAATTCGCGGTCAATCCCGCGAACGGCGAGATGCTCGTGATCGAGATGAACCCTCGCGTGTCGCGCTCGTCAGCGCTCGCGTCGAAGGCAACAGGCTTTCCGATCGCGCGCATCGGAACGAAGCTCGCCGTTGGTTACCGTCTCGACGAGATTCCAAACGACATCACGAAGACGACGCCGGCATCATTCGAGCCGGTGCTCGACTACGTCGTCGTCAAATGTCCCCGGTTTGCGTTCGAGAAATTCACGGCGGCGAACCCGCAGCTTACGACGCAGATGAAGTCGGTGGGCGAGTCGATGGCAATCGGGCGCACTTTCAAGGAAGCGTTACAGAAGGGTCTCCGCGCGCTCGAAACAGGCCGCCCGGGATGGTCGGTTGGGCAGTTTCTCAGTGACGACAGGCTTTCCGACGATTCGCTCGAGTCGCTGCGCGGCGCGCTGCGGCAGCCAACGCCAGAACGAATCTTCCAGATCAAGCGGGCGCTCGAAGCAGGTTTCACTGTTCGTGAGATCAACGAGCTGACGCGTGTCGACCCGTGGTTTCTCGCCCAGATGCGGGAGCTTGTCGAAGCCGAGAATGAGTTCAGACATCTCGCGGAGGTGGGGGGGGGAGACATGAGGCGGATGAAACGAATGGGCTTCGGCGACAGGCAGCTCGCTGACATCCGTGGCACCACTGAAGGTGAGATGCGCGCGCTCCGCTGGCAGCTTGGCATTCGGCCGTCATACAAAATGGTAGATACGTGCGCAGGCGAGTTTCCGTCGGCGACACCATATCTCTACAGCAGTTACGACGAAGAAGACGAAGCGCCGCGCACCGGCCGCAAATCGGTAGTCATTCTCGGCAGCGGCCCAAACCGCATCGGTCAGGGTGTCGAGTTCGACTACTGCTGCGTCCGCGCGTCGCTCGCTCTCCGCGATCAGGGTTACGAGACGATCATGATCAACTCGAATCCGGAAACGGTCTCGACCGATTTTGATATCTCGGACAAGCTGTATTTCGAGCCGCTCACGCTCGAGCATGTGCTCGAGATCGTTGAGCGGGAAAAGCCACTTGGTGTCATCGTGCAGCTTGGGGGGCAAACTCCGCTCAAGCTCACCCGTGGACTCGAAGCAGCGGGTGTCACGATTCTCGGGACTTCTCCAGACTCGATCGATACCGCAGAAGATCGCCGGCGCTTCGACGCAATCGCGCGCAAGCTCGGCGTCATGCAGCCGCCGAACGGGACGGCGACGAGTGTCGCCGAAGCGGTGGCCGTTGCGGACAAGATCGGATATCCGGTGCTCGTGCGTCCGTCGTACGTGCTCGGCGGCCGGGCAATGGAGATCGTTTACGACGCGCCATCGCTTGAAGATTATTTCGAGCGTGCCGCGCGCGTATCCGAAGACAGACCAGTCCTCATCGACAAGTTTCTAGAGGATGCGTATGAGGCCGACGTCGACGCGATCGCCGACGGCGACAGCGTCGTGATCGGCGGCATCATGCAGCACATCGAAGACGCCGGCATTCACTCGGGGGATTCGGCGTGCGTGTTGCCGCCGTATCTGATTGGCGAGGCCGACCTCGCGACCATGCGCGAGCACACCGTTGCGTTCGCGAAAGCACTTGGTGTGGTGGGACTCATCAACGTCCAGTATGCCATCAAGGATGGGCAGGTTTACGTCCTCGAAGTAAATCCACGCGGCAGTCGCACGGTTCCGTTCGTCTCGAAGGCGATTGGCGTGTCGCTCGCCGCTCTCGCCGCGCGCGTGATGCTCGGCGAGAAGCTCGCCGACATCGGATTCACTGATGAGATCATCCCGGAATACGTGTCGGTGAAGGAGGCCGTCTTTCCGTTCACCAAGTTCCGCGAGTTCGATCCCATCCTCGGCCCCGAGATGCGCTCGACGGGCGAAGTGATGGGAGTGGCCGAGTCGTTCGGGACGGCGTTCGCGAAAGCGCAGCTCGCGGCGGACAACAAGCTGCCCGAGGGCGGGACGATTCTGCTCACGGTGAATGACTTCGACAAGGCGGCGGTGACACCGATCGCCCGCCGGTTTCACGAGATGGGATTCAAGCTCGTAGCGACCGAGGGCACAGCGAAGCATCTGCGCGGCCGCGGCATTCCCGTATCGCGTGTCTTCAAGGTTCATGAGGGACGCCCGCACGGGATCGACATGATCGTCAACGGCGACGTGCAGATGCTCATCAACACACCGTTCGGCAAGCACGCGCTTCAGGATGACTACACCCTGCGGCAGGCGGCGATCGCGCACGGGATCGCGTACACGACAACCCTCTCCGCCGCAAACGCAGCGTGTGATGCGATTCTCTCACTTCGGTCGCGAGCCCCGTCGGTCCGGTCGATTCAGGAATGGCACGCCGAGCTCGCGCGAACCGCGGCGGTATGAGCGACAACGTGTTTGTGCACGAGTCCGCGTACGTCGATGACGGAGCGCAGATCGGAGACGGCACGAAGATCTGGCATTTCTCTCATGTCAACGCCGGTGCCGTCATCGGGGAACGATGTTCGCTCGGGCAGAACGTGGTCGTGATGAATGACGTGCGCATCGGCAACAACGTCAAGATTCAGAACAACGTTTCGGTCTACGACGCGGTGGAGCTCGAGGACGATGTTTTCTGCGGTCCGTCGATGGTGTTTACGAACGTCATCAATCCGCGCAGCGCCGTGCCGCGCAAGAGTGAATACCGCAAGACACTCGTTCGCCGAGGAGCGACGATTGGTGCGAATGCAACCATCGTCTGCGGCGCGACGCTTGGCGAATACAGCTTTGTCGGTGCGGGAGCAGTCGTTACCGGAGACGTTGCGCCGCATGCGCTTGTGGTGGGAGTGCCTGCTCGCCGAATTGGCTGGATGTGCAAATGTGGTGAGCGGCTTCCGGACAACGGAGTCGGAACCTGTGATTCGTGCGGCGAGCGTTATGAGTCTCGCGGCGAGACCATCGAGCGGGTGAGTGCGACGTGAGCGAGATCTCTCGTCGGACTTTTCGCGTGGCTCTCGTTGGTTGCGGTCGCATCAGCCACAACCACGTTCAGGCGATCGCGCGGATCGATGGCCTCGACCTTGTCGCCGCGTGTGACGCCGACGTCGAGCGAGCGAAAGCGATTGCCGAGCCGCTCGGGATACCCTCGTTCACATCGTACGAGAAGATGCTGAGCGAGATTCCGTGCGAGGTCGTGGCGATTGCAACGCCGTCCGGCCTGCATCCGTCGCAGGGAGTGATCGCGGCCAGGGCGGGGAAGCATGTCGTTACCGAAAAGCCGATGGCGATCTCGCTCAGGGGTGCCGATGAACTGGTACGCGCGTGCGACGATGCACATGTGCAGTTGTTTGTGGTTAAGCAGAACAGGCTCAATGCACCGGTGCAAATGCTCAGGCGGGCCGTCGAGAGGGGTCGTTTCGGACGGCTCTACCTCGCGAACTGTACTGTCCGGTGGGCGAGGCCACAGGAGTATTACGATCAGGCGCCGTGGCGCGGGACGTGGGAGTTTGACGGTGGGGCGTTTATGAATCAGGCCTCGCACTATGTCGATCTCATCCAATGGGTTGTGGGGCCGGTCGAAAGTGTCATGGCGCGAACCGCAACGCTCGCGAGACGAATCGAGACCGAAGATACCGGTGTCGCGATTCTCCGGTTTCGATCGGGCGCGCTCGGGGTGATCGAAGTCACGATGCTCGCCTATCCGAAGAACATGGAAGGCTCGATCACGCTCCTTGGCGAGACGGGCTCGGTGAAGATCGGCGGCACCGCCGTCAACAAGGTGGAGCATTGGGAATTCGCCGACAGCGACCCCGATGACGAGCTTGCCCGGACACTCGACAGCAATCCGCCAAACGTGTACGGCTATGGTCACGAAGGCTATTATCGAAATGTCCTCGCTGTGCTTCGCGGTGAGGCGAAGGCCGATACGGACGGCCGGGCTGGCAGAAAGTCGCTCGAGCTCATCCTCGGGATCTATGAATCCGCGAAAACGGGATGCGAGGTCCCGCTCCCGCTGAAGGTCTGAAAAGGCGATCTTTACAGGCTATGTGTCTTCCCGAATAATGTCAGTTCCTCTCCTCGATCTTCGCGCCCAGCACCGGCACATTCGCGACGACGTTGTAAGCGAGATGATGCGCGTGGTGGACGACCAGGCCTTCATCCTCGGCGCTCCGGTGGAGCGACTCGAGCACGCCGTGGCCGAGGTTTCGCAGACGCGCTTTGCGATCGGCTGCGCGAACGGCACCGATGCGATCCTGCTGTCCTTGCGTGCTCTCGATATTGGGCCCGGCGACGAGGTCGTGACGACGCCATTCACGTTCTTTGCGACGGCCGGGGCAATTCACAACGTTGGCGCCCGCCCGGTATTCGCCGACATCGATCCGGAGACGTTCAACATCCTTCCTCAGGCTGCGGCTGCGGCCGTGACGTCGAAGACAAAGGCCGTAATTCCGGTTGATCTGTTCGGGCAGATCGCTGCCATCGACGCCGTTCGCGTCGCGATCCCCGATCTTCCCATTGTCGAGGATGCCGCGCAGTCGATTGGCGCCTCGCGCACCATCAACGGTCGAAAAGTGATGGCAGGCGAGGCGGCAACAATCGGCACCTTGAGTTTTTTTCCCTCGAAGAACCTCGGCGGCTACGGTGACGGCGGGATGATGGTGACGCAGGACGAGGCGCTGGCCAACCGTCTTCGCCGGCTTCGCGTCCACGGTGGCATGACGACGTATCTGCACGATGAGGTGGGATACAACAGCCGGCTCGATGCGCTCCAGGCGGCGGTCCTTCTGGCGAAGCTCCCGCATCTCGAGTCGTGGAGCGCCGCGCGCCGAAAGAATGCCGGGTATTACAATGCGGCGTTTGCTGACAGCGGGGATATCAGCACTCCTGTTATTGAGCCGGGCAATGTCTCGATCTACAACCAGTACACACTTCGGGTTGCGCGCCGCGATGAGCTGCAGGCTTTCCTGAAGAGTCGTGGAATCGGCAACTCGGTGTATTACCCGCTGCCACTTCATCGTCAGCCCTGTTTCGCGTACCTCGGCTATTCGAAGGGCGCGTTTCCGGAGAGCGAGAAAGCGGCGCTCGAGGTGATTTCACTTCCTGTCTATCCGGAGCTGGACCAATCCCAGCTCGATCAGGTAATTGCTGCCGTGAGAGAATTTTATGGTCACTGATGCGGCGGGCTCGACGGAGATGAAGGACCGCCTCCTCGACAAACTTGCGCAGCGTAAGGCGTGTATTGGCGTCGTCGGTCTTGGCTACGTCGGATTGCCGCTTGCTCTCGAGTTTGCCAAGATCGGGTTCAAGGTCATCGGCTATGACGTGAGCGAGCGCGTTGTCGCGTCGCTGATGCAGGGCAAGTCGCACATCCAGGATGTTGACAGCGCCGAGCTCAAGGCACTTGTGAACAGCGGACATTTCGAGGCGACCGGTGATGAGTCGCGCTTGCGCGAGATGGACGCCATCTCCATCGCAGTGCCGACGCCGCTCGCCAAGACGCGCGACCCGGACATGACATATGTTCTGGCCGCCGCGGACGCGATCGCCCGCAACTGTCATCCCGGCCTCCTGATCGTTCTCGAGAGCACGACGTATCCGGGCACGACTCGCGAGTTGATGCAACCCAAGCTCGAAGGGGCGGGACTTATAGTGGGCGAGGACGTGTTCCTCGCCTTCAGCCCCGAACGAGTCGATCCTGGCAATCCGCACTGGAATACGAAGAATACGCCGAAGGTCGTCGGCGGCATCACGCCGGCGTGTACCGAGGTCGCGAGTGCTCTCTATGCATCGTGTCTCGAGCAGATCGTGCCCGTCTCGAGCACCGAGACAGCCGAGCTCGTGAAGCTTCTCGAGAATACGTTCCGATCGGTGAACATCGGTCTCGTGAACGAGATGCAGATCGTCTGCGACAAGCTTGGCGTCAACGTCTGGGAAGTGATCGATGCGGCGGCCACCAAGCCCTTCGGGTTCATGAAGTTCACCCCGGGCCCGGGAATTGGCGGGCACTGCATTCCGCTCGACCCACACTATCTCGCGTGGAAGATGCGGACGCTGAATTACAAGACGCGCTTCATCGACTTGGCGAGCGAGATCAACAGCGAGATGCCCGCGCTCGTTGTCGAGCGTGTGGCGCAGGCGCTCAATGCAGTGAGGAAGCCGGTCAATGGCAGCCGCATTCTCGTGCTCGGTGTCGCGTACAAGAAAGACGTCGATGACATGCGTGAGAGCCCGGCGCTCGACGTTATCCGCCTGCTCGAGGAGCAGCAGGCTGAAGTCGTCTATCACGATCCGCACATCGCATCGTTCCGCGAAGATGGGCACGAGCGCCGCAGCGTCGAGCTTACGGATGCCGAATTGGCCGGCGCCGACGCCGTTGTCATCGTGACCGATCACTCCTCAATCGATTATCGCCGCGTCGTCGATCTTGCCCGGGTTGTCGTCGATACGCGCAACGCCACCGCTGGAATGAACCGAACCGACGCGAGGCCATCGTCCGGCCAGCCGCGTCCCGATCTCGCTCTGGCCTAACCCACGAAAAGCAATTCATGAACATTTCAGTCATTGGAACCGGATACGTTGGACTCGTCGTCGGCGCCTGCCTTGCCGAGACCGGCAACGACGTCATCTGCGCTGACGTGATGCAGTCGAAGATCGACGGGCTCAAGAAGAACATTCTGCCGATCTACGAGCCCGGTCTCGAAGGTCTCGTCGAGCGGAACCAGCAGGATGGCCGGCTGTCGTTCACGACCGACATTGGTTCGTCAATCGCTTCCGCCGACGTGTTGTTCGTGGCTGTTGGAACGCCACCGGACGAGGATGGATCGGCCGACCTTCAGCATGTTCTCGCTGTCGCGAGGCAGATCGGCAAGCACATGACGAGAGAGCTCGTCGTCGTGACGAAATCGACCGTGCCGGTTGGCACCGCAAAGAAGGTAGCCGCCGAAATTCGCAAGGAGGCGCGGTTTCCGTTCCACATGTGCAGCAACCCCGAGTTCCTGAAGGAGGGCGCGGCGGTCGACGACTTCATGAAGCCCGACCGGGTTGTGCTTGGCGTGGACAGCGAGCACGCCCGCGCGGTGATGGAAGAGATCTACGCGCCGTTTGTGCGAACCGGCAAGCCGATCATCTTCATGGATATCGCGTCGGCCGAAATGACGAAGTACGCGGCGAACGGAATGCTGGCGACGCGAATCTCGTTCATGAACGAGATTGCCAACCTCTGCGAGAAAGTCGGGGCCAACGTGGACATGGTCCGCCGCGGCATCGGCAGCGACTCGCGCATCGGACCGTCATTCCTGTTCCCCGGTCCGGGCTACGGCGGATCGTGTTTTCCGAAAGACGTGAAGGCGCTGGTCAGAACGGCAGCCGGAATCGGAATGGAGATGAAGATTCTCGATGCGGTCGAGGATGTGAACCAGGCCCAGAAGCTCCGGCTCGGCGAAAAGCTGCGCGAAGCGCTTGGCGACGATCTGCGCGGAAAGCATTTTGCGATCTGGGGCTTGGCCTTCAAGCCGCAGACCGATGACATGCGAGATGCTCCGTCGCTGACTTTGATCGACGATTTGCTCGAGGCGGGTGCGACTGTTTGCGCTCATGATCCGGCATCGATGGCGGAGGCACGCCACAAGCTTGGTGACCGGATCACGTATGCGGAGACCAATTACGATGCTCTGGCCGGGGCTGACGCGCTCGTTGTCGTGACCGACTGGAACGAGTACCGGCACCCTGACTTCCCGCGTGTCAAGGAATCGCTTAAGCGACCGGTGATTGTCGACGGCCGGAATCTGTACGATCCGGAAAAGATGCAAGAGCTTGGACTGAGCTACTACTCCATGGGGCGCGCGACGGTTGAACTCACGGCGCCGCAGCGGGTAGGAGAATACGCATGAACCTGAAACCGCTTCTGCTTGCCTCCGCCATCGTTCTCGCTGGGGGATGCAAGCCTGCCTTTAACGCTGGCTCGTTCGCGAATACCGACGAGCTGTTCAAGGCAGCGAACGCTGAATACAAGGCGCAGCACTGGGACAATGCTGTGCATGCGTTCGAGAGGCTCACTACCGAGTTGTCGCCGCGCGATCCGCGAATCGCTGCCGCGTATTACTATCTCGGAAAGTCACAGGAAAAGGTCGGCGACCATCTTCTCGCCGCGAAGTCGTACAGCCGGGTCTATGAGCTGCTGCCGCAGGATTCGCTTGCCGACGACGCGCTCCTGGCGTCCGGGAAGGCGTATAAGTTCATGTGGAGAAAGCCCGATCTCGACGCCGAGTACGGCCAGGACGCCCTGACGCAGTATCAGACTTTTCTCGGGTACTATCCCAATTCCCCGCTTGTCCCGCAGGTGAACGCGGACATGTCCCAGCTCGACGAGTGGTTTGCCAAAAAGGACTACGGGACAGGCATTCATTACCTGAAGCGCAAGGCGTACGACTCGTCGATCATCTACTTCAAGGACGTCATCCGGCTTCATCCGACCGCCAAAGTGACGCGCGATGCGTACCTGAGACTCGATGAAGCGTACAAGGCGATTAATTATCGCGATGATGCCCGGGATCTCTGCGACGCGATGCGCAAGACCTATCCCGCCGACAGGGAAGTGTTGCGGGCCTGTGGGCCGGCCCCACCGGCTTCCGCCGCGAAGTAGCGGTTGCGCCTCGGTGTTTTTGGCGGGTCGTTCAATCCGCCGCACATCGGGCATGCTCTCATGGCGGTCGATGCCATCGAGAGCCTCGGTCTCGACAAGCTGATTGTCATTCCGGCAAACGCAAACCCGCTCAAGGGCGCTGACCCTGGCGGTGCTTCCAGTGACCAGCGTCTCGAGATGACCCGGCTGGCGTTTGCGGGTGACCCCCGCTTCGAAGTCAGCGACATGGAAATCAGCCGCGGCGGGTTATCTTACACGGTTGATACTTTGGAAACACTGGCGGCCGCGAACCCGGGCGCGGAGCTGATTCTGGTGCTGGGAATGGACTCGATTTCGACGTTCGGCCGGTGGTCGCGGCCTGACCGGATTCGGGAGTTGGCGCGCCTTGCGGTGCTGATGAGGAAGTTCGATCCGAAAAGGGGCGCCCGGTTTGAGAATGACGAGATGGCGCTCCCCGAGGGAGCGATGGTGGTGACGGCGCGGCGAGTTGACGTGTCATCGTCGGAGATTCGGCGTCGTATCGCGGATGGCAGGTCGATCAAGGGGTTTGTCGCGGAATCGGTAGAGCGATTCATACTGTCCGCGAAACTATATACGTCCTGGTAATCCGCTCGTCCTCTGACGGGCCGGATGACTGGAACGGAATGAGGAAACGGGAATGTTGAAAGGTGTATTGACGAACGTCTTCGGAACGCGGCACGACCGCGAGAAGAAACGCGTCCAGCCAATCGTCGACCAGATCAACGAAGAATACGAGCGGCTCCAGTCGGTCTCCGACGACGAGCTTCGCGGGTTGACTGCGAAGTTCCGCGAGAGAATTCTCGACGCGACGAGCGACATCGAAGCGCGCGTTGCCGAGCTGAAGGAACAGAAGAAGGCGACGCCCGACGCCTCGGAGCGCGAACAGATCGACATCGAGCTGGGCGGAGCGGACGGACGAGGCGGCGCCGAAGGTGAGCTTCGCGATGCGGTTGCCGAGGTTCTCGACGAGATCCTGCCCGAAGCGTTCGCGACGGTTCGCGAAGCGGCGAGGCGCCTTCTCGGCACGACGGTGATGGTCACCGGCCGCGAGATGCAGTGGAACATGGTGCACTACGACGTGCAGCTTATGGGCGGCATCCAGCTTCACCTCGGCCGCATTGCCGAGATGGCGACGGGTGAAGGCAAGACGCTTGTGGCGACGCTGCCGCTCTATCTCAATGCACTGCCCGGCAAGGGAGCACACCTCATCACGGTCAACTCCTATCTCGCCCGCCGTGACTCGGAGTGGATGGGTCATGTGTATCGCTACCTTGGCTTGACAGTTGGGTGCCTTGACGACACCGAGCCCGGCTCACCGGAGCGGCGCGCCGTATACGAGGCGGACATCACGTACGGCACGAACAACGAGTTCGGATTCGATTACCTCCGCGACAACATGGTTGTGTCGAACGAGCAGCGCGTCCAGCGAGGGCATGCATTCGCGATCGTCGACGAAGTCGATTCTGTCCTCATCGACGAAGCGCGCACGCCGCTTATCATCTCAGGGCCCGTTGGCAACGAGTCCGATGGCGAGTATGCGCTGCACAACTCCAATGTCGAGCGGCTCGTGAAGCGGCAGGGTGACCTGTCGAACGCACTTGTTGCTGAAGGGGAGAAGGCGCTCGAGGCCGGGGACACCGAAACGGCGGGACTCAAGTTCTATCAGTCCCAGCTCGGTGCGCCGAAGAACAAGCGTCTGCTCAAGGTCATCAACGAGACCGGCGTCAAACAGCTAATCCAGAAGAAAGAGCTCGAGCATCTCGCCGACCGAAAACTGCCCGCGGCGAAGCAGATGTACCGCGACATGGAAGAGAATCTTCTCTACGTGCTCGATGAGAAAGGACACACCGTGCATCTGACCGATCGCGGCGT
>JBBSFT010000065.1:0-13808 GCA_038254845.1 Gemmatimonadales bacterium | reverse complement strand
GGCCTGCACGTCGTGATTCACGAAGCCAACCTCGCCGACTACGCGAGCATGATGCTCGCCGGCACCGGTGCGGGGACGGAGAACCGAAAGTTGCGAGCGTCGCTTGTCGGTTATGCTGACGGGCTCAAGGTTCGCGGGCGCACGCCGTTTGTAACTCCCTGGCGGACAATCCAGCTGGCCGATCGCGCGGTGGATCTGGTGCCGTCGGTTCTTGGACTGAAGCTCAACCCGCCGAGCGTGATCGCGAACACAAGCTGGATCAAGCCGATGAAGTACGTCGGCATCTGGTGGGGAATGCACATCGGCACGATGACCTGGCACTCGGGCCCGAAGCACGGCGCCACGACGGAAAACACGAAGCGCTATATCGATTTTGCCGCCGCCAACGGGTTTGGCGGAGTACTCGTCGAGGGCTGGAACAAAGGCTGGGATGGCGACTGGATGAAGAACGGAGAGCAGTTCTCGTTTACCGAGCCGTACCCGGATTACAATCTCAGGGAAGTCGCGGCGTACGCGCGCCAGAAGGGTATCAAGCTCATCGGCCATAACGAGACATCTACCGGCATCGAGAATTACGAGCGGCAGCTCGAGGACGCATTCAAGCTGTACAAGTCTCTTGGAATTGAAGCCATCAAGAGTGGGTACGTGGGTGACAAGACGCGCGACGGTCATTCGCACTATAGCCAGTACATGGTGCGGCACCACAGGAAGGTTATAGAGACCGCCGCAAAGTACGGAATCATGGTAGACGTCCATGAGCCGATCAAAGACACCGGAGAGCGGCGGACGTGGCCGAACATGATGAGTCGTGAAGGCGCGCGGGGTCAGGAATACAATGCCTGGTCTGGCGACGGCGGTAACCCTCCGGAGCATGAGACCATTCTTTTCTTTACTCGCATGCTCGCCGGCCCCATGGATTTCACACCCGGCATCTTCGACATCCTCATTGAGCGCGGCACAGGGCGGCCTCGCAGGAATGACGAGCCACGCATCCGGACGACGCTCGCCAAGCAGCTAGCGCTCTACGTCGTTCTCTATTCGCCGCTTCAGATGGCGGCCGACCTTCCGGAGAATTACGAGAAGCAGCCAGCGTTCCAGTTCATCCGCGACGTCGCCGTTGATTGGGAAGAGACCCGGGTGCTGGAAGGGAAAATTGGTGACTATGTTGTCGTGGCGCGGAAGGAAAAAAACGGACCCGACTGGTTCATCGGAGCAATCACCGATGAAGAGGGGCGCACGTTCGACATCCCGCTTTCTTTCCTGCCAAAGGGCAAGAGCTACGTCGCGGAAGTCTATGCTGACGGCCCGGGTGCGCACTGGCTGACCAATCCTCTTCCGGTCTCGATCTCCAAACGGACCGTGAGTGCAGGTTCCACGCTGCGTCTTACCCTGGCACCCGGCGGAGGCCAGGCAATCCGCATTCGTCCGGGTAAATAGCTGTGGCGCGCACGCCCGCATTCATCGTCGCGGGCGTGCTTGCTCTGGTAGCGTGTGACGGTCGGGAAAAAGCGCCGACACTCTTCGAGCTTCTGGAACCGAAAGCCACCGGCGTCGCCTTCATCAATGACCTGCCGGAAAGAGCAGACTTCAACATCCTGAATTACCTCTACTACTACAACGGCGGCGGAGTCGCCGTCGGTGACATCGACGGAGACGGCCTTCCGGATTTGTACTTCACGTCGAACCTCGGCTCCGATAAACTCTATCTCAACAAGGGCAACTACAGGTTCGAGGACATTACAGAACGCGCCGGCGTCAAAGGCCCTCCGGGGTGGAAGACTGGCGTCACGATGGCGGACGTCAACGGAGATGGCCGCCTCGATATCTACGTTTCGGCGGTGAACTACCTGACGATGAAGGGCCACAATGTTCTTTACATCAACAACGGCGACCGCACCTTTACCGACAGGACCGCCGAGTATGGGCTGGAGTTCGCCGGCTATTCTACCCAGGCCCTGTTCTTCGACTACGACGGCGACGGCGACCTCGACATGTATCTCTTGAACCATTCCACTCACACCGAGCGTGGCGTGAGCACGAGACCCCAGCGGGACGTTCGTCATCCGACCGCGGGCGACCGTCTCTTCCGGAACGATGGCGGGCACTTCGTCGACGTCAGCGAGAAGGCCGGTATCTATGGAGGTGTCGAAGGATACGGGCTCGGCGTGGTCGCAAGCGACTTCAACTTCGACGGCTGCCCCGATCTGTTCATCACGAACGACTTCCAGGAGAACGATTTTCTCTACATCAACAACTGCGACGGCACGTTCAAGGAGTCCATCGCGAGCGCTATGGGTCACACGAGCCGCTTCTCGATGGGCGTCGACGCAGCAGACTTCAACAACGATGGCCGGCCGGACCTGATGGTTGTCGACATGCTTCCGGAACGGGAAGAGATCCTCAAGACATCAGCCAATGCCGAGAGCTTCAATGTCTACAACATGAAGGTGAAGGCGGGTTATCACCCGCAGTACGCCCGGAACACGCTGCAGCTCAACCGCGGCGGCGGGCGCTTCAGCGAGATCGGCTACCTCGCAGGTGTCTACGCAACCGACTGGAGCTGGTCGCCGCTCGTTGCGGATCTCGACAACGACGGGCGCAAGGATCTCTTCATCACGAACGGCATTTATCGTCGGCCGAACGATATGGATTACATCAATTACGTCGGCAACGATGCGGTTCAGGCATCGCTGGCCAATGGGATTAACGAAAAAAATCTCGCGCTGCTCGCGAAAATGCCCCAGATCCCGCTCGCGAAATTTGCGTATCGCAACAATGGCAATCTGACATTCACCAACATGGCTGAGGCCTGGGGCCTCGCCCAGCCGGGCTTTTCGAACGGCGCGGCGTATGTCGATCTCAACAACACAGGGGCTCTCGATCTTGTCGTGAATAACGTCAACTCACCTGCCTCGATCTACAGAAATCGCGCGCGTGAGATCGGTAAAAATCATTATCTCACCGTGCGCCTCCTGGGTTCCGGAGCGAATACGTCTGGGATCGGAACCAAAGTCATTTTAAAAGACCGAGGCACAACGCAGCTCCTCGAGCAGATGCCGACGCGGGGATTCCTGTCATCGGTCGATCCGAAGCTGCACTTTGGCCTTGGACAGTTGGCGCAGATCGACTCACTGATTGTCGTCTGGCCCGATCGCCGCTTTCAAGTTCTGACCAATGTCGTGACCGACCGGATACTGACACTCATTCAGGATTCCGCAGCAGGCAAATACAACTACCGGGACTCAGCGGCGGCCGCCCGGCCGTTGTTTCAAGATGTCACGTCTCACGTGACGATCGACTACAAGCATGAAGAGGACGTGTTCTACGATTACAATCGCGAACCGTTCATGCCGCACCTGCTTTCCACCGAAGGTCCTGCACTCGCGGTCGGCGACGTAAACGGTGACGGGCTGGACGATCTCTACGCCGGGGGAGCCAAATGGCAGGCCGGAAAGCTCTTCATTCAGCTTCCCAAAGGCGGCTTCAAGGCTGTCAGCGAGCCTGCATTCACGGCAGACAGCGTGTCTGAGGATGTGGATGCGGTTTTCTTCGACGCCAATGGTGACGGGCATCCGGATTTATATGTGGTGAGCGGGGGCAACGAGTTTTCGGGGAATGATGAGCAGCTCCTCGACCGTCTTTACATCAATGACGGGCGCGGAAATTTCCGGCGCTCGACCAGTGCCTTGCCCAATTTTCGCGATAACGGCTCGTGCGTCGTTCCCGGGGATTTCAATGGCGACGGCCATATCGATCTCTTTGTCGGTAGCCGGGTTGTGTCACGCGCCTACGGGTCCATTCCGCGAAGTCACCTGCTTCAGAACGATGGGGCAGGCCACTTCGTGGATGTCACGTTGCAGAAAGGCGCTTCGCTCGCCAACGCCGGAATGGTGTCCTCGGCGGTTTGGGTGGACTACGACAACGACGGCAAGCTCGACCTCATCGTGGCGGGGGAATGGATGCCCATTCGCGTGTTTCATCAGGAGAATGGCAAATTCGTCGAGCGCACGAAGGAAGCGGGATTGTCGGGAACCAGCGGGTGGTGGAACACCGTGACGACCGCGGATCTGAACAATGATGGCCGCCCGGACCTCGTCCTCGGCAACCTTGGCCTGAATTCCTACATCCGGGCGTCGCGCGACGAACCGGCCCGGCTGTATGTCAACGATTTTTTCAGCAACGGCACAGTTGAGCAGATCCTCACGTTCTACAAGAAGGGAGTGAGCTACCCGATGGCGGGGCGCGATGAGATGGTCCGGATGATACCGCAGCTGCGCAGCAAGTATCCAACCTACGCGAGCTTCGGAGCCAGTCGCGTGACGGATATTTTCCCCGCTTCGGAGCTGAAGCATGCAACAGTGAGGGAAGCGCAACTCTTTGCGAGCTCGATCGCCCTGAACAACGGCAAAGGCTCATTTGTCGTGCGACCTCTTCCGGTCGAAGCGCAATTTGCTCCGGTTTACGCAATACTTGCCGATGATTTCGACGGTGACGGTAAAATGGATTTGCTGCTCGCCGGCAATTTTTTTGGCGTGACGCCGGGGCGCGGCCGCTACGATGCGAGTTACGGCGTCTTGCTCCGGGGAGATGGGAGAGGTCAATTTCACGCGGTCGATTCGGAGGCGGCCAATCTCTGGATCGAAGGCCAGGTTCGGAAGATGAAATGGTTGCGGCGGGGAGGCGGGGCGCGGCTCATCGCAATCGCTCGAAATAACGACAGGCTGGAGATCCTCGAGCCGCTCCGCTCGAGCAGTCCAACTACTCGCTGAGCGAACGCCATGGCGAATGTGCACATCCTGGACATTGTGGTCATTGCCGGCTACTTCGTGGCGCTGTCCCTGATCGCCATCTGGGCAGCACGCCGTGAAAAAGTGCTTAGCTCGGATTATTTCCTTGCCGGGCGAGATGTCGGCTGGCTGGCTGTCGGTGCCAGCCTCTTCGCGTCAAACATAGGAAGCGAACATCTTGTCGGCCTCGCTGGTACGGGCGCGGCTAGCGGGCTCGCCGTAGGCCACTTCGAGTGGCTCGCCAGTTTTCTGCTCCTGCTGCTCGGGTGGTTATTCGTGCCTTTCTACCTTCGCAGCGGCGTCTACACGATGCCGGAGTTTCTCGAGCGTAGATACAACCCCGCTTCGCGCGCCTACTTCACGTGGGTGTCCATCGTCGGCTACGTATTGACGAAGATCAGCGTAACTCTGTTTGCCGGCGGCATCGTCATGCGCGCGGTGACTGGTCTCGATTTCTGGACGAGTGCCGTAATCCTCATCATCATCACCGGGCTCTACACACTTCTCGGCGGGCTCCGCGCGGTGATCTACACCGAGGTAATGCAGGCAGTCGTGCTGATCACAGGCTCGGCGGCGCTGGTTGTCGTGGGACTTGGCGCAGTTGGCGGATGGTCCGGCCTCGAAGCCCGCGTGCCGCCCGACTTCTTCTCAATGTGGAAGCCGTCGAATCACCCCGACTTTCCGTGGACCGGCATCGTGTTCGGAGCGCCAATCCTCGGCATATGGTATTGGTGTACCGACCAACACATCGTGCAGCGCGTTCTGGCTGCGCGCAACATCAAAGAGGCACGGCGCGGAACGATCTTCGCCGGATTCCTCAAGATCCTTCCCGTGTTCATCTTCGTTCTTCCCGGAATCATCGCTTCGGCGTTGTATGCGGATGTACGGAATGGTGGATCAGATACCGCTTACCCAGTGCTCGTCACGCGATTGCTTCCAACGGGGCTCAAGGGCCTCGTCCTCGCCGGGATGCTCGCGGCGCTGATGAGCTCGCTTGCATCCGCATTCAACTCCTGCTCCACTCTCTTTACCTGGGATGTCTACCGGAAGTGGCGGCCTGACGCGACCGAACAGCGCCTCGTATCGGTTGGTCGCGTAACGACGGTTATTCTGGTCGGCCTTGGCCTGGCGTGGATACCCTTCATGAAATACGTCTCGCCCCAGATTTACATTTATCTGCAGAGCGTACAGGCCTACATTGCTCCGCCCATCGCCGCCTGTTTCCTCCTCGGCATTCTGAGCCCGCGCCTCAACGGAAAGGGTGCACTCGCCGCGTTGTGGAGCGGTTTCGTACTCGGTGCTGCGCGGCTGCTTCTGGAGTTATCGAAGCAAAGCCTGCCAGCCCGATCGGTATGGTCATGGTACGCCGGGATAAACTTCCTCCATTTCGCCGCCCTGTTATTTGGCCTGTGCAGCATGATTCTCATCGTGGTGAGTGCCTTCACACCGCCGCCCGAGTCGGTGCGCATTGCGGACCTCACGCTCCAGACGGCGACCAAGGTGGCTGACCCCGAGGACACGCCCAACGAGCGCCGGATGGCGATCGGATTCTCGATTCTTCTGGCTGCCACGATCGGCGTGCTCTGGATCATCTTCCGGTAGTATGGTGCGGCAGTCGACGTGTGCGGCTTGTTCTCGAGCGAGATGACGATATTTAAAAAAGCGAGCTGCTCCAGTTATGCCATGTTCGCGTTGTTTGCGAACACGGCGACGTTGGCGGCGCAGTCTACTCTCTACCACTCTGACGCGTTTGCCATCACCGACTCCTCCGTTCGTCAGGGAGCGTTCGAGGCGGTCGCACGATCGCGTGACATGATTGTGTCCAGTTATCCGCGCTCGGGCCGCGAGGTACACTACAAGTTCAGCATCAATGCCGAGGACAACGAATTTCCTCCGGGCACGGAGCACACTCTCTTTCTCCGCCCCCGCAATCATCGCATCGCCACGCCCGTGCATACCTTCGGTGTGAGACCGCCGCCACCGATTCCCACTCCGGAAGAATCCGGTGGCAGCGAGGACGGGACAGCGCAGGTGACGTTCAGCGTAGACATGCGCCGCGTGATGCGCGCGTTCGGTGAACGTGGCTCCTACAAGCCACCCAACGGCTCACCGATTCGCGCCACCGACTTCAACGCGGTCTACGTCATCGGCGACACTGAGCCGCTCACCTGGAACGCCCGCAGCCTCAAGCCAGGCTCGCCGCTCCAGTTGACTGATTCCGATGGCGACAGCATTTACTCGGTGACACTCCCGATCGAGACTTCGTACACAAGGCCAATCGGGCGCGATGGGCTGGCTGTCTGGGAACGCCGGCTCGACCTGTCACGCTTTCCCCAGCTCACTTCGAGCCAGCGCCTCATCGATGCCCTGTACCGCATGTCGCTCGAGGAGCTTCAACAGCTCGTGCGCGACGACGGCGCTCTTTCCGCGGGTGCGAAGTGGCCAGGCGTATGGACGAGGGATGTCGCACTTAGCTCTGTGCTCGGTCTTGCATTCGTCGCGCCCGATGCGGTGCGTACAAGCCTCCTCGCCAAGGTCGACTCCGCGGGAAGGATCATTCAGGACACCGGCACCGGAGGTTCATGGCCTGTCTCGACCGATCGAATGGCGTGGGCGCTCGCGGCCTGGGAAGTCTACGCCACCACTGGAGACCGAGGCTGGCTCCGCACTTCCTACGACATAATTCGCCGGTCCGCGCAAGCCGACCTGCACGCTGCGTTCGATCATTCAACCGGACTTTTCAGAGGAGAGTCGTCGTTTCTCGACTGGCGGGAGCAAAGCTACCCACAATGGATGGATCCGAAGGACATCTACCAATCCCAGTCACTCGGCACCAATGCAATCCATTACGCCAGTTACCGAATTCTCGCCAACATGGCGCGCGAGCTCGGTGAGCCGTTCGCACAATGGAATGATGTTGCCGAATCCGTTCGGCGAGGAATGAATGCACATTTATGGCAGCCCAGGCTTGGCTGGTACGGACAATATCGTTACGGACGCAACTTCGCGTCGCTGTCGCCCCGCGCGGAGGGACTTGGCGAAGCGCTCAGCATCATCTACGGCGTATCAACTTCTACACAACGCACCCGCATTTCCCGAAGCGCCCCGCTGGTGCAGTTCGGAACCCCGACTTTCTGGCCATACATCCCGGACATGCCGTTGTACCACAACGGATCGATTTGGCCCTTCGTGAATGCCTATTCCACATGGGCTGCGGCGGAGGCAGGAAATACTGCTGCGGTGGAGCATGGGCTCGCTTCCATTTACAGGCCCGCGGCGCTCTTTCTGACGAACAAGGAGAACATGGTGGCCGCTACCGGACACTTCGAAGGCACCGTCCTCAACTCCGATCGCCAGCTAT
The DNA here is from genome assembly GCA_038254845.1 of Gemmatimonadales bacterium. Taxonomy (GTDB): domain Bacteria; phylum Gemmatimonadota; class Gemmatimonadetes; order Gemmatimonadales; family Gemmatimonadaceae; genus UBA4720. The sequence continues at coordinate 5,660 of JBBSFT010000065.1, read as the reverse complement.
GGAGCGTGGCGGGAAATCTTGCAACTGTCTACAGAGTGCTGTTCGGGATGAGGTTGCAGCCTGACCGCCTTGCCTTTCACCCGATGGTTCCGGTCGCATATACCGGAGAGCGCACGTTGCGTAATCTGCATTATCGTGACGCCGTCCTCACCGTCATCGTTCGCGGCTTTGGCAACGCGGCCGCCAGAGCGCGGCTTGATGGACGTCGCCTCGATCGCGCCGAAGTTCCAGCTCGGCTGGCTGGAAGCCACACTCTGGAGATCGACATGAACGGGCAATGGCCCGCGGATCGCATCAACGTCGTGGAGAATCGTGTTGCGCCCGCCACTCCGGTGGCTGCCCTTCACGGAGACACCCTCGTCTGGTCACCCGTAATGCGTGCCTCGCTCTACAGGGTTCACTGCAATGGCCGGCCGATCGAGACGACTACTCGGACCAGCTCGCTCGTCAGACCCGAAACCAACCTGACGGAATATCAGGTGCTCGCCGTCGATACTCTCGGCATCGAGTCATTTCTCAGTCAACCGATACGAGTTGTGCCGGACTCGTCGGTGCTGATTGCAAAGCCTTCAACTGAGACTCTGGAGCGACAGTACGCAGGGTTTTCCGGCAAAGGATATTTGCGACTCACCCGTGAGCTCCACACGACAGTCAGCATTTCGGTAAACATTCCGCTCGCGGGTTTATACTCGGTTGACGTGCGCTACGCCAATGGCAGCGGGCCGGTGAACTCGAGCGACAAAAACGCTGTCCGGACTCTCATGGTCGATGGCAAGCAGGTTGGTGTGCTGGTGCTGCCGCAGCGAGGGATGGGCCTGTGGACTGACTGGGGTTACAGTAACGCGGTGACGGTGCAGCTTTCGCTCGGTGCGCACGTTGTCACGATCATGTACACGGCTCTGGACCAGAACATGAATCGAACGGAAAACACGGCGTTTCTGGATCACCTGCGGGCTACGCGTATCGTACGAGCCGGAAGAAGCTGATCAGGAGTTACATCAATGTTATGCGGTATTTCCCCCTCTGCTGGCTGCCGGCAGCGCGACACCGTCTGACCCGAAAAGATGCATCCGGTCAGCCGGCAAACGGACCACTATGTTTTCGCCCACCGCCGGCAGCGAATCGTTCGTGACCGCCGCCATCAACCGCTGGGCGCCCGCGTCGAAATGGATATGGCTTGTTCCGCCAAGTCGCTCGACGAGTAACACCTGGCCGGCCACCGCTTCTCCCCGCGGCGCGTTGGGATCAATTCTGAGATCTTCGGGACGTATACCAAGCGTCGTCGCACTGAGCAATTCTGTCGCCGGAATGGCCGGTCGCTCCAGTCGTATTTGTGTGTCGCCGGTAATAAATGTCGGCACGCCGTCTTCAACCGCGACCAGTCCCTCGAGAAAATTCATCGGTGGCGTGCCAATGAACCCGGCAACGAACCTGTTTGAAGGAGAACGATAAAGGTCGATCGGACGTCCCACCTGCTGGATCCGTCCATTCGCCAGCACGACTATCCTGTCGCCCAGCGTCATCGCTTCGACCTGATCATGTGTCACGTAAATCGCAGTGGTATTAAGTCGTCGCTGAAGACCCCCGATCTCGATGCGCATCTGCGCGCGCAGTCCCGCGTCGAGATTCGACAGCGGCTCATCGAACAGAAATACGAGCGGCTCGCGCACCATTGCGCGTCCCATCGCCACTCTTTGCCGCTGGCCGCCAGACAACTGCTTCGGTTTGCGGTCGAGCAGGTTCTCGAGGCCGAGCATTCCTCCCGCCCATTTCACTCGCCTGTCGATCTCGGGACGCGCGACTTTTCGGAGCTTCAGTCCGAGCGAGAGGTTCTCACGCACGGTCATGTGGGGATATAGCCCGTAGTCCTGAAAAACCATTGCGACGTCGCGCTCTCGCGGAGCCAGCGCAGTCACGTCGCGGCCGTCGATCTGAATTTTTCCGGAAGTTACGTCCTCGAGGCCTGCGACCATGCGCAGAATCGTTGACTTGCCAGACCCCGATCCCCCGACAAGTACGAGGAGCTCGCCGTCGCCGATCTCGAGATCGAATTCCTCGACTACAGTGACGTCGCCGAATTGCTTGCGGACTTTCTCGAATGAAACGGAAGCCATCAGCCCTTGATCCCCGCGCCGGCCATGCTCTCGATGAAATTCCGCTGGAGAAATGCGTAAGCAACCACCACCGGCACAACGAGCACCATCGACGCCGCCAGCGACACGCCGACCGACCCAGCGCCGCCACCAAGAGCGAACACCGTCAACAGTTGCGGCAGAGTCATCAGATTTTGCTCGCGCACAACGAGCAGCGGCCAGAGTACTTCATTCCACGATCCCATGAACGTAAAGATCGCTACGATCGACAATACAGGTTTGGACAGAGGCCAGAAGATTGTGAAGAGAATGCGCAGCTCGCCCATTCCGTCCATCCGCGCCGCGTCCACCAGCGACTGCGGAATCTGCAGGAAGAACTGCCGCATCATGAGAATGGCCGTCGCGTTGAAGAGGTACGGCACAATGAGCGCTGCATATGTGTCAATCCATCCGAGTTGAACGATGAGCGTGTACAGGGGAATGAGTGTGAGCTGTCCAGGAACGAGCAGAATGCCGAGCGTCACGACGTTGAGCCCCGCGCGTCCGCGAAATTTGAGGCGCGCCATCGCATATGCGGTGATCGACCCGAAGACAAGCACGGCGAGAGTGATCGTCGTCGCCACAAGCGTACTGTTGAAAAGCGCACGTCCAAACGGCGCGCGCGCCCACATTGTCCGGTAATTGTCGAGGGTGATATGATGCGGAATCAGCGCCAGCGAGCCGACTTCAAGTGGTGGCTTGAACGTCGCGGACGCCATCCACAGGAAAGGATAGATGAATGTGAGGGCGGCGAGCGTCAGAGCCGCGTACAGGAAGATTCGCGGCGTGAGTCTCAAAGCGCCTCCGCCGTTCCGATGACACGACGCTGGATGAAGACAACCGTTCCGATTATCAATGCCAGCGCGACGCCGATCGTCGCTGCGTATCCCATTTTCTGGTATGCAAATGCGTTGGTGTAAAGATAGAGAACCACCGAGTACGTCTTCCTGAGAGGTCCGCCCCCGGTCATCACGTACGGCTCGATGAAAAGCTGAAATCCATTGATTGTTGACAGCGTGACAACGAGGATCGTCTGTGGTAACAGGGAAGGGAGCGTGAGGTAGCGAAAGCGCTGCCAAGCGGACGCGCCATCTATCTCGATCGCCTCCTGGCAGCTTCGCGGAATGTACTGAAGGCCGGCAAGGAAGATGATTACGTAGAAGCCGACGTTCTTCCACGTGACCATTACGGCTATCGCCGGCATTGCCGTCGACGGATTGGTAAGCCACGACACGGGCGTCAGTCCGATTTGAACCAGAAGGCGATTGATCAATCCGACATCGGTAGCGTAGAGATTGCTCCAGAGAATGGCGACGACAGCGCCCGAAATTACGACCGGAAGAAAGAATGCGGCGCGCCAGAAACTGCGGAACCGGAGAGGGCGGTTGAGCGCGAGGGCAAGACCAAGGGCGGTGACGATCTGAAGCGGAACATGAATGCCGAGGAAGACGAATGTGTTGCCCACCGCGCGCCAGAAGCGAGCGTCCTGAGCGAGAAACCGCACGTTGGCGAGACCAATGAAGGCAGGCGACGTGACAAGATCCCACTGAAGAAAAACGAGTGCCACTGCGAACAGGATCGGGTAGGCCGCGAATGCCAGCAGAAACCCGGCATAAGGCGCCGCGAGGAGAGCTCCCGATTTCTGCTCAGCGCGCATTCAGAATATTCCTCGCTTCCGACGCCGCCTTGGCCAGCGCCTGTCTGACGGGCACGGTACCGTATACGGCCGACCCCTCGTATGCCTCCGACAGAAGATCGAAGATTTCCACGATGTCAGGATCGAGATCGAGGTCACGCGTATGCTCGACGTAGGTCGCGTATGTCGCCAGCGTCGGCCAACGCGCGAGCGAAGTCGCGAATCTCTGGTCGCGGGAGAGAGAACGGCGATATGGAAGTTGACTGGCTTCCTCGATGAGCATGCGGTCTGCAGCCGGTGATGTGAGAAAGGCCACGAACCGCGCAGCCGCCTCGGGGTGCTTTGTCGTCGAGAATACTGCGATGCTTCGGAGGTCCGCGAAAGCATAACGATCCTCCGGCTTCGCGCCGTCAGCGGAAGGCACAGGCGTGACGTCGAAATGCAGACCTTTAACTTTAAGCTCGTCGAGCTCTTTCACGAACCAGGGGCCTATGATCTTCATCGCGACCGTTCCGTCCATGAACGGGTCTCGACCCAACGCGAAGTTAGAGCGAGGCAGCAGGCCCTGGTCGAAGCCCCGGCGCAACAGCTCAAGCGCTTGAACCGCCGCCTCATTCTCGAAGACGACCTTTCCTTTGGTGACGAGCGTTCTGCCGCCAGAACTGGCGAGATACAACGGATAAAAATCGTAGAATCTTTCGAACCACGTCGTCTTGAGCGTGGCCCAGAAGGCCCACCGATCGACGCGGCCGTCTCCGTCGGTGTCCCGCGTCAGCCGCCTGAACGCGGCGAGAAGCTCCGTTTGCGTCCGCGGCGGACGAACTCCAGCGGCGTTGAAGATGTCGACGTTGTACATCAGCATTTCAGGATTCGTCTTCCACGGAAACGCGTAAATGCCGCCGTCCGGAAGACGAAGCGATTCGAGCATGGCCGGTGTTGTCCGCTCGCTCAATCGAGCCGCGGTCGGAACGCGATTGTCCAGCCGCACGACTCCCTTGGCGCGGACAAGTCGCGACAGCAGCGCAGACGAGACATTGGAGCTGACGTCAGGTGTTGCTTTGGCAACGATGGCGGCGAGAAGAACCTCCTCCGTCGATCGTCCTGCCGGCAATGGCTGAACACGCACCTGGACATCGGGGTTTTCTGCATTCCACTGCGTGACAAGACGAGTTGCAAGCCGGACTTCGGCCGGATTGGCCGCAGGCCAGTAGGTGAGCGTTACCGGCGGCGATTGCGTGGTTTGTTGAGTGGACACATTCCCACCGCCACTGGAGGTCCTGCCTGAACGTGAAATCTGCGCGCCCGAACGGCCGCTATTCGTCACGACAATCGAACCGGTGGGGCCGATGTATTCGCGCCGGTCTGGAATTGCCGAGAGAGAACTCGTCAGAGCGCTTACGGGCCGGTATCGCAGATACTCCGCAGCTTCCGGATTGTCCGACACCCGCTGCAGCGCCAGCAGCGCTTCGATTGTCGACTCCGCTCCGGCGTTGCGGTTTACCTCAGCGGGAGAGGCTCCGTCGATTCCATCGAACGTGCGGCCTGTCTTCTCGTCATACATCGCCACGCCGGCCGGGTTTGCGCCCAGAAACCATCCGGCAACGAGACCCGCGAATTTGGCGTAGCTGTTGTCGCCCGTCGCTTCGGCCAAAGCCAGATACCCTTCCGCGATTGAACCCGCACCGTATGCAATCTGCGGATACCATCGCGCAGTGCCATTGCCGGACACTTCCGAAGGCGTTTGGCCCGCCAGCAGAAACCGTGAGAATAGCCCGTCCGCCTCCTCTCGCGCGGCCTTCGCGAAATCCGGACGATTCAATACCGCTGCGGCTTCCGCGAGTGCCTCAGTTGACCTCGCCCCCCATGCATGCCAGGCAGCATCAGGAGTATCC
>JBBSFT010000064.1:0-14061 GCA_038254845.1 Gemmatimonadales bacterium | reverse complement strand
TCGTCGCCCCACAGGTCTCGCTCCCCGCTTCTTTCAGCAACTCTCTCACGATCATCACCTTGCGGTTTGCTCAGGTCGTTGCGACCAACTTCCCAGAGGACTTACACCTCATAGTCGATGTTCATGCTGGGCACACAAGAACAACGCCGCCGGACAATTCCGGCGGCGTTCCCTATGTATGCGACAGCTCAGTCCTCCCGCCTCAAATGTCCAGGCGGCTTGTGCTTGTCTTCGGCATCCGTGTCGAACTCGTCGTCGAGATCGATCAGGTCGTCGTCGAGATCGTCGTCGTCGTCATCATCATCATCTTCTTCATCTTCGTCGTCGTCGAGGTCGTCGTCGTCGTCGTCGTCATCGTCATCGTCATCCTCGAAACCCAGCTCGTCGAGGTCGTCATCTTCCTCGTCGTCGTCGAGATCGTCTTCGATGATTTCGTCTTCCGGATCGTCACTGTCCGTCGGACTCCCCGCTACGGACATGCCGTTTGCCGCGTCCCACATCCTCGCGTCGCCCTCGTTCGCGAAATCAAAAGCCGGCGACTCGAACGTGTCCAACATACAATCACTATCCTCCGGGTTAGAGAAGCGCCCGTTCGCGCTTTGATTCGCGTGAGAGCTTCTTTCGATCATTGACACTCAGGAACCGTTTCCGCAACCGGATCGACTCCGGCGTAATCTCGATCAGCTCGTCTTCCTCGATATACTCGAGAGCACTCTCCAACGTCAATTCCCGCGGCGGCTCGAGTTGAATGTTATCATCGCTCGACTTGCTGCGCATGTTCGTGAGCTTCTTCTCTTTCGTCGGATTCACGTCCATGTCGCCCGGACGTGAGTTTTCACCAACCAGCATCCCTTCATAAACCTTGTCGCCGGGCGCCACAAATAAAGTCGCACGTTCCGCCAGATTCGCGAGCGCGAATGCAACAATCACACCCGGCTCCATCGACACGAGCGTGCCACGCATGCGGCCCGCCAGCGGGCCCGCCCATCCACCGTAATCAAGAAAACGGTGGTGCATGATGCCGGTACCGCGAGTGTCTGTCATGAACTCTGACCTGTAGCCGAACAAACCGCGAGCGGGAATCCTGTAAAGAAGACGTACCATTCCCTGCCCGGGATTCTTCATCTCGATCATTTCTGCACGACGAGGGCCAAGTTTTTCAATAACGGCCCCGAGAAACTCCTCCGGAACGTCGATCGCCAGCTCTTCGTACGGCTCGAGTCGCTCGCCGCCAGACCCGACCCGGGTGATAACGCGCGGCCGCGACACCTGAAATTCATAACCCTCGCGGCGCATCGTCTCCATCAGAATGGTAAGATGGAGCTCCCCTCTTCCCTGTACCGTCCACGTGTCCGTGGAATCAGTATCCTCCACCCTCAGCGCAACATTGCGCTCGAGCTCCTTGTACAGGCGCTCCCGAATCTGCCGAGATGTAACGAACTTTCCCTCACGCCCGGCAAACGGTGAGTTGTTAACGAGAAAATCGACAGAGATCGTCGGTTCTTCCACGGAGATGCCGGCCAGCCGTTCCGGATTTTCAATATTGGTAACGGTGAGGCCGATCTCGACTCTCTCGAGACCCGCCAGCGCCACAATCTCGCCCGCAGCAGCCGTCTCGAGCTCAATTCGCTCGAGACCTTCATAGCCGAACAACTTCGTCACCTTCGCCTGCTCCGCCTGCATCGACGGATCGAGCGGGAGAAGAGCCACCTGCTGGCCGAGGTTGACCGTCCCGCGCTCAATCCGCCCAATTCCAAGGCGCCCCAGGTATGGCGAATAGTCGATGGTCGAGACGAGCATCTGGAATGCGCCGCTCGCGTCGGTGGGCGGCGGCGGAACGTGATCCACAATTGCCTGGAACAGCGGCGTGAGATCGACCGGCGTCACCTCCATGTCCATCGTCGCGACGCCCTCGCGGGCCGACGCATAGACGACGGCCGCATCGAGCTGCGCCTCGTCGGCTTCGAGCTCGATGAACAGATCCAGCACTTCATCGTGCACACGAAGCGGATCGGCACCTGGCCTGTCGATCTTGTTGATAACGACGATCGGGGTGCGCCCGAGCTCGAGAGCCTTTCGCAATACGAACCGTGTCTGCGGCATCGGACCGTCGAACGCGTCAACGACGAGCAACACACCGTTCACCATTCTCAGCGTCCGCTCCACTTCACCACCGAAATCGGAATGACCAGGCGTATCGATGATGTTGATCTTGGTACCGTGCCAGCGGATGGAAGTATTCTTGGCGAGGATCGTGATTCCGCGCTCGCGCTCGAGTGGGTTCGAGTCCATGACGCGCTCCATCACGACCTGATTTTCGCGAAACGCTCCGGCCTGCCGGAGCATCTTGTCGACCAGTGTCGTCTTGCCATGATCGACGTGCGCGATGATGGCAATATTTCGAATGTCCTGCGGTTTCTGCATAGCTTCTAAAGTTAAACCTTTCGGCTATGTAGATGGAGGGTGGAGGAGGCCCGGGAGATTGAGGACCCCGGAGACCCGAACATTGCGGAACTTCAATGGGGGAGAACGACGGGAGAAGGCGGAGTAGGCGGGAGACTTCAATTGATTACTTGTTTAAATACGCTCGGGGCGAGAGGCCCGGCGACGCGACGTAAATCCTTGCCCAGCCGATGTCGTTCAAACCCAAAGAAAGTCTCCCGCAGTCTCCGATTTCTCCCGCCGTTCCCCACCATTGCTTGTGTTCTGGAATCCGCAGTCCGCAATATCCGCAGCCCTCAATCTCCGCAGTCTCCCGAACTCACGAAGCCCCGGGAGTCAGCTCATGCCCGCGCGTCTTCAGCATGTTCATGAAGGCGCTCTTGTCCGTCGACTTCACGTACGCCTCCTGCGGCGATACGAGTCCCTGGTCGACAAGATCGATCAGCACATCGCCAAGCTGGATCATTCCAAGCTTCAGCGATGTCTGCATCACCGACGGTATCTGAAACGCCTTCCCCTCCCGAATCAGATTCGACACAGCCTGTATCGTCAGCAGAATCTCCCGGGCGGCGATACGCCCGCCACCAATCTTCTTGCATAGCGTCTGCGAGATCACGCCCTTCAGCGAATCGGCGAGCATGACGCGAATCTGCGCCTGGCGATCCGGCGGGAACTGGTCGATGACGCGATCGATCGTGCCAACCGCCGTCGTCGTGTGCAGCGTTCCGAACACCAGATGCCCAGTCTCCGCCGTCTCGATCGCAATCGAGATCGTCTCGAGATCGCGGAGCTCGCCGACAAGAATAATATCCGGGTCCTCGCGCAGCGCCGCCCGGAGCGCGCTCTTGAACGAGCCGGTGTGCAACCCGACCTGACGCTGCGTGATCACGCATTTCTTGTTGTGATGCACGAACTCGATCGGGTCTTCGATGGTGATCACATGATCGTTTCGCGACCGATTGATCAAGTCGATCAATGCGCCGAGGGTAGTGGACTTGCCCGAGCCGGTTGGACCTGTCACGAGCACAAGGCCCTTCGTGAGAAAGCAGAGCTTCTGCACCTCCGGCGTGATACCCATTTCGTCGACGGTCGCAACCTTGTTCGGGATTGCTCTAAGGACTCCGCCACCGCCGTGGTGCTCGCGAAACGCATTCGCACGAAACCGCGCAAGGCCGTCGATCTCGTAAGCGAAGTCCGTGTCATTCTTTTCCCGATACTCGGTCCGGTTCCGCTCCGGCATGATCGCGGCCAGCATGCCATCCACCATCTCATTCGTCAGCGGCGGCCGACCGTCGATTCGCTTGAGCTCCCCGTGAACGCGGAGCATTGGCGGTTCGCCAACCCGCAAATGCAGATCCGAGCCGTCCTCGGCAACGAGCTGCTGGAGCAAACCGTCGATCTCCACACGCATGGCCGGATCGACCGGGACAGGCGCCACTTCACTGATGACCCGCGATGGCGGTGGCGCTGGAGGACTCACGGACGCCGCTACCACAGCCTGACCGTTGAGGCCCTGGGAATCCTTGTGCGCACCGTTGCCGAGAGACGGCTCTGGACTGAGCGTTGCCCTCAGCGTACCGTTTTGCCGCGCGACCCTGGCCAGGAACCGGCCGTCGGAATTCGCGTACACAAATTCAACTGGCTCAACCCCGCCCAGCGCAGTCGCGACATCGGCCGGAGCCATCTCTCGCAACAATGTGAGAAGCTGGCCATCGCCGAGAGGTTGGCGCGTAAGCGGGTGCTGGGTGCCGCCTTTGGTAAGCTGGGCAATTTCACCATCGCTGAGCCGAAGACTGTCGGCGCGATTGGACAGCAGGGCTGTGAGGAGCGGGTCGATTCTTGGCATGTCATTCCATTGACGAGCCAGAGAGCCTGAAATCACGCGTGCACGTGACTCTCGCGTCCAGCCATTTCGCTTTGCTCGAGCTGAATCGTGACGTGCCCGATTCCGAACAGTGCCATCGCGTCGTGAATGTGCTCGAGGACGTGTTGCTGTGTATCGGTGTTGCGACAGATCGCGTGCGCGCTCATCGCCACGAGCCGCGGAGTCACCGACCACACGTGCAGGTCATGCACCTGCTCGATGCCCGGTATCGCTTCGAGCTGCGTCCTCACCGCGCGAAGATCGATGTGGGCCGGTGCAGACTCGAGCAGAATGTCGACTGATTCTCTCACGAGCGCCCAGGCTCCGCGCATGATGAGCGCGGTGGTAATGAACGATGCGAGCGGATCGGCGACCAACCAGCCGGTGTAACGGATCAACACGGCGGCGACGACGGTTCCAACCGATGCCAACAGATCGCCCAGGACATGGAGGTAGGCTCCTCGCACGTTCATGTTCGACTGAGACGTCGGGTGAAGAATTCGCGCACTGACTAGATTGATCACGAGGCCCGCGACGGCAACGCCGAGCATCAACCCGCCTTCGACGGGTTGCGGAGAACGGAGCCGGAGAATGGACTCGACCACAATCGCCGCCGAGATGAGCAGCAGCGCCGCACCGTTCATGAACGCGGCGAGAATCTCCCACCGCAGATAACCGAAGCTCTTCTGCTCAGTTGGCGGCTGCCGGCTGAACCAGGCGACGAACAGCGACAGGCCAAGCGCTGCGACATCAGTAAACATGTGCCCGGCGTCGGCGAGCAGGGCAATCGAATTGGAGAGCAACCCGCCAACGACTTCGACGACGAGAAGCGCGGCCGTAAGGACCAGCGCGATTCGAAGACTCCGCATCGGTGCATGGGCGGCATGACTATGCAGCGCACCGTCACCGGGAAGGTGCGAATGGCTATGCCCCGAATGCTCGTTGTGCGAGTGGGTATCGCTCACGCTGCGGCAAACCGGGAAACACCGCTCCGAGGACCGGGAATGTGATAATTTTGAGGGGTGACAATCCGCTTGTTGGCCATTCTGGCTCTCGTCCTGCTGAACGGTTTTTTCGTGGCGGCCGAGTTCGCCCTTGTGAGGTCGAGACGCACCCGCCTGGAGGCGATGGTCCGGAGCGGCGATAAACTGTCGCGCATCGCGCTCAGGGCAAGCTCAAATATCTCCCGTGTGCTGTCCGCGAGCCAGCTTGGCGTCACGCTCGCAAGCCTCGCGCTCGGCTGGATTGCCGAGAGCACTCTCGCCGAAATCTTCGAGGGACTGCTTGGGGGACTGCCGATCGCCATCCAGTTGTCGGTGCGCGTAACACTTGCCGGCATCGTCGCCTACACAGTTCTCACGTATCTCCATGTCGTCCTTGGGGAGCTGACGCCGAAGGCCGCGGCACTCAACAATCCGGAGAAGGTCGCCAAGTTTCTGGCTCCGCCACTGCTTCTGTTTGCGTGGATAATGAGTCCGTTCATCTGGATTCTGTACCGGTCCGCGAACGCGCTTCTCCGGTTGATGGGCCAGCCGTCGGCGGGTCAGGCCGAAAGCGTCCACTCGCCGGAAGAGCTCCGGTTGCTGGTGGAGCAGGCCCAGGAAGGCGGGGCCATCCCGTCGGGAGATGCGGATCTTCTGGACGGCGTGTTCGAGTTTTCGGAAAAAACCGCGCGCGAGGTGATGACCCCGCGCACCGAAATCATCGCGCTCGCTGTCACCGCGTCCCTCTCCGACGTGCTTCATATCGTCGAAGATTCCAACTTCTCGCGCTATCCGGTTTACGAGGAGTCGATCGACAACATCATTGGTCTGATCCTGACGAAGGACCTGCTGAGAATCCTCATCACTGCGGCCGGCGGCGGGTCACGAATCGATCGGGACGAGCACGATGGAGGGGATTCGTCGTCGCGGTTCTCGTTGCGCGCGCTCGTGCGGCCGGTACATCTCATTCCCGGCTCGAAGGAAGTCGAGCACGTGCTTGCCGATTTCAAGAAGCTCAAGGAGCATATGGCGGTCGTTGGCGACGAGTATGGCGGAACAGCCGGCATCGTCACGATGGAGGATCTGCTCGAGGAGATCGTCGGGGAGATTCTCGACGAGTACGACACTTCCGAGGATCAGGAAGAGCCGCCCCAGACGCGAACGGGCGAGACTCTCGTTTCCGGGTCAAACAACATCGGAGAGCTCAACGATCGCTTCGGCCTCACGATCCCGGACGAAGACGCGACGACGATCGGCGGTTACGTGTTTGGTGTTCTCGGCCGGCTCCCTCAGCCCGGCGACCGGGTGATGGCCGGAGGTGCCATCTTCGTCGTTACGGAGATGGACGGCCGGAAGATCGATACCCTGGCCGTAGATCTTCATTCTCTTGGCGACCGCCGCGCGACTGAGCGAGAGAGGAGAGACGCCGACATAGAAGCAGCGCCTCTATAAAGCTCGACGGGTCGGCGATTCCCTGACCCGCAATGTCGCGAGCGGTGCCATGGTCCGGAGACGTTCGCGGGAATGGCAGACCAAGTGTCACATTCACTGCGCCACCGAACGACGCGACCTTGATTGCGGTCATGCCGACATCGTGATATGGCGCGATCACGGCGTCAAATGCTCCTCGCATCGCCTTGACGAACACCGTGTCAGCGGGGAATGGACCGGCGATGCCGGCCTTTCGCGCGGCAGGGCCAAGCAGATCTTCGTCTTCGGTTCCGAAGCGACGCCCATCGCCCGCATGCGGGTTGAGCGCGCACAACGCAATCCTCGGCTCGATGATGCCGAACCATTTGCGCAGGTACTCGCGCGTGATCTCTGCCGCATCAACGATTGCGGTTTCGGTGACGGCGTCCGGCACGTCACGAAGTGCCAGATGGGTCGTCGCGAGCACGACGCGCAGCGGGTTCGGTGCACCTTCGCCACCCCCGCGCACCGCGGCCAGCATCATCGCAACCCTGGACCCGGTGAGATGAGCGAGCATCTCGGTGTGGCCGGGAAAATCATACCCGCCGGCCAGCAGTGCGGCCTTGTCGATCGGAGCGGTGACAATTCCGGCAACGTCACCGGCCATTGCCATCTTTGCCGCGCGCTCGATGGCACGACCGCTGTACCTGCCAGCCACCACGGCGTCGCTGGTTGGAGTCCAGTCGCCGACGCTCTCATCGACGTCGAGTCCGCAGCCTGACGGACCGATGATCACCAAATCAGAGCGCCCGCCAACCCGTGGGTCGGCGAGCGCCTTCAGAATGATCTCCGGGCCGATTCCGCGGGGATCGCCCACGGATACGGCAATGCGCTGGCTCACCGCTACAATCGGAGAGCCACGTAGGTCTGCTTGCGAAGCTGGTCGAGAAGCGTTCGGGTCGCTTTTTCGGCGACGAGCTGCTCGCGAATACGCGACTTCACTTCCGCTTCGTTGTAGTGGCCCGCTTCGTTCACTGTGACGAGCTGAATCACCGCCCACTTCGAACCGCCGCGAGGATTTGCGAGCTCGAACGGTCCGCCCACGTCGCCCGCCTTCTTTCCGGCAACAACAGTCTGATACGCCGCCGGGAGCGAGTCGCGCACGAACGGCTGGAGAATGCCCTTCTCTTCAGCCGAATCGTGATATTTCGCCACGAGTGAATCGAACGCGACGCCGCGACGCATCAGCTGCGCGACAGTGTCGGCGACAACCTTCGCGCGGGCAATGTCCGACGAATCGATTGTCGGTGCAATCAGGATGTGCCGCGCTTTTACCTCGGCGGCCTGCACGCGGTCAACGCGAATGATGTGGTATCCGAACGGCGTCTCGATCACCGGGCTCACCTGACCCGGCTGGAGAGCGAACATCATTCGCTCGAACTCGGGAACCATCGCACCGCGACGATTCCAGCCGAGGTCTCCGCCCTGCGCCTTCGATCCAGGGTCCATTGACTCCCGCTTTGCAATCAGCTCGAAGTCGCCTCCCTTCCGGATCTCGACGAGAAGCGAGTCGGCTTTCGCCCTGGCGCGTTTCTTCGCGTCTTCGGTCGGCTTCGGCGGGACAACGATCTGGCGGAACGTGACTGTTGCAGGCGCCGCCTGAAGGGTCGCCTTGTTTTTGTCGAACGCCTCCTGAATCTCGGCGTCACTGACATTCCGACCGACCGTGGTCTTTCTCAGCTCCTCGAACGCGCGCTGCTGGAGCGCACGCCGATAGAACTGGTCGTACAGCGTGCGGCGGTACTCGTCGGGCGTACCAAACCCTGCACTCTTGAGCTCGGCCTTGTACTCATCATCTTTCTGAAACTGGCCTCTCACGCGCTTGATCTGGTCGTCAACGCTTCTGTTCACTTCGTCCTGCGTCACGTCCACTTTCAGCTTGTGCGCCTTCTGCACCAGGATCTCTTCGTCAACGAGCGCATTCAGGGCATCCTTCGCCAGCGTGAGCTGCGCCACTGAGTCGGTCGGCAGCTCCATTCCTGCGGCTCGCTGCTGATTGATGGAGCTCATGACGTCGCTCCAGAGAATCACCTGATCGCCAACGACGGCGACAACTCGATCGACCTGATAGTAGGGTGCCACCGCCGATGACGGCCTGGCCGCGGACGTGGTCTGCGGCAGTTGCGCCACCGACACTGCCGGCAGTCCGGCGATACATAACCCGATAAATACTTTTCGCATCCCTCTGTTACCCCTGAACGGCGTCCGTGATTCCTACTTCTTCACCGGAGCATTGGGCAGCGGCACGACCGTATTGGGTTGCCCCGCCTTCGTGGTGGAGTCCGATGCCAGCCTGATCTTCGCCGCCTCGAGAAGCACCTTGTCGATTGCCTCGGGCTTGATCGCGTAGTCGTACTTGTCGCGCAGGACATTCTGGACGGGCTGCGTGACATCGACGTACTGGGCCTGCTGGGAGAGGAGGCGGTTGATGTAATCCTCGACGCGCTTGGCGGCGAGCTTCGACCGATCGCTCTTTGATTTGGCGGCGGTCTCGAGCGCCTTCGGATCGAGATTGAGTTGAGTCCAGGCCGTCGTCAGCGACGACTTGAATAGGGCTCTGATCTGCGCGAGCTGCTGCGCATCGGGGCCGAGCTTTGCGCTGTCGGCGCTGTGAATGACGAGCTCGTTGCGGACGAAATTCTTGACGAACACCGGAAGAAGCGAATCCGGCGCGGCCTTCACTCGCTCAGCGATTCCGGCCTGGGGCGGGAACGTCTCCATCCATCGCGAAAGGTCAGATGCCGTGAACTTGCCGACGCTCGAGGTGGCAAGGACTGTCTTGTCGTCCTTGTGGCCAGTCGGATTTTCAACGACGGCGCGGATGGTCGCCGCGTTTCCCGGCTTGACTTCCATTTTCGAAGAGGTCTCGAGACCGGCGAGATATGTGCTCTCGGCCGCCTGCATTCCACCCTGCTGCATCGCACCGACGAACTGGTCCTTCACTTCGCTGAAGAGTGGACGGCGAATGATGTGGTAGCCGTATTGCGTCTGAATGACAGGTGAAATCTCGCCCGGCTTGAGGGCCGCGGCGGCCTGGTCGAACTCCTTTACCATCGCGCCACGCGGGAATACTCCGAGCGATCCGCCTTTTACCGCTGACTGCGGATCCTGGCTGTTCTTCTTTGCCATGTCGGCGAAGTTGGCGCTGTTGACCTGCGTGCGAAGCAGGTCGACCTTCTTCTTCACTGCCGCCTTGCCCGCCGCGGTGGAGTCCGTGGTCGTCAGGAGGAGAATGTGACTCGCGGCGAGCATCTGTCCGTTGTTGTAGGCGGCTTCGGCGCTGGCCGCATCCGGCTGCTTCCACGTTTTCGACACCGCGTCATACCACTTCTTTGCTTTCACATTCGCAATGACCGCCCACATCGCGTCATCGATCTTTTTCGGATCGGAGAGCGAGTCGTTGTTGACCGCAGCCTCGCCGGCGAGCTGGTAATTCGTCCACGCATCGACGATTGCATTGGCAACGTCTTTCCTCAGCGGGGCCTTGGATTTTCCCATGAGCGACGAGAGACGTGTAATCGTCAGCTCCTGATCGGCCGCCTTGGCAACGGTGTCGACATGGGCGGACATGGCATCCTTCAACGAGCTGCAGCCAGTGATAACGAGGGCCGCGCCGATGGCGGCAAGTACGATTTTTTTCATGGTTGGGTGAGTCGGTTTTAGCCGGGGCTCTTGCCCAGGCCGCGTAACGTCGCGAGCGCGCGAACCAGGCCACCGAGCAGCTCTGCGCCGCCGAGCCGGGTCAATTTGAGCGAAAGCGGATGTGCTCGTCGCACCTCCGCCTGAAACTGGACTTCGTGAAACGCCGCCGAGATGCCCTTCATGCGGGGTACTGCATGCTCACGAAAGGTAATACGAGCCTCGTTCCCACGCAGCAGCATCGATTCGATCTCGGCTGCGCCGCCAAGCACCCGCAGCAGCGCGACAGCCATGAAAGTTTCCGCTGGCGCCGGGAGCGGCCCGAACCGGTCGCGCACCTCTTCTCGAAGCGATTCGATTTCGGCAGGATCGGTCATGTGAGTCAGGCGCCGATAGATGTCGAGCTTCGCGTCCTGACTTGTCACATAGTCGTCCGGCAGATACGACGGCAGATCGACGGTCACGTCGGCGGGCGAGAGCTTCGGTGCGGTGTCGCCGCGCAACACGCGCTTGACCGTCTCGTCGAGCATTCGCATGTACATGTCAAAGCCGACCGCCGTGACAAATCCTGACTGCTCGGGTCCGAGGAGATTCCCGGCTCCTCTCAGCTCGAGATCCTTCAGCGCGATGCGATACCCCGCGCCGAGCTCGGTGTGGTGCTCGAGAATCTTCAGCCGGCGGTTCGCGTCCTCGTCGATGTCGCTATCGGGCACGAGGAGGTAGCAGTTTGCGCGTCGATGCGAGCGCCCGACTCGGCCGCGTAGCTGGTAGAGCTGCGCGAGTCCAAAATGATCGGCGCGGTCGACGAACATCGTGTTTGCGTTCGGAACGTCGAGGCCGGATTCGACGATCATCGTGGAGACGAGCACATCGGTCTCTCCCTCGACAAAGCGTCTCATAACTTCCTCGAGATCGCGCTCGCCCATCTGGCCGTGACCGACGCCGATTCGCGCGCGTGGGACCATTGCCGCAATTCGCTGCGCAATGTTGTCGATGGTATCGACTCGATTGTGAACGAAGAACACCTGGCCGCCCCGATCGAGCTCTCGCCCGATTCCCTCTTCGATCAGGCCGTGATCCCACGGCTCGACGAACGTGAGCACCGGAGACCGGTCACGCGGCGGAGTCTGCATCAGTGTCATGTCGCGCATTCCCGCGAGCGACAGATGCAAAGTTCGCGGAATCGGCGTTGCCGTCAACGTCAGCACGTCGGTGTCGAGCTTGAGGTGCTTGAGACGCTCCTTGTGCTTCACGCCAAAACGATGCTCCTCGTCAACGACGATCAGCCCGAGGTTCTTGAACTTCACGTCCTTGCTGAGCAGGCGGTGCGTGCCGATCACGATGTCGAGCTTTCCCTCGGCGAGCTCGACAATTACCTCAGCCTGCTGTTTCGCCGTCGCGAACCGGCTCATCGTGCGGACGGAAACTGGAAAGTCCGCCAATCTGTCGCCGAACGTGCGCGCGTGCTGCTCGGCGAGAATTGTGGTCGGAACGAGCACTGCGACCTGACGACCTGATTGAACGGCCTTGAACGCCGCGCGCACGGCGATCTCCGTCTTGCCGTAACCGACATCGCCAACGAGCAGCCGGTCCATTGGACGGGACTTTTCCATGTCGCCTTTCACGTCAGCCGTCGCCGTGCGCTGGTCGGGAGTGTCCTCGAACAGAAACGATGACTCGAGCTGGCGCTGCCATGGCGTGTCGGGCACGTGCGGAGCGCGTGTGGCCACGCGCCGGCGCGCATACAGTTCGAGCAGCTCGACAGTCATTTCCTGAATCGCCAATCGCGTGCGATCGCGCTGCTGGCCCCACCGCTTTCCACCGAGCGTGTGAAGTCGCGGCGGCGGATTGTCGGCGGAGATGTCGGCAGCAGAGCGGAATCGCTCGATCTGGTCGATGCGATACAGCGGAACGTTGAGGCGCGAGCCTCCCTCGTACTCGATCACGGCGACTTCGACAGTGCTCTCGCGGACGAAGACCTCCTCCATTCCGCGATAGATGCCGACGCCGTGCTCGAGGTGGACGACATAATCGCCGGGAGTCAGCGCGGTGAGCGACTCGATCGACGTGCCAGTCGTATATTTCCGCGCGCGGCGAATGCGTCGTTCGCGGCGGAAGATCTCGTGATCGGTGAGAACGCGCAGCCCGTTTGACTGGCGCCCCCATGGGGGAATGATGAATCCGCCGTGCAGCACGCCGATTGCCAGAGTGGCGCTTGCTCCGCCCTCACCCAGCAGCTCATCGAGTCGCTCGGCCTGGCCTCCGTTGTCACAGAGAATGATCGTCGGCACCCAATCCGATACGACCTCTCGCAGTCGCTTCATGTCGCGCGCGATCGTTTCTGGCGGAACGAGCGGAAAGGCGAACGTGAGTGGCTCAATGCCTGTGCGGCTCAGCTCAGTTCGAGCGGCGTCAGCCGTGCCAGAGAACAACTCGATGACACCGAGCGCTGAAATCGATTGCAGGGCCGCATCGGGAGAGGTGTAGAGCTCATCGCGGTTGGGTGTGTCTTCGCCGCGCCGTCGCGCAAGGTCGATGTGATGCTGGGCTTCGTCCCACGTCCGGCGAAGCTCCGGCGCGATCCGGCTGTCGTCGGGAATAACAACGATCGTGTCGGGCGGAAAGAGCGCGGTGATCGAGACGCGTTCGGCATCATCGCTGGGGAGCCCGATCTGGCCATCGACCGGCAGAATGAGCGCGAGCTCAGCATCGCGTGACGAACGCTGTGACACGAGGTCGAAGTGACGCAGCTCCGAAATTTCGTCGCCCCAGAACTCGAGCCTCACGGGCTCGGCCATTCCAAAACTGTAGATATCGAAAATTCCGCCCCGAACGCTGAACTGGGCGACATCGTCTACCATCGGCACACGCTCGAACCCGATCGACTCGAGGTGGGTGGCGAGATCTTCCGGGCGGCGGGTATCGCCTTTTCGGAGCTCGAGGCGAGTCTGGGCGAGCGCGCGAGGGAGCTGTGTCTTTTCGAGGATCGCCCGCGCGGTGGTCAATAGTACGCGGATTTCTCCGCGGCCGATTCGCTCGAGTGTTTCGACCCGTTCGCCGGCAACCTCGGCGTGTGGCTCGACCTCGCCAAAGCCTTCGCGGGGAGGGTAGAACGCGACGAATCCAGCGTCGCCGAGGGATTCCAGATCGGCAAGCCATCGCTCGGCGCCCGAGACACTTTCGGCGATGACGAGGAAGAATCGGCCCTGACTGGCGTGCGCGAGAGCGGCGACAACGACGGCGTCGCTGGAACCGGGAAGACCGGATGCGTGTAGCCGGCTATTTAGCGGAGGAAGTGCCGAGGCAAGCTGCCCGAATTCGGGTACCGCCTGGATCGCCTCGAGAAGTGCTGGCAGTGACACTGCGCACAAGCTATAGTACTTGTATGCCGCGGGGTACCCGACCGCGCTACCACGGAGCCGGTAATGAAAAAAGCACTTGCTGCCGCGTCATCCGTTCTTGCCGCAACGCTGTTGGCGGCTTCCCTCTCGGCGCAGGTCACCCCTCGCGTGTACTCGCCGCAAGAGACGGAAAGCGCCCCGCAGATCGACGTTTGGCTGGATCAGGTTTACATGCACGTCGGTGATCGGCTCAGGCCGCATTTTGTGACCGACGTCGGCGCCTTCGTCACCATCGTGAAGGTTTCGAGCGACGGTCAGCTTC
>JBBSFT010000063.1:0-14766 GCA_038254845.1 Gemmatimonadales bacterium | reverse complement strand
TCATAGGAGAGCGCCTGCGCGACGAAACGATAGCCACCGATGAGCGGAAAGGCAGAGTTCGGGGACCATCCTTCCAGGTATACCGCTATCATCACGAGCCCCATCGCGGCGCCGAAGTACACAATTCCGGACGACACGTCGAACGTCGCCGCGCGAGCGCTGAACGGCACAAGCGCCGTTGCTGTTGCTGCACTCGCGCCCAACAATGCCGGTGCCAGCATCCATCCACCAGCGTCCGGGCGCTCGGTCAACGTGCGTTGCTGTAACAACAGAAGTGCGCTCGTGCGTAGCGGCTGCTCCAGTACGTCTCGCATGCGAAATGTTTGCATGCGGAGCGCTCCACGCGGTCCACGAGTTACAGCGCGACCGAAGATCGTGTCGAGTACAGCGGTTGCGTAGATCGCTGCACCTAGGAAAATGACACTCCATAGCATGGGGATCGCAACGCCTGGCCACACCGTCATTCCCCCTGGTGCTCCATGTCAGCCATACCGAACATCTCGGCCGCGTTTTCGCTCTTCATCGCCTGTTCGGCGGACCGCCTCAGTTTCTCCGCCGCTCCCCAGGGCTGCACTGCACGCACGTCGCCACCCTCACCCAGATTCAGACTTACGACCGTGGTCACCACGTCGCCCCACTCCATGCCCCGCACCAGGTCGGGGAGCATCGCATACAGCTGCGGTTCGGGCGCTTCGCCAGCGGTTACACGCCCGCGGGGACATTCGACAACGCCATGCCCCCATGCCCGCGCACAGTTGGCCCTCGCTGCAAGGTCCAGACTCTGGGCGGCTTCAGCAAGCAGCAGCCGCCAACGTGCACTCGCGTCACCTCCATTCCTGTCCGAAGAAGCAGTTTTCGCCACAATCTCCGCTGCTGCGTTCACGATCGGCTCGAACCCAAGCGCCTGATACGCTGGCTCGTCTATGCGCGCATCATCCCTCACGCCGGATGCGCGAGCGGTGGGCCCGAGCCCCCGACCCGCCATCTCATCTCGGCTCAGCAAGCCAACGCCACGCGTGCTCCACCACAATGCGCCGCTTCGCTTCACTTCACGCGTTATCGCATTCAGCTCAGCCCCGCTGCTCTCGATGGCGGTCTCATCTGCGCCAATCTGCACAGCGAGTTTCAGCGTGCGGTTACCCAGTGCCGCAAGTCCGTGCATCCGTAACGCGTGTGCCAGCCAGCGTAGGTGATCCTCGGCGCGCGCACGCTCGAGTGTCGCGACAGACACCGGGTCATTGATCGCGGCCGCAAAGACAGGTCGAAGCCGGGAAACTGGTTCCGCACTCACCGCCACGTCCTGCACCACGTCGCCCTGGAGTTCGATGTCGAGTACGAGACCGGCCGGAAACGCCATAAAGTATGGCCCGATGCGTAGTGGAAGCTGATCGAGTTGGAGACCATCACGGTCGACCGCTCGCTCTGCGATTGGTCGGCCGTAGGGTGTACCGCCAGTCATGCCAGTCCCGCCATGGCCATAAGGGCCTACTCCGCGCCACGTCGCGCGAGTTGTGCCAGGCAGCTCATCGGCTTCTGATGAGCGCACACCCGTGACAAGGTCATTCTGCACACGCCTGAGCGTCTCGATGAGGGACGTTACATCGGAGGAGCCGACGTTGTGTTGAACTCGGTGCTCAATGTGCTCTTCGGCAGGATCACTTACCCATCGAACAGTTGCCCGCGGATGAGCCATCTCGTCGTGAACGTGCTTCACAGCTTCGCGCAGTGCTTCTGGAACGGAACCGGCGATGAGCAGGATCGTCGCTGAGCGCGGAGAATCCAGAACTATTACGCCATCATGGAGATGAAGCAGCGCTGGGTCGGCCGGGGGATCGACGCCAGGAATGGTGAATACACGAGCAGGTGCGCCGATCGCAAGTCTCCTGAGAGCGCCGCGAAACCTCCCTAAAAAAGCGCCACGCTCCTGCGCTACCAACGAAACGAAGCCCGACGCACTGCCGACGGCGCTAAGTCCATCTGAAGGCCCCCTCCCGCCAGGCGTAGAGGATGCCGAGCACTAGAATCACGATGAACATCAGCATCTCGACCAATGCCGTGACACCCTCACGCACGAACACCATCGCCCATGGATACATGAATACCATCTCCATGTCGAAGGCGAGGAAGAGGAGCGCCATTGCGTAGTAGCGGACATGATATCGGCTCCACGCATGCGCCGCCGGCTCGAAGCCTCCCGTAAATGGCACACGCTCGGCGTCGGTGCTCGCGACGGGCGAGAGAACGTCACCGACCCAGCGCATCGCGAGCCAGGCAAGAATTCCAGCTACGAATACGGTGAAAGCACCACCCAGAGCGAACATGAGCTCAGCCCCGCGTTCCGCGATGCTCCCAGTCGATCAAGCCGCTTGCCGACGCATGCTACTTTCCGCCGTCGGCGTAGTCCTCTGGGTTTTCGTCAAACTCTACTTTGCAGTCCTTGCTGCAGAAATAGTACTCCTTTCCCTCATGGTTTGACGTGGCGACTGCATCTTTGTCCTCGATCATCATCCCGCATACGGGATCTTTCACCTGTGCCATGGTAGTCTCCTGGATGAGTTTTCGCCGGGCAAATTGCTCCGGGCAATCAACGGGCCAATCACCTCGAGCTGACTAGGCACTCGATTTCCCTGGACACGCGCCGAAGGTGAATGCCGAGCTAGTCGGAGCTTGGGACACACCGGCCTCAACACCGTGCCAGAATGGATAGCTAACCGGCATGTTTCAGGCCGCGTAAACTTTTCCACCACGAGCGTAGTGTTTCGAGCCGACACGAGAACCTTTCGGGACATTCGCGCGTATAATATCCGTCGCACATTTTATGCATCATAGAATTGGCGATGAAGAATTCAATATCTCCAACCCCAGCTTTCATGAAATTGCAATTTGGCCGAGCCGGCGGACTGTTCGCAGTTCTTGCCTTTGCCTCTGTGGCATCACGCGCGTCGGCGCAGACAGATTATTACAACACCGACGCCGGTCGCCCCGTTCAGATCGAGGATGCCTATGCCACGGAGCGTTACGCATTCGAGATGAAGCTGGCCCCCGTGCGACTCGAACGAACACGGGGCGGAGTCTACTCCTGGGCAGTCGAGCCCGAGCTGGCGTACGGGATTCTGCCGCGCACCCATGTCGAGGTCGAGGTGCCGGTGGCCTATGTGGACCTTGGCGGTGGTCGCAGCCGCACCGGCGTCGCCGGTGTCGATCTCTCGCTCTTTCACAATCTGAATGTCGAGACTACAACATTGCCGGCACTCGGGCTTCGCGCTGATTTCCTTTTCCCTGTGGGAAATCTGGGCCCGAACAAGACGTACACATCAGTCAAGGGAATCGCGACGCGGACGTACAGTTGGTCGCGCATCCATTTGAATGGCCAGTACACCTTCGGGTCAAATGACGAACGCAGCATTAGCACCGGCTCTGGCGGCTCCGCAACGGCCAGCGGTCCGGGAGGTGTGGAGATTTCACGGTGGCTTGCGGGTTTTGCCCTCGACAAGACGCTCCCGCTCCGAGCCATGCTCGTCACTGCCGATTTCTTTGCGAGACAGCCAATCCTCAAGGAAGACAAGGTTGACTACAACCTCGGCACAGGCATCCGGTATCAGGTCGTGCCCAAGTGGGCAATCGACGGCGGCTTCGGCCGACGACTGAATGGTCCCGGTCAGGGATGGTTTGCCACATTCGGAACTGCCTACTCATTCGCGCTCGGCTCGCTCATGCCCGGTTCGGGGCGCTGACGTTCCGCACGCAAACCAGCACCGCATTCTACTTCAGAAAAACCCAAGAGAAACCATGAAATCCCCGATGAAAGCCAGTCTTCGAATGCTCACCGTGATGGTTGCGTCAGGCGTTCTCATTGCGGCGGGTGCCAGCCCCGCCTCCGCTCAATGGTCTACGAGCTATGAACAGTTCTACATGCCCGGTTCATTTAACTGGGCATTCCGGGATACCTATCCAGCGGCCGACCGCCTGTTCAACGCTTTTGACTACGGACACGCGATTCTTTACGAAAAGCTATATACAAGCCCGGGCGCCCCTGTTTCGGTTCTCGAGGGAACAGAGTACGACTTCATCACGAAGAAGCTACTCGTAAATCCGCCGCACGTGCCGCTGGAGGAATCCGCAATCGAGGTCGCTTATGCCAAGCTTGCTCCCGAGGCAAAGGCGATGTTCGACTGGGCGCATCTTCTTCACCGGCAGATCTACGACGTCTGGTCTGACGATCGGCTCTCGTCCGCTCAGAAGGATGCACAGGTTGCGAAACTCGTTACGTACTACAAGTCACGCCCTGATCTGGCATTCAGCTCCGTTCCAAAAAGCATGGAGCTGATGGAGGGACAGTACTACTCGACGACTTTCCGCACGAAGTATCCGAAATTCAATGGCCTTATCTGGGCATATCACTGGCTCCAGGTTGGACTCTATGAGCCACTCGTCACCGGCAAGACTCAGGCTGACCGCCAGACCGGTATTCTCGCCGCCGTGACCCGATTCAAGCAGATGCTGGAGAGCCCGCCCGATGGAATGCCGAGGATCATGCCGATGACCGCTGCTGTGGCGCCGACATTCGCCCGGCGCTACCCTGAAGCAGCGATGATTTTCGACAACCTGCATTCGATGCACGATGTAGTGTCGGATATTCTTGCCTCGTCGAAGGTGCCACAGAACAAGAAGCGCGAAGAGATTCTCAAAGCCGCTTCCCGATACCGTGATCGGACATCGTTCGCGATGACTCCTGCGGCGTGGATGCAGATGGCGCAGATGATGGGCGTTGAGAACATGGGAGGGCCGTCGGTTGGATTTCTTCCAGAGCTTCCCAAAGGTACTGTTGCTCGCGGGTCAACCGAGGCGATGAACATGGGCTCAATGAAGGGCATGAGCGGGATGAGCGGGATGGGTCACGGCGCGACTCTTTCGGGCGGAACGTCGTCGGCTTCCGGCCCCCCGGCTCCTGGAGGAATGGCCGGAATGGACATGACTGGGACTACCGGCGCGAAGACGTCTTCCGGCTCGATGGATTCCATGAAAGGCATGGATCATTCGAGCGCGGCAATGTCCGGAATGTCAATGCCCGGAATGGCGATGGCTGGAATGGACGGCTCATCCGGCGCGATGATGGCGATGCACAAGCGCATGATGGCCGATCCGGTTATCAGGGCGCGCATGATGGCCGACCCCGAGATGCGGCGGATGATGGAACGCGTGCAAATCGGAGGCGCGGGCGCTACAATGACCCACTCGCACACGACGGCGTCGCCGAAGAAAGCTGCGACGCCAGCACGCAAGACATCGACGAAGCCTGCGCAAATGAAGAAGCCGGCGAAAAAAGTTCCGATGGCCGGCATGGATCACAGCAAGATGAAAATGTAGCAGCCCTGGATGTCACCGTTGCGGTCGTGCGTGCGTGAGTTCCCTGTAGCGTGGACCGCCGCCAGAATCCTGGTGGTGGGCGCCGTCATTGCATTTACGGGATGCTCGGGAGCTCCGCTCGCTGACTCCAGCGGACGTTCCGGCTCCGTCGCACGCGACGTTCCGGGCCAGAACCGCTTCACCGCGAATGATTCATCTGCACGGCCTGCTGTTCAGCAAACGGAACCGAGCAACGATTTGGCAGCGGTACCGGCCGCGCCCATCCCCATTCGGCACACGAGCGATACGGACAAGGATTTCCTCCACCACATGGTCGACCACTACGAAGCTGTTCTCGTGCTTGTTCACGCGGACATGATGAAACCGGAGGGCCACGCTATGCACGGGAA
This sequence comes from Gemmatimonadales bacterium, assembly GCA_038254845.1. Classification (GTDB taxonomy): domain Bacteria; phylum Gemmatimonadota; class Gemmatimonadetes; order Gemmatimonadales; family Gemmatimonadaceae; genus UBA4720. The sequence continues at coordinate 9,010 of JBBSFT010000063.1, read as the reverse complement.
AAGAGGCGACCCTGTCGAACGCGATGGAGCTCTCGACGCAGAGAAGACTCAAATGCTGCAACTCCTTAACAAACTCTACGGCGAGGCATATTCGCCGCGGCCTGTCCAGGTAGCGGAAAAGGGAAACAAAGTGATTCATGCCTCGCTCGCGACGCATTTTCGCTCGGGTGTTTCGCTCGTGGATCGCTCGGTGAGCGGACTTCGGAATCCACGAGTTCGCGCTCTCGCGAAACAGATGCGGGCAACTCAACTGGCGCTGCTGAAAGCAACACCTGGCGAAGGGGCGCCTCAGCATTGAAGACGACGAAGCTGGCCGACGCGCCACGAACGCGTATAACTCGCTATAGCTCAGGCTTGGGACATTAAATAGCTTGGAGGAGCGGCGTGAACGCTGAAGATTTCGCCGGGTATCAGGTATCGGCCTAATGAAACAAGAGAAATCGTGAAAAGACCACAAATACAGAATACTGTCCGGCTATCTTCCGAAGGCCTTGCCAAGGTTCTTGGCGACCTCGAAGCACGCGTCTTGCAAGCGGTGTGGCGGATCGGTGAGCCTGCAACTGCACGTCAGGTGCATGCTTCAGTCGTCAGACGCCACCGCGTCGAGTTGTTGACTGTCATCACCGTACTCAATAAACTCGTGTCGAAAAGGGTGCTTCGTCGTGCCAAGCGAGACGACCTGTTGCATTACGAGGCGCTGCTGGATAAGGAAGCGTTCATGAACATGGCGTCCCGCCGGGTTGTCGAAGGCATTTTGAATCTTGGGCCTCAGGCTGTGTCGGCTTCGCTTGTCGATGTTCTTGCGGAGCGGGATCCGGAGCAGCTTGCAGAGCTGGGAAGGTTGATTCGCCGCAAGCTTCGGAGCCAGGCCGAAGAGTGAGCAGAGCTGTCTCGCAGGAGACAGGCAAGGATCTAAACGCCCGCGAACAGGCGCACCGCCGAGCGATTCTGCTTGGCATTGGGACGCTCATTGTTCTCAGCATCGGCCCCGTTTTCGGGCATCATCTTTCCAACACGCTCGCCAACGAGCTGAGTGGAGTCGATCACGTAGGCGCCTTTTGCGTCCTGGCCCTTCATATTCTTTTAACCCCCGTCCATGAGGCCTTTCATGTCGCACTCGGCCTCGGCGTGGCTTACGCTTTTGTCGACAGGTGGAGAAGCTGGCGCGCACTTTCTGGGTCGCTCGCCCCGCTACAGTCGTCGCAGCCCATGGCGGGCGATCGATTCTGGCTGGCAGCAGTAGCAGCAAACCTCGATCCGTTTCGCATATACGTCGTCGACGGTCTACCCAATCCCGCATTTACGGTCGGGTTGATTTCTCCCAAAGTTTATGTAGCGTCCAGGCTCGAAGTGCTTTTGTCTCAGGCCGAGCTCGAAGCCGTGATCGCGCATGAGGCAGCTCACGTGAAGAGACGCGATCCCTTTCGCGTTGGTGCGTGCCGCTTCCTTTCGCTGACGTTGTTCTGGCTTCCGGCGCTGCGGCGCCTCGCGGACGATGTTGCCGACGAGGTGGAGATAGCTGCCGACGACCACGCGGCTGACGGCAGGCCGCTCGTTCTGGCATCGGCGATTTTGAGTCTGGCGGGGTGGCGTCAGCAACAGACTTTGGCAGGCGCAGTGGGGTTTCAGAGAGACGATTTGCTCGACCGCCGGATATTGCGTCTTGCTGGAGAGAAGGCGACAGTATCGAGCCATGTCACACGATGGTCTCTTGCGGCGGCCGCCATCGCATTGTTTTTCGCAATTGCGTCTGGAGTCCTTGTCGCTGAGCCGATGGCACAACGCGCGGGGACTCAACGCAATCATCATTGCGCACACGGTGGTGAATCGGCGTTCGCCCATCTTTTTTGCCCGGGTCTCCGGGCGCATGGGAAAACGGGGGACTGCCCGCACTCGACAGCGATGACATCGGGAACGTCGAGAGAAGCGCTTTCTTAACGGTCGCTGCGAAAGACTTCACCATCCTTGTCTTTCCACCCTCGTTCCCATCCTTCTTCGAGCACTTGGAACGACCTCTCTGTGCCCGCTGGTACCGAAGCACCAGCGGATAGACGGTCACCGGGGCTCCCGACGTTCTTCTGGGATCAGATTCGCGCGGTCTCGTTCGCATTGTGGTGAACAAATCGGGCCTCTGGAACATTCGCGCAGTTCATGTCGTTCAGAGCGGACCGCATGCATGGGAAACTCATTGGGCAACCTTTGTTTTTCGTGTTGGAGTCAGATAAGACTGTTGAGCCGGATTTGATTGCATCCCGATTGCTGTTATCGCATCGCGAGCTTTTTGTCTAACCGACAGCTGGACGTCGCCGACAAGTTTCTCAAGGTTGGGAACGGCCGAACTTGCGCCGGCACCGATCGAACCTATCGCGAACGCCGCGCCTTCTCTCACCTGACTGCTCGTATCTCTCGTCGCGGCCACGAGGTCCGCCAGCGCCGGGATTGCATCCCGACCGAGTCTGGAAAGCATGTAGACCGCCGCGATCCGCACCGCGACTGCGGAATCTATCAGAGCCGTGCGACCTGTTGGCAAAACGATTCCCTTGTCCGCACCAATGTCGGACAGCGACTGAAGTGCGGACTGACGAACGGTGGCGTCGGGGTCTCTCGCGAGCTTTGCGACTGCCTCGATATTGCTCCGCTCCTCCGAGCCCAGAAACCCGAAGGCTTGGGCGGCGGCCGACCGGACCGTCGCCGACGGGTCCGAAAGCGACTCTTTCAGATGCGGGAGAAGAATGCCTGCGCGCTCGGCGCCGAGAGCTCGGATCAGAAGAGCCATGGACGCGCGTACGTCCGCGTGAGCGGTATCATGAAGCACCGCATGCAGTCCGGCCATAGCTCCCACTACATCAACTCCACGTGTGGTGAGCGAAGTGGCCGCGGAGAGGCGTACTGCATCGCTGCTGTCGCCAAGAGCGGCGATTAAAGCGTTCGTGACGTCGTGCATTCGCGGATTAATCCGCAGGATTTTGCCAAGCGCCTCGGCGGCGACAATCCGGATGCCCGTATTCTCGTCGTGAAGTCTGCTGATCCACTCACTGCTCGACCTTCCCTCGTAGCTGGGATCTGCCGTACACGCGAAAAGCAAGGAGGCTGTCACTAGCCAGACTCGCCGCAGATCAACATTTCTTTCCAGGCCCGCAATGGTGAACCTCATTTTATAGAGACTAAAACGCTGGAGGGGTTTCGTCAAAGGGATGCATGGACAAACGCTACTCAAAGACCCAGAAGCACGGGTCTTGCGGTTGATGGCGCGTTAGTCGCAAACGCGTTTGTTGACACCATCTGTGGCACCTTACAGGAAAGGTCATGAAGCAAAAAAGCATCTGCACCGAAGACGACAGGCACGAGCGCAAAAAGCGGCGCATAACCGGCATCCAAAAAGATTGCGAGCAGGGAGTTCATGCCCGGGATGGATCGCAGCAAGATGAAGATGTAGGCGGCACGACGGTGCGCATTCACCCTCAATCGATAATTCCAATGACAGCATTCTCTCGCAGTATGTACCCCCTTTCACTCGCATTGCTGATGCTAGCCTCGACGGCATGTGCGCCAAAATCCGAGGATAACGCCATGACCACAACCGATAGTGCGACAGGGATGGCGGCGTCAGGCGAGAAGCCGCCGGTTGACAACGCGATGGCTGGAGCTGCGGCCGCGCCTTCCGGCGTGCCGGCCGACCAGGAGTTTCTGCGCATGATGTCGGACCATCACACGGGAATGGTCCTCATGGCGCACGAAGTCATCGAGCGCAAGGAAAAGCTCGCGTCAAAGGCTGATGCGAAAAAGTTCGACCAGGAGCAGGACAACGAGCTCGACAGAATGCGGTCGGCGCTAAAGGGAATGAACGATTCATACAAGCCCACCGCGACCGCCGAAGCCAGGGAAATGGCCGCATCCCTGTCGAAGTTGTCAGGGTCGCAGTTTGACCGCATGTTCTGGGAGAACACCATCAAGCATCATCAGATGGCCATCGACATGATCGACAAATATCTGCCGAAGCTCACGCATCCGGATGTGAAGACAATGGCAGGACGCATGCGCGCCGCTCAGATGCAGGAAATTGACAAGATGAAGAAAGAACTGGGTTCTGCATAAGCGATAGACGAAGCGCCGGCTCTAACAGCCGGCGCTTCTCAAATCCTCATCCAACGCTCACGCACGCCTGGAGCGACTGAGCAGCCATGCCCCAGCGGCAAAGCTCAACAGCGTCAGCACAGCAATGACACCCCATTCACCTGTAGTGGTCGTTCGCTTCAACTGCATCATCTCGGCGCTGGCGTGTGGTCCGGAAATTTGATCTGCGGTATGCATTCCTTCATTGCCCGCCATTCCGGGCATCGTTGTTCCCGAGCCGCCCGCAGCGCTGCCTATGTCGATATCGGTTCTCGCGGCCACATCTCCGTCCGCTGCGATTGCGACGAGGGTGTAAGCTCCGCCGGGAATATTCGGCGGAAGTGTCAGGTTTGTAGTGAACTTCCCGGCGGCGTCCGTTCGAACGCGTCCAACGGGATAATTATCGAGGGTTCCACGCAACTCCAGGGCAAGGTCTGCGGACTTGTCGAGCTTCTCACCCGTAAGTGCTACTGTGCCTCCACCGGCGACCTGAGTGGTCGCGAGGCGGATCATTCCGCCGCCATGCGGATAGGCTGGAGCGGCTGTGACAAGCAGCAAAGCGGCGGTCGCAAAAATTATGCGTTTCATTTCAAGTCTCCTCACATTCCCATGTGTTGCTGCATAGGCGCAAACACCCCATAGATGATTCCACCGATGTAAAGAAAAAACATGACGAGCGAAATTGCCGTCAAGAGGCCATGTCGCGGGTGACCTTCCCTTGGCCTGTCGACAAGAGGGATGACAAAGAGAAAACCGAAAATGATTATCGGGGCAATCACCATTCCCCGCATTCCGAAGTTGTTCTCGACCACATAAATCCATAGAAACGGCCAGAACGGTTTCGTCATTTCCACGCCTTGAACCGATGGATGTCCGATACCTGGTGGAAAAACGGCGGCGAGTGCTCCGGCAAGGCCAAGAACCAGCAAGGCGTAACCCAGCAGCTTGGGCAGATGGTCGGAGAAGCGGCTCGATTTGGGTTCGGTGGCATTGAGCCCGAGCGCGCGAATCAGGTAGAAGTGAAGACCGATGAGTGCAAGAAGCACCAGAGGCAGCAGGCTGACGTGCGCGCTGTGCAGCCTGCTCAGCAGGCTGGTGCTCTGGGTAAAATCAGGGCTCAGCGGAGCGCCCATCGGGCCTGTCATCTTTGATCCGGCAATCGCGTGCTCGAGGGCTTCTCCTCCCTCCTGGTCGGCACGAAGCACGGTACCCGTAAAGGCCATGGCAAAAAGAACCGCGAACAGGCCTACACCGGCCCACCACGTAACTTCCCGCGGCTTGATGTAACTGCGGCGCCAGAAGACGTAGCTCATGTGAAGAAATACACTTACCAGAACGATACTGGACGCCCAGTAATGGAGTCCGCGTATCCAGTTGCCGAGGGGCACGCGTGTCATGATGTAGATGACGCTGTCGTGAGCAGCCACCGGATTCGGATTGTAGTATTGGTCGAGCAGAACACCGGTGACAATCAGCAGAATGAGTCCGAAAAACGTCAGGCCGCCGAGCATGTAGGCGAGCTTGTTGGCCGAGGGTGCGATGGGATAGTCGAGCTGGTGCAGCGCGAGACGGTGGTGAACGTAACCGCGCTGGCGAGGCGCATCCGCCGCCGCTTCGGCTCCAGACGCGATATCAATCCGATCCATCAAATCGTCCTCCAAGTTCGTTTGACCTGTCAATGATTCTACGCAGAGTAAAATCTATGTCTCAGAGAGATGTGCAGCAACCTGATGCGAGTACCGTTTACCTCCTCGATTCCATCCCGCGATCGTTGCGGAAACCTCCAAAACTTCGCAAGCTGTGCGCCAGATACGGGATCGGCGTGGAGATTGCCGTCTCCCCGTTTATGGTGCAGCCTGCAGAGCGAAACTGACAACTGGTAATGAAATGAACTCAACGCGATGTCATCGTTGCAGTGCAGAGATGAAGAGGGCGGGCTGGCGGTGTCCTGAGTGCGGCGCTCAGAATCGCATCTACACGGGCGGACAGCTCGTCGTCGCAGTACTACTCGGAATGTTTGTGTTTTTCTTCATGCTCAGGCGCTGAATCGGCCGATGGCGCATCAGGGAGCCATGCGAGCCTGACCTGCACATTTGTCGGGGTGGTCGTTCCCTGCCCGGTCGGCCCGACACCGACTCCATGAGAATAAACGAGCTCGCCTCCGATGAATCCCTGAAAAAGAGTGGGGAATTCCGATGGTGTGCTGGTTCCCGCGTAGCCGGCGCCAACCTCGAGATCTAACCGCTCTCCCATCCGGAGCTTCGTCAGTGCCGATGAGGGGCCGCTGAAATTGCGGCGGTTCAATGTCAGCTGCCGGGTGGTGAAAGCGAAGACGTCGCTCGAAGCGTTGGCAAGCGCAAGACCGCCACGAAGCGGAGGACGGATGGCAACGGTGGAAGTGAACGGCTAGAGTCGGAAACCTCGGGAAGTTGGTTTATCCAGCGTAAAGCCGCTGCGCCCTTCGCGGATGCAGCGCACCCGCTTGGGTTTTAAGCGAAATAAAACGTGGCACAATTGCTGCTCAGCTGTTCTGCTCCATCATGCGAAGACTCTACGCCGCACTCTTTCTCATTGCAGCGGCTACTCTGCTGCTCGAGCTTATGCTCACGCGGATCTTCGACGTCGTGATGTGGAGCAATCTGGCGTTCCTTTTCGTCAGCAGCGCACTATTCGGATTTGGCTTGGGAGGATTGATACTCCTTCGTTGGCCGCTCCCAACCGTTCGGACGCAGACTATAGTCCTTGCCGCCGGGTGTGCGTTCGCGGGCTTCGTCCTGCTCCTCATCCCCACCTTCGGCTATGCGTCAACCCGATCAGCGATGCCGCCACATCCCACGATGGCCGAGCTTGCCCGGCTGGGGATTCTTTTTCTGTTCGTTCTTTTCCCTTTCATTGCCTCGGGAGTCGCGACCGCTCTGCTTGTGACTCGGGGGTCAAAGTCAATCCACAAGCTCTACTTTTGGGACCTGGCAGGGGCGGGCATCGGCTGCCTGGGTGTTTTTGTGCTTCCCAAACTCGTCGGCGGTGGCGAAACGCTCCTGGTAATCGCCGCGCTTGGGTTGCTGGCTGCCTGGATCGCCCAGGATCAGAGGCGCCCGACGCACTACGCTCTCGTTCTCGCAGCGCTGGCACTCACGACCTTGGCCTTTGCGAGACCAAATACGATCCGCTTCAAGGGGTTGATCAGCGGCAAGCAGGGGGGCGATTTTTCTGGCGCCGAATTCTCCCAATGGGATCCCGCTGCAAAGGTGGACGTACTGGCACCATATCCGGAATTGAAGGACGTCATCTATGACCAGGGGTCCCAGCGGACGCACTTCCGGGCCTTTGATGGTGACGTGGACGCGCTTACGCGCTCCTACTTCGACACTCTTCCGGGAAGGAACAGATGGAACTCCGGCAAGTTCGTCGCCCTTGGCGCATGGCTGAAACACGGGTCCAACCGTCGGACCCTGGTCATCGGCAGTGGTGGCGGGCAGGAAACCATGGCGGCCCTCGCATGGGGCGCGGAACACGTTGACGCAGTCGAGATGGTTTGCACGGTCGTGGAGCTCGGAAAAGGCCGCTATGCGAAGTTCACCGGGAACCTGTTCACGCACCCAAAGGTCAATGTAAAATGTGATGAAGGACGGAGTTTTCTGCGGCGCTCTGTGCTCCCTTACGATTTGATTCTGATACTGAGCAACTATACCAATTCGAGCCTCAGCAACGGATCGGGTGGGCTTGCTCCGAATTACCTCGAGACGACCCAGGCGTACAGGGAGTACTTTACGCATCTTGCGCCGGACGGGTTGATTCAGATTAACTATGTCGCCTACCCCAGAATGATTACAACGGCGGCGCAGGCGTGGGGTGAATTGTATCCCCGGCAGGACTTTCGGAAACACGTTGTTATCACTACCGGTGTTCCGCTTCTCGAGACAATGCTGGTGAAGAGGAATGCCTGGACTGTGGCCGAAATCGACTCCGTTCGCTCTTTCCTCGGACCCGCATATGCGGATGCGCGTGCGTACTCCGTCATATACGCTCCAGGGCAGCCCGAAGCCCGGAACGTGCCGGACATTTTCTTCGCCAGTCCGTTCGACCAACGTCTGGACTCCATTCTTCCCTACAAGATTGAGCCGCTGACCGACGACAAGCCGTTCTTCCGGGATCTGCGACGGGGCCTCAAACGTGTCACGCCCGATACGGCTGGGTTCGTTCCTCCGACGGTCACTGACCTCCTCAACACTACCCTTAAGGGGCCCATTCCACTGGAAAGCGTGCACATCTACGGGCTTGGCGGACTTTCGATCGCCATGGCCGCTCTTTTTCTTTGGGTTCCCCTGGCATCTCTTCCAAAAAATCGCACGCCCAGACGTACCTGGTTGCCCGCCGTAGCGTACTTCGGCAGCCTCGGCGCTGGCTTCGTCATCATCGAGCTCGTGCTTATCTCGAAGTTCGTGCTTCTCATCGGCCACCCGATTCTTTCGATGGCCACTGTCCTGTTCACACTGCTCCTGTCTGCGGCATGCGGAAGCGCTCTTACGCAATCGCTCGCCAGGAGGTTTGCAAGCTTTGCGATCGTTGTGGCAATCGCGTGGGTGACCGTCGCGCTGCTGGTTCTCCTCGCTGTTCTTCCGTGGCTTGAAGCCGTCACGCTTCCACTGTCACCCGTTGCGCGGATCCTTGTTGTCGCCGCCGTCATCGTGCCAGTCGGCATTCCTCTGGGTATGCCATTTCCGCTGGGTATAACAGAGCTCGACCACCGCTCGGCAGAGCTTATTCCATGGGCATGGGCGATCAATGCCTTCATGACGGTGGTAGGCTCCCTGCTTTCAGTGGTGCTCGCACTGCAATACGGCTTTAGCCGAGCCTTACTCGTTGCCGTTGCCTTTTATCTGGTAGCGCTGGTCAG
>JBBSFT010000062.1:0-14788 GCA_038254845.1 Gemmatimonadales bacterium | reverse complement strand
TAGAAAACCGAGGCGGTCAACGGATTTTCGTGTCGCCGCATAGATCACGGCGAGTCCCTCATGCCGCCGCAGCGTCTTGACAAGAAGCTGGTCCTTCTCACTGTCGTTGCGGGCCGGCAAGACGTTGTACGACAGATTCGTTCGGTCGAACCCGGTAATGATTGTTTTCGGATTGACGAGCGCGAGCTGGCGACAAATGTCGTCGCGCACTTCCGACGTGGCTGTTGCAGTCAATGCTACTGTTGGCGGATTTCCGAGCTTCTTCCTCGCTTCCGCGACTCGCAGATAACTCGGTCGAAAATCGTGACCCCACTGGCTGATGCAGTGTGCTTCGTCGATCGCGAGGAGGCTCACGCCCATGTCGCCGAGCCGCGCCGCAACATTGCCGAAGTCGAACCGCTCGGGCGCGAGATAGAGAAGCTTGATGTCACCCCGCGCCGCCCGCCCGAGACGATCGGATACCTGCGACGACGTGAGCGTGCTATTGATGAACGCCGCGGGAAGATTTCGCGCTTCGAGCGCGTCAACTTGATCCTTCATCAGGGAGATCAACGGCGACACAACGACAGTGAGTCCCGGAAGCAGCAGCGCGGGAACTTGATAGCAGACCGACTTGCCCCCACCGGTTGGCAACACGACGAGCGTGTCCCTGCCCTCGAGAATGGACTCGATGGCCAGCTCCTGTCCTGATCGAAACTGGTCGTATCGAAACGATGCCATCAACGCCGCACGGGCGTGGTCCATTGACGGCCGTTTCATCGCCCGATATTGGACAAGACTCTCCGATCGACCATCATCGAGTGGTGTCGCGAGCAACCATATACCGATCGGCCGCGACCGCGATCCGGCCGACGACATCGTCAGTCGTGATTGCCGGCATGACGTTCCATTTCGGTTCGCGATTCGACGGATCGGGCAGCGTATCGGGGTCGGTGTACTTGTCAACCCACAAATCCGAATAGCGGCGCCACGGTCCAACACGCCACGGGTTGGTATGGCCATAAATGCCGATAACCGGAACGCCGAGGGCACGGGCGATGTGAACCGGCCCGGTATCGGGAGCGACAAGGAGGTCGCTCCCGCCGACAATCCACGCGAGGCGCCTCACCGAGTCGCCCATCGCCCATTCGATTTTCGCTGACGTACAATCGAGGATTGTTTGCGCGATTGCCTGTTCCCGGTCGCCGGGACCTCCGGCGACGACGACCTTGAATCCGAAATCGGACTCGAGCACATCAGCAACTTCGGCCCATCGCTCCGCGATCCAGTCTTTCTTTATTGATGCGCTCGCCGGGACGATCGTTGCCACCGGGCGCCCATTGAATTTTCCGAAGAATTCATCGCGAAGGCGTTGCTCCTCCTCGGTAAACTCGATTCTCCATTCATGCGGAGACGAGCTGAGCCCGATATGGCGGCCGAATTCCATGAACATGTCCGCTGTGTGCGCCCACAGCGCGGCGGGCAAGTGCTCGTTGGCCGCCAGCCAGACCCCGTCGAAGGAACGCTCGCGCCCGAAACCGATTCGTCGCGGCCCGCGCGCGGCCAGCGTCGGCCAGGCGCTCTTGAGATAGACATTCAGATTAAGGGTCAGATCGGGCTTGAGACCAGCGCGCAAATCTCTCCAGAGCTGCCTCATGCCGGCGAGGCCATCTCTGCGGCGAAACACGACAACCCGATCGATTGACGGGTGTCCCGCCAGAATCGCCGACGGCATCGGCTCGACAACCCACGTGATGTGGCATTCCGGGTTGTCGTCCCGGATCGCGTTGATGAGCGGCAGTCCGTGAATGACGTCGCCCAGCCCGGAGAGAAGCACGATGCGAATTGCGCGCGGAGCGGAGGCCAACGCCATCGACACTACAGCGACCTGAGAAATTCGCGATACCGCTCCGCAATGGGCTTAATGTGAAACGGACGCGCCGCTTCGTAGCACGCATCGCTCATGCGGTCGCGGAGGGCAAGGTCTTCGCCAAGCCAGTGAATCATGTCAATGAAGTCATCGGGAGTGTATGACCCGTCACTTGTTTGTCAGACTGCGCGAGCGAAGTGTCCGCGAGTGAATTCGCCCCGAACCAGATCCCGCGGGCTCCACGCCGGCACCGCTTCGTCCGCAACGAGCGCATCGACCAGGCCGCGGTAAGCCGAGGTCACGCCGGCGATGTCGTCAGAGCGCGTGTTGAACACAAGGCGGAATCCACGGATGCCCGCGCGCCAGAGCCGTGGCATGAACTCCGATGCTTCGATCGGCCGCGAGTGCAGCAAACGGTTTCTGCAAGCACTGTCCGTTGCGACCGAAAACGCATAACCAGCCGGGTCGATCAGCTCGACATCCGTATGATCCCGAACGCAGAGATCGCGACACGTCATTGGCTCGCGATCGAACGCTGCCGACAACACGCAGTGCTCGATCGTCATTCCCTCGGGCCGGCCGTACACGAGTGCATCGAAACCTTTTCCATTCCACGGCGTCGAGACAGCGATCATCTCGTCAGTTGTCAGCTCGACCGAAAACACAATGCGCGACGCGCCGAGTGCGAATATTTCAGCAGCCGTATGCTGGTTGAAGCAGTTGACTGCGTAATCGGCGACAACTTCACGGCCCTGCGACGCGACCTCGGCAACGAGTCCAAGGTGTCCGGTTGAAACCGGGAGAGGAAGGTCCAGCCATTTCGCGAGGAAACGGCGCTCGGACGGACGCACGATACTTGGTAATCGAAGGCTGAGGCGAACTCCCTGCCGCGCGAGCTCGGTGGCGAGCGCACGGATCCTCGCCGCGGGCGGCGCGGGATGACGCAGGAATGGATCGATCGAGATGTCGGTTGCGCCGGCATTCGCTGCAACTCGAGCGTCATCGGGTGTAAATGTTTCTGCGATCAGCCGAAAATCGGCTCGTGCTTCAATGCGATCGCAAGAGCGCTCCGAAACGCTGATATCCGCCACGGCCGCTTGAATTCGGTGTGACCGCTCGTCTGTTGCGCCGGCCTCTGCCCATTCAAGGCGCTGCGTCAGCGAATCGGTGGCGCGCTGCCTGAGCCGGTTGAGCTCACTGACCGGGATGAAGAGACCGACTGCAAGAGCAGAGGTATCAACCGACCCGAGCGTAAACCGGGTTTCACCAAGCCGGCCGAGCTGTTCGCGAAGCTGTTTCTCGTCGAGCGCGCGTTTCTGAGCGGGAAGAAGCGCAATCTCGCTCGTGACGGTCGCCGAGTCATTGCCACACGCAAAGATCAGCTTGAGTCCGTTTCCGGCTGATCCGAACGCGCGGACATCGACTCGCATCCTGTTGCGGTCGTCGGGTAAGCTCACCGCTTCAAAGCTTTCACGCGCCGAAGCCATGAGGGTTGCGTCAAAGCTGCGAATAACCCTCGCGCCGTCGGCAATCCGGCGATGAGTCCGGATCGCCTGCCGGTATGCAGAGCCGCTGGGAAGATCCCGCAGACGGTCGATCGTGAACCCAATGGTTTCGTCGTCACTGCCAGCGGAAGCCTCGAGCGCAATCCCATCCCCGACCACCAGCCGCGACGACACTTCGACGATTATCTCGGACCCCTCCGTCGCGAGTACAACGCCGAGCTCGACACCGCGATTGTCGGGATGAGATCTCGTGATGTAATCCCGGCCTGCACGGCCCTTGTACATACCCGGCGTAAAGCCGCGGCTGAAGATCTGCACAAGCTCCTGAATCTGTTGCGGTTCCATCTCCGTTCTATCGCCAACCGCAATTCTGTCGAGCGCGTCGCGATAGTTACGTGTAACGACGGCAACGTACTCCGGTTTCTTTTTGCGTCCCTCGACCTTGAGACAACCGATACCGGCGTCAGCGATGTCGGCCAGACTTTCGTGCGCACCGAGATCGCGAGCCGAGATGAGGTAACCGGTGTCGAGCGTCTCACCACTTGTGATGTCGCGCAGCTCATAATCCTTGCGACACGACTGCGCGCAGGATCCACGGTTGGCGCTTCGCTCGGAGATCATCCCGGACATGTAGCACTGGCCGGAGTATGCGATGCAGAGTGCGCCATGAATGAACGTTTCGAGTCCGAGGTCGGGCACGGCATTCCGGATTTCGCGGATATCGTCCATCGTGTTTTCGCGCGCGAGGACAACGCGATCGATGCCAAGCCCCTGCATGACCGTGGCGCCAGCGACATCATGAACAGTCATCTGTGTCGAGCCGTGAATCTCGAAACCTGGATAGACCGCCTGGATCAGGCGGACAATGCCGATATCCTGGACGATTGCGGCATCGATGCCGCGGTCGATTGCCTCACCGAGGAACGTGATCGCATCGACCAGCTCGCCCGGTTTGACAAGCGTGTTGAGCGTAAGATAGATCCGCGCGCCGCGAGAATGCGCGAGCCGGCACGCGACCTCGACCTCGTCGAGAGTGAGCTGCGCACCCTCATCACGCGCGTTGAACCGCTCGGCTCCCAGATACACAGCGTCGGCGCCATTCGCGACAGCGGCGCGGACGGCGTCGAGGGAACCAGCTGGAGCGAGCAGCTCGGGGATGGGTGTCTTTTGCGGCACATCTGAATCTAGCAACCCGCGGTCGCGGCGGGCTGTTGGAACTAACTGATTCAGACGCCGATTGCCGATCGGTAAAGAGCCATGATGCGCGTAGTCAGCTCACCTGGGGAGCCGCTGCCGACGGGAGCTGCGTCGAGCGTCACGATCGGCACGACTTCCGTTGTGGTACCGGTGATGAACAACTCACTCGCTGACCGGAGCTCATGCTCGAGCATCGGTTCGAGAACAACCTCCAGTCCATCGCGCTCGGCCGCTTCGATGACGAGCTCGCGGGTGATCCCAGGCAGAATGAGGTTGGACAGCGGTGCCGTGCGGACCACGTCGCCAACAACCCCGAACAGGCTCGTGTGCGTGCCCTCGAGTGCAACGCCATCGCGAAGCAGAATTGCCTCGAATGCGCCGGCTTCCTTCGCTTCCTGGTTCGCCATGCAGTTCGCGATGAGCGAGATGGTCTTGATGTCGCAGCGTGACCAGCGCATGTCGGGTTGAGTGATCGCGCCGACGCCGGCCTGGAGATCGCCCATGTCTGGGAACGGTGCCGAATACGCATAAACCGTCGGGCGCGGATGTGTCTTCGGAAAGGCGTGCGAGCGAGGTGCGACGCCGCGCGTGACCTGGAGATAGATCATGGCCTTGCCACGCTCGGCGAAACTGTTGCGCTCGAGAAGTTCCTGAAAAACGGTTTCGAGAGGATCGGCCACGTCCTCGTCGATCCGTGCCTCCAGAAGACTGCGTCGCAGTCTTTGCATGTGGCGGTCGAGTGCGATGAAGCGGCCATCGTATGCAGCCGCGACTTCGTAGATGCCATCGCCAAGCAGAAATCCGCGGTCATCGGGCGAGATGAATACTTCGTCTTTGGCGATATACCGACCGTCGAAATAGACGATTGGCGAAATCGGTGCCGGCTGTGTCGTCTGAGGACGCGAGGTGGGGTGCGTTTCCACGGATGTCATCGTTGTTCCCGGTGTCTGTCGAAGAATCGAAGAAGCACGGCGATCACAAGAAACGCAATCGCCGCCCAGCGGAGCGCGGGCGAATCGCTCCGAATGCCGAGCCCGAACAGCACTGCCGCAGCCAGCGTCAACGCCAGCTTCGCGGTCGTCAGTGGCCTCATCGGGCGCCGCGGGCCGACATCCCGGCGGCAACGGCTTCATCGTCCGGCACGTCGATGCGCATCCGCAGCAACGCCGTCGAAAAAACCTTGCCCTGGGCATCGGTCTTCAGCGACAGCGTCCCGCCGCCATCAAGCGCCCCATGCAGAAGAAAGTTGAGCGCTTTCAGATTCGGCAGGTCGAATCTCTCCACCGGGCCGTCGATACCGCCCGCAAAATGAGCCGTCACCGCAGCGGCAGTAACGTACCGGTCGAGAATCGGATACCACTCCGGCCTGAGAGCAATGAGTCCGACATTAGCAGTGTCGCCCTTGTCACCCGAGCGTGCGTGGGCGATATCGAGAAGCTGAATGTTCATCAGACAAGCTCCACTTTCGTCTGAACGACTCGCTTGTCGATCAGCGCCGGCCAGTACGCCACAATTTCTTCCACTTTCGGACGGCCTCCGGCAAACCCGGTTACGCTTGGCGGCCCGTTGAGCACGAGCGGCGCTATCTCTCGCGTAAATCGCTCTACGGCGCGACGGTCCTGCCCACGGACGCCGAATCGAAGCTGTACTTCAGGATAGTCCGGCACGCTCGCAGACGAATTGGCAAGCGACCCGTGAGTCGCCGTCGCTCCGACGAATTCGGTCAGAATCTGGTCGAAGTGCAGCCCGAGGCGATCGAGGCGCTCGCGTAGAATCGTGTCGGCGAGTTTCGCCTTGTCGAGCGCTTCAGGCCACGAATAGACGAGCGTGCCAACCGCCTTGAATCCCGCGCGGTAGGCAATCGAGACTTTCAGCTTGTCGGTTGCGGGGCGGCCCTGAATGCCGTGCACCCGAACGCGATTCTCGCCGTCCTGCTCGAGCTGAATCGTGGTAAAGTCCGCAACGACATCGGGCGTGATGTATTCATGCGGATCGCCCATCTCGTAGACGAGCTGCTCAGTCACCGATGCCACACTCACACGACCGCCCGTACCATCGTGTTTCGTGATGACGAAAGTACCATCCTCGTGCGCCTCCGCGATCGGATACCCGACGTTCGCGAGATCGGGAATCGAGCGCCAGTCGATGAGACAATTCCCGCCGGAGCACTGCGCGCCGCACTCGATGATGTGGCCTGCGACGATTCCCGCCGCAAGCTTGTTCCAATCGGTGTCGGACCATTCGAATTCGTATCGGAACGGCGCCATGGTCAACGCCGTGTCGGTTGAGCGGCCGGTGATTACGACATTCGCGCCGCGCGCCAGGCCTTCGACGATCGGCGAGGAACCGATGTACGCATTCGCCGAGAGAACCTGATCTCGAATTGACGCCAGCGCGTCACCGGTCTCCATGTTCGACAGAGAATGACCAGCCTCGAGCAGCTCATCGATGCGTCCAAGCAGATCGTCGCCGGTGACGACCGCGATACGCACCTTGTCGCTCACGCCGTTCGATTCGGCGAGCTTTCTCACCGCTGCCGCGCAGGCTGGAGGATTCACGCCGCCAGCGTTTGCGATGACTTTCACATCGCGCTCACACACGGCCGGTAACACGCTCTCCATCGCGCCGACGAAATCGCGCGCGTAGCCCATTGACGAGTCACGCTCCTTCTGCTTCTGGAGAATCGACATCGTCACTTCGGCCAGATAGTCGAGCATCAGGTAGTCAACCTGTCCGCCCTCGACCTGCTGTCGCGGTGCGTCGAGGGAGTCGCCCCAGAAACCCTGACCGCCAGCGACGCGAACCACGTCTTTCATGCGTTGTCTCCCAGATGTGGAGGGAGCACGAATGGTCCGAGGTGCGGTCCCCTGTTCTGTAATGATGTGCGAAGTGCCATCGCGAGGACTTCGCGGGTGTCTTCAGGATACACGATCGCGTCAACGAACCCGCGCGCGGCCGCGTAGCGTGCGTCGAGTTGCGTCTCGTACTCTGCTCGCATGGCGTTAACAGAAGCGGTAACATCGGCCGCTGGAGATTCTCCCTTCTTCTTTGCGGCATCGAGCGCCGGGCCGTGAACGGCTTGCACCGCGGACTCGCCTTCCATCACTGCCATCCGCCCGGTCGGCCAGCTGAAGATGAAATCCGGATCGAACCCCTGGCCCGCCATCGCATAGTATCCGGCGCCCGATGCGTGGTTCACCGTCAACACTATTTTCGGAACGAGCGCGGTCGCCATCGCCTCGACGAACCGCGCTCCGGCACGAATGATTCCTTCGTGCTCGGCCTCGGGGCCGACCATGAAGCCCGAAACATCCTGCACAAACAGCAGTGGTGTTCCCTGACGGTCGCACCGATCGATGAAGAACGCGACTTTCTCGGCGCTTTCCGCGTAGACAATTCCGCCGAACCGCGGCTTTTCGCCAGGCCGGCCCTTGATCAATCCACGCTGGTTGGCGATCACCCCGACGTTGACTCCGTCGACCGACGCGTCACCACAAATCATTTCTTTGGCGATATCCTTCTGAAACTCGTCGATCATGCCGCCGTCGAGAATTGCAGCGAGAAGCTGGTGCATGTCGTACGACATGCGATGATCGTTGGGAAGAAGATCGTACAACGCGTCCGAATCAATCGGCGCTGCGGTCCCCGTCTCGCCGCGGCTTTGCGTCGTTGAGCGTCGCCCGGCACCCGCGTCGTCAAAACGCGAGGCATAAGCGTCGCCGGCGGTGGCGGGTGCTTGTTGCACCGGAAGGCGCTGAACAAGCTCACGCAGTTTTGCCAGGCAATCGTCTTCTGTATCCATCGCGTAATGCGCGACACCACTGATCCCCGTATGCGTCGCCGCGCCGCCGAGTGTCTCACCGTCGATGGTTTCCCCCGTTGCGCCCTTTACGAGATTCGGGCCGCCCAGTCCCATGAATGAGGTCCCCTTCACCATCAGAATTACATCAGAGAGCGCGGGAAGATACGCTCCGCCGGC
Organism: Gemmatimonadales bacterium; assembly: GCA_038254845.1. Classification (GTDB taxonomy): domain Bacteria; phylum Gemmatimonadota; class Gemmatimonadetes; order Gemmatimonadales; family Gemmatimonadaceae; genus UBA4720. Next base: position 6,258 of record JBBSFT010000062.1, on the reverse strand, counting down.
AATGCATTGCCCCATCACCGCCGCGAGTTGGGGAATGCGCAGGTACCGGCGCATGATCGAGTTGTAATAGAAGATTCGCGCCGCACCGTACTGGCCCGGAAACACACCGCCCTGGTATGGCAGGTTCACGCCCGCCGAGTCGACAAGATAGATGATCGGCACACGGCAGCGCATGGCGATTTCCTGCGCACGCAAAATCTTCCGAATCGTCTCGGGCCACCATGAGCCAGCCTTGACTGTCGCATCATTGGCGACAATGACGACTTCGCGGTGATTGACGATGCCGACGCCAGTCACCACGCCGGCGGCCGGCGCCTGGCCATCGTACTGGTCGTAGGCAACGAGGAGACCGACCTCGATGAATCGGCTGCCGGGATCGCACACTCGCGCAACCCGTTCCCGGGCCGACAGCTTGTTCTGCGAATGCAGTTTCGCGATGCGCTCAGGGCCGCCGCCGCGGCGCAGTGTTTCCTCGAGCTCACGCACCTCGGCGCTGAGCTCACGAAGCCGGGACGCCACCGTCAGCCTTCCGGCTTCGCCGGCTCCTGGCCTTCCCGTGAGGCGAACCAACCCTTGATGTAATCGACGAGCTCGGTGGTTGGCGTCCCCGGTCCGAAAAGTCTGCCGATTCCCTGAGCCTGCAGCTCATCCATGTCTTCGCGCGGGATGATCCCGCCGCCAGTGATCAGGATGTCATCGCGGCCCTGTTCTTCCACGAGTTGGCGGACCCGCGGAATGAGAGTCATATGGGCACCACTCAGGATTGACAAACCGATCACATCGGCGTCCTCCTGCACGGCCGCCGTCGCGATCATCTCGGGTGTCTGATGCAGACCCGTGTAGATGACTTCCATTCCCGCGTCCCGAAGTGCGGCGGCGACGACCTTGGCACCTCGATCGTGACCGTCGAGGCCGGGCTTGGCGACAAGAACACGTATCGGTCTCATTGAGCGTTCAAGTTAGCAGGGTCGGTGCATGCCAGAAAGGAACGGCGGCGATCACGACTTGCGCGCGATCAGCATCATCTCGCTCGACCTTCTCGTCAACGGACGCCGGGAAAATCCGTCGAAGGCCTCTTCCACAATCATCCCCGCATCGGCGCAAAGCTCGGCGAGCCGCGTCGCAGTATAGAGACGAATGCGGTGAGCTCGCCGATGAATCCTCTTCCCCGCGCCCTTCACCACCGACTCGATCGTGAGAATTCCCGATAGCGGATCGAACGAGCGCTCGTGAGCAATGACAGCGTCACCCGCTTCCCACCAGTCGCGCGACAGAAAACGGGCCATTACGCCATCGCGGTTGCCACCATGCCATAACAAGGTCCCGCCCGGTTTGAGCACACGCGCGAATTCGCGGATGACTCGCGCATCGTCCGAGGGGCTCGCAAAAAATCCGAACGAGGTGAACAGGTTGATGACGGAATCGAACCGGCCGGTCCAGCGGGCCGGAAGCGAACGCATGTCGCCGCAGGTAAATCGGAGGCCCGGACCCGATCCACGCTCGCGGGCGATGTCGAGCAGGTACTCCGAAAAGTCCAGACCGTCAACCTTGAACCCGGCCTCGGCCAGCAAGTGTGAGTGCCGACCCTGGCCACATGGCACGTCGAGAACCCGCGACCCATGCGGTTGTCCGAGAAGCTCCACGACGCGCGCCGCCTCACTCCGGTCGCGCTCGGCTGTAAAGATCGGCTCGTACTCGAGGAGGTATCGGGAATCGAAGTACGACTCCCACCACTCCTGCGATTTCTTCAGAAGAACACCGGCTCCCGATAGGCGCCGAACACATCTTCCATTGCTGCCCGGATTTCGTAAAGCGTACAATACGCGCGCGCGGCGTCGAGAATGTGGGGCATCATGTTCGCATCGGTGCGCGCCGCGTTGCGAAGCTCGTTGAGCCTGTGCTCGACGAGCGCGGCATCGCGGGTGGAGCGAAGTGATGCAAGACGGGCACGCTGTTCGCCGTCCGTATCACCGATCTTCAGCAGCGGAATTGTCAACTCAGGTTCGTCGGTGACGAACTCATTGACGCCGACAATCACGCGGCGATGCTGCTCGATCTCCCACTGCTGCCGCGCCGCCGACTCGGCAATCTTTCGCTGGAGCCACCCCGTCTCGAGACCGCGGACGACACCGCCAACCTCGTCGATCTGTTTGAATAACGCCTCGGCCTCTTCTTCCATTTCCGTCGTCAACGCCTCGACGTAATACGAGCCGCCGAGCGGGTCGATGACGTTCGGAACTCCGGTTTCGTAAGCGAGAACCTGTTGCGTTCGAAGCGCCACCTGCACCGACTCTTCGGTGGGAAGGGCAAGCGTCTCGTCCATGGAGTTTGTGTGCAGCGATTGCGTGCCGCCAAGAACCGCGGCCATCGCCTGGTACGCAACGCGAACGATGTTGTTCATCGGCTGCTGCGCGGTCAGTGTCACGCCGGCAGTCTGCGAATGAAAGCGCATCACGAGCGACCGGGGATCTTTCGCGCCATACCGGTCGCGCATGTGCCGCGCCCAAATCCGTCGCGCGGCGCGCAGCTTCGCGATCTCCTCGAAGAAATCGTTGTGAATGTCCCAGAAGAACGACAACCGCGGAGCGAATGAATCGACATCGAGGCCGCGTGCGATACCACGCTCGACGTAAGTGAAGCCGTCGGCGAGCGTGAAGGCAAGCTCCTGCGCAGCGGTCGCTCCCGCCTCGCGAATGTGGTAGCCCGAGATCGAGATCGTGTTCCACTGCGGCACGTGCTCCGCCGACCACGCAAAACAATCGACGATGAGACGGAGCGCCGGCTCGATGGGATAAACCCATGCGTGCTGCGCCATGTACTCCTTGAGGATGTCGTTCTGAATCGTGCCGCGAAGCTGTGTCAGGTCAACACCCTGCTTCTCGGCCGCGGCGAGATAAAAGCAATAGAGAATGACCGCAGGCCCGTTGATCGTCATCGACGTCGACACCTTGTCGAGCGGGATGCCGTCAAACAGCACCTCCATGTCGGCGAGACTCGAGATCGCGACGCCGCACTTTCCGACTTCGCCCTCCGAACGCGGATGGTCGGAGTCGTAACCCATCAGGGTTGGAAAGTCGAACGCAACGGACAGTCCCGTCTGACCATGCGCGAGGAGAAACTTGTAACGCTCGTTCGTATCTCTCGCGCTGCCGAAACCGGCGAACTGGCGCATTGTCCACAGCTTGCCGCGATAACCAGTCGGATGAATCCCGCGCGTGTACGGATACGAGCCCGGTAATCCCAGATCGGATTCGGAAACGTGGTCGGTGTCGGCGGACGTGAAGAGCGGGCTGACCTCTTTCTCCGAGTTCGTGAAGGCGATGTCCCGCTTTCGCAACGACGCGAACTTCGCCTTCCACTCGGCAACCTCGGTCTGGAGACGCTCTATTTCGCGGTCCTTCTCTTCCGCTGAATCTGATGCGAACGAAGTGCGCCTGCCGGTGTCGATGGAAGTCATAGTGTCTCTCCTTTCACGAGATGCCCGAACCTGGCGAGCAGATTGTCCGCGACGGCATACGGAGTTACCGATCCACTCTCGAGCTCATCGACTCTTCCGGTGAGCCACGTCATCACTGCTGATTCTCCCCACAGCTTCAGCCGCATGCGCTTCTCCACCACTTCGATCACGCGCTCCACGATGCGCTCGCGGCGCCGGTCCCGCAGCTTGCCCGACCGTTCAAGATAACCGAAGTGCCTGTCGAGCGACTCGGCGATGGCGCCAATGCCTTCGCCTTTGGCCGCAATTGAGCTCAGGACCGGCGGCGTCCAGGTGTCAGCATCTGCCTGCGGCACCACCCGCTCTGGCTTCATCATCCGCTTGAGATCGACGCCATGATGAGCCGGTGTGTTGGCGTACGACGCGCCCTTTCTGAGGCCGAGCATCAACTCGACGTCATTGCGCAGGCGATCGGCTCCGGGCCGGTCTGCCTTATTCACAACAAATACATCAGCGATCTCCATAACCCCGGCCTTCAGCATTTGAATCGAATCTCCCGATTCGGGAACAAGAACAACCATCGTGCTGTCCGCGGTGCGCGCAACGTCGAGCTCCGACTGACCAACGCCAACAGTCTCAATGAGGATCCGGTCGAAGCCGAATCCGTCGAGCACGTCGGTCACCTCTCTCGTTGCGGAGGCGAGACCGCCGAGCGAGCCGCGAGTTGCCATCGACCTGATGAAGACGCCCTCGTCGAGCGCGACGCTCTCCATTCTCACCCTGTCGCCGAGCAGCGCTCCGCCGGTAAATGGCGACGTCGGGTCAACGCAGACAATGCCTACGGTGAGCCCGGCGTTTCTAAATTCGCGCGCGAGCAGGTTGGTGATGGTGCTCTTGCCCGCCCCGGGTGGCCCGGTGATGCCGATGCGCCGGGCGTGACCAAGGCGCGGATGCATCGTAGCGAGAATGTCGTCCACTCCGGGCCGCTGGTTCTCGACAATGCTGACTGCCCGGGCAAGAGCAAACGGTTTTCGCGCATCGAATTGCGCGAGAAGCGTCTCAATCGTCGCGTTCAAGAATCCGTTCCTGTTTCCGCCACATGGGCGATGACATTCTCCCCTCGTCGGCGGGGTGATCGTACCCGATGACGTGCAGGGCTCCGTGCACGACGAGTCGTTCGATCTCGTTTCGGACCGGAACCCCGAGCCGCTTTGCGTTCTTCCGGGCAACCTCGGGACAGATGTAGATGTCGCCGATGACTGGAGCGCCGCGATGGTCGCGGCCCATGCCGAACGACACGACGTCAGTCGGCCCCGCGTGATCCAGATATGTCTGATTCAGGCGAGCGATCGCGCGTTCGCCGACAAACGCAATCGATACCAGCGCACCGCGAATCTTCTCTGCGTGCATGGTGCGCTCCACGAGTTCACGGGCGCGGGCGATGGAGATCGAAGGGCGACGGACGGTCGATGAAACCTCGACGGCGATGCGACGAGGTTTCATTGGCCCATCAGTTGCCGGCGTCGTCGGCGTAAGCCTTGATGATTTCGCGAACGAGCCGGTGACGAACCACGTCGGACTCATCCAGGTAGTGAAAGCCGATCCCGTCAATGCCGGGAAGGATTCGCTCGATCTGAACGAGCCCGGAATCCTCGCGGCGCGGCAGGTCGATCTGCGTCTTGTCACCAGTTATCACCGTCTTTGAGTTCACGCCGAGACGTGTCAGAAACATCTTCATCTGCGCGTTCGTGGCGTTCTGCGCTTCGTCAAGAATGACGAATGCATCGGCCAGCGTGCGGCCGCGCATGTAGGCGAGCGGTGCGATCTCGATCGTCCTTGTCTCCAGCGCTTTCTGCACTCGCTCGGGCGGCATCATGTCCTCGAGCGCGTCATACAGCGGCCGGAGATACGGATCGACTTTCGCCTGAAGATCACCCGGCAGAAAGCCGAGACTTTCGCCGGCTTCAACGGCGGGTCGGGCAAGAACGATCCGTCGCACCCGCTTGCGCGACAGCGCGTCGACCGCGGCCGCGACGGCAAGATATGTCTTGCCGGTTCCTGCTGGTCCAATTCCGACCACGATATCATTCTCGGAAATGAGCTTCAGGTATTCGCCCTGCCCGCTGGTCTTCGGCGTAATGACCCTGCGGATCCCGGGCAGCACGATCCGCTGAAGATCTTCGCCGCCGTTGCCGTCACGCGGAGTGTCGATACTCATGCGGAGCACGTCATCGGCGGTCAGCTCCATCTGCTGCCGCGCCGTGTCGATCATTCGCTTCGCGATCGGAGCCGCGCGGTTTACGACCTCGGCCGACCCGCTAATCGTCATGGTGTCGCCTCTCAACGCGACCTTTGCCCCACTCTGCTTCGACAGCTCGATGAGATTTGCATCATTGACGCCCGCAAGCGTCAGCATGTCAGCGCCCTCAGTCGAGAGCCGTTGGACAGTCGATTCGTCAGTCAATGCGTCTGCAGTCCAGGTGAAGAGCGTGAAGGTCGTGTTCGTTGACTGGGGTCGGCGCCCCCTCGAACAGAGCGCGGGCCGCGGTCGTCTTCGGGAATGCGATTACATCACGCAGAGATTGAGCCCCCGCCAGCAACATCGCGATTCTGTCGAACCCGAGTGCAATCCCGCCGTGTGGCGGCGCCCCTGCGCTCAGGCCTTCGAGCAGGAATCCGAACCGGTCGCGAGCGTCTGCCGCATCGATGCCGAGCTTCCCGAGAATTCGCTCCTGCATCGCCATGTCGTGAATACGAATGCTGCCGCCGCCCAGTTCCGTGCCGTTCATGATCACGTCGTACGCGAGAGCGCGCACCTTCTG
>JBBSFT010000061.1:0-15185 GCA_038254845.1 Gemmatimonadales bacterium | reverse complement strand
GTGAAGCAGAACTGTCTCTCTCTCGAGTCCTTCCTTCGAGCGCAGCGGCGCGTCGTTGCGAGCGAGAATTCCGTCGACGCGGGTGACGTGCACGATGGCCTCGATGATCTCCTCACGAAATGCCTCAGTGCCGGCGCTCATGAGCTGGACGACGGCCCATCTGTCGTAGCGGTCCACCACCAGTGACGGAAGACCGTCTCCCTCACCGTGAACCACTCGATAGGCATTGGTTACGGTGTCGAGGCCAACGCGCCGCATGAATGCGCGTTCGATCCGCTCGCGCCACCAGTCTGCGTCGATTGGCACGTCGACATTGCTCTCGAGCAGCCGCAGTGAGATTTCAGATCGGGGACTCCATAGCGCCCAGCCTATCGGCCGCTTTCGGTTATCGCGAACGAGCACGATCCCGGCGCCGCCTGCTGGCCGTTCCGACACGTCACTTCGGTAGATCCAGGGGTGTCCCGATTCCCAGCGGCGCATGCCCTTTGCGGTGACGACGGCGGTCTCGATCATTCATGAATGTAATCGCGCCGGTCACGTACACTTCTTGCCTAAGGGTAACGCATGCTACGAGATGCGCCGGTTCTGCTTGTCGCCGCGATCGGCGTGATGTACCTGAGAGAGCGACGCGCAAAAAGGCGGCTGGAGCGGCTTGGCGCCGCGACCCTCGAGACGGTCCTCGATACGATCGACGCCAATAACCCCACCACCGGCGCGCACGTCCGCCGAGTCGCCGAGTTCGCACTCATTCTGGCAAAGGCTGCTGATGTGGACGAACGGATGCAGCGAAGTGTCGAGCGTGTTGCGCTCTTTCATGACATCGGTAAAATGGATGGTGCGCTGACCGACATCATCAACGAGACGAGCAAGCTCAGTGCCGACGAGCGTCGGGCCGTCATGACCCATCCGCGCCGTGGAGCGGAAGTGCTCCAGCCGCTGACGGCGTTCTATCCAGACCTGGCCGATGGTGTTCTCAGTCATCACGAGTGGTGGGATGGAACGGGATACCCGAGACGTTTAAAAGGAACGCGCATTCCACTTGTTGCCAGGATTGTCGCGATCGCGGACACGTTCGACGCGGTCACGCACGCTCGCTCGTATCGTCCCGCGCAGTCGATAAGGGTCGCGAGCGATGTCATCAGTGAAGGAAGAGGCACGCAATTCGACCCCGATCTCGCGGATCTGTTCCTCACACCACCGATCTTGAAGGAGGTTGCGGCCGCGATGCGAAAGGCAATTGCGCCGCGGCATGCGCCGCGCACACGTCGTTCCCGCAGAGAATGTCAGGATGTCCCGGACATCACGTTCCGATGGCGGACACCAACTGGCGTGCGGCAATCATAGGGTCGCTCGCGCCAAACACTGCCGAGATCACCGCGATTCCTGCAGCTCCCTGCTCCATTGCTGAGCGCGCGTTGTCCGCAGTGATGCCGCCGATGGCAACCGCGGGAAGTCCCGTCGCCGCGGCGAGCCGGGCGAACTCGGCGAGACCGATAGGCATGCCGGCGTCGTCTTTCGAATTGGTCGCGAACACCGGCCCGATCCCGACATAATCGGCGCCCCCGGCGAAGCTGATTTCGTCGTCGCATCCAACCGATGCGCCAATAATGAATCCTGGCGGAGCAATTGACTTTGCCGTCGCGACGGGAACGTCATCGGCGCCGAGGTGAACGCCGGCGGCACCGGCCGCGATCGCGATGTCGGCGCGGTCGTTGACGAGAACAGGAACACCAACAGCGAGAACGAGCTCGCGGGCGACTCCAACCAGATCTCGCGCAGCAACATTCTTGAGGCGAAGCTGCACACATGTCGCTCCACCTTCCACCGCTGCCACCGCCCGCGCAATCAGACCGGACTGCCCATCCCGGACGTTGTCAGTGATCGCGATGAGACGGAGCATCGACCGGTCGATCACGGCGACTTCGGCCGGATCGCTTTTTTTGCTTCTTCGTGTTCCGCCAGTGTTCGTCGAAACTCGTGGTGCCCGTCAGGTGCGGCAACAAAGTACAGGTAGTCCACACTCGCAGGCCGTAATGCCGCTAACAGGCTCGGACCTCCAGGCGATGCGATCGGTCCGGGGGGAAGCCCGGGATATCTGTAGGTGTTGTATGGCGAATCGACCTCGAGATCCTTGAGAAGAACGCGCGGGGTGTGACGGCCGAGCGCGAATTGAACTGTCGGGTCGGCCTGGAGCAGCATGCCGATACGCAGGCGGTTGAGGTAGACGGCGGCAATGACAGGACGCTCCTCAGGACGGCGTGCCTCTTTTTCGACAATCGACGCGAGCGTGACGGCCTTGTTCCGATCAAGGCCGACTTTCCTGAGGTCGATCTTCCACTCCGGTTTCCACTCGCGCTCAAATCGCCTGACTGTCTCGAGTACGGCCGCGCGCGCGGTTGTACCGATTGGGAATGCGTAGGTATCGGGGAATACAAATCCTTCGAGTGTTGGCGTCGAAGCGCCGACCCGGGCGAGCATCGCGCTGTCACGCACGGCAGCACTCACCGAATCGACGGGCACCTTGAGTGTCCCGGCAAGCAAGGGCACAATCTGAAGGAGACTCCATCCTTCTGGAATCGTGATTGTGTTGACGAGCCCGTGCCCACCGTTCAGCGCGCTGACGATGTCGCCCCATGGCGTCCCGTGTTTGAGCAGGTAGGTACCGGGCTTGATGTTGCGGTCCTCGCGCTTGATGCGCGCGTAGACCCGGAAGACGAATGGCGCGCTGACAAGTCCGGCGTGACCAAGCGAATCTGCTGCTGCGGCGAAACTCGAGCCGCGGGGGATGATCACGCGAATCGGCGTTCCACGTGGTGTGGGACTGCACGCCGCCGTGACACCGGCGGCCAGCGAGATAATCGAGCGCCTGTTCATTCGCTGACGTTGAGTGCGTTCTGGAGAAGCAGCGCCGCGGCCATCGAGTCAACGTCTCCTTTCCGGCCGCGCGGTGATCCATCCATCTCGCGAATCGTTCTCAACGCCGCCGACGTCGTGTAACGCTCATCGATGAACCGCACCGGAAGATTGGTCCGCTCGCCGAGCTCATCGGCAACGCGCCGAATCTCCGCGGTCCAGTCAGTCTCACTGCCGCTGCCGTCGAGCGGCAATCCCATCACGAATCCGCGGGCATCGAGCGCATCGGCTCTCCGCATGATCTCGGCGATCGGCGCGCGCTTGCGGGCGCGTCTCGCGATGAATCCCGCTGGTGTGGCAATCATGCCGATTGTATCGGCAATGGCGAGGCCGATTCGCTTTTCGCCGTAGTCGATTCCGAGAAAACGGGCTAGTGACGGGTTCACGCGCCCTGCGCCATTTGCTGAAAGAATTCGGCGTTGTTGCGCGACTTCTTCATCTGGCGGAGGAGGAACTCCATCGCTTCGGCCTCCGGCATGTCGGCCAGAAATTGTCGCAGCAGCGTGACGCGGTTGATCTCTGCCTGCGTCAGGAGAAGCTCTTCTTTTCGCGTGCCCGACTTGAGGATGTCAACGGCCGGGAATACGCGGCGGTCGGCGATCTTGCGATCGAGAACGAGCTCCATGTTGCCGGTTCCCTTGAACTCCTCGAAGATGACATCGTCCATGCGCGAGCCCGTTTCGGTGAGGGCGGTGGCGATGATTGTGAGCGAGCCGCCGCCATCGATCTTGCGCGCGCTGCCAAAGAATCTTTTCGGCTTGTGAAGCCCGGCGGCGTCCACACCGCCAGAAAGAATCCTGCCTGATTGGGGAGCGACGGCGTTGTGAGCGCGGGCAAAGCGCGTGAGTGAGTCGAGAAGAATGACGACGTCTTTTCCGCTTTCGACGAGACGCTTTGCTTTCTCGAGCACCATGTCGGCGACCTGAACGTGGCGAGACGCGCCTTCGTCGAACGTGGAGCTGATGACTTCGGCACGCTTCATGTTCCGGATCATTTCCGTCACTTCCTCGGGCCGTTCGTCGATGAGCAGCACGATGATCGTGACTTCCGGATGATTTTCCGAGATCGAATTGGCGATTTTCTCGAGGAGAATCGTTTTGCCCGCGCGCGGTGGCGAGACGATGATCCCGCGCTGGCCTTTCCCGATCGGGGCAAAGATGTCAACAACGCGCATCGAGAGGTCGCCGTCCTTTGACTCGAGGCGAAGACGCGTATCCGGGTAGCGTGGCCGGAGATTATCAAACGGGGCGCGACTCTTGGCGCCATCCGGATCCTGATCGTTGACACTCTCGACCTTGAGCAGCGCGAGATAACGCTCCCATGCTTTCGGCGGACGAACCTGCCCGCGCACGAGATCGCCGGTGAGAAGCCCGAATCGCTTGATCTGCGACGGCGAGACGTAGATGTCGTCCGGTCCCGCGAGATAACTGTAGTCCTGGCTTCGAAGAAATCCGTATCCTTCCGGGAGAATCTCGAGCACTCCTTCACCGTGAAGGGCGACGTCCGAGTCGAGCAGGTTCTGTTCGATCCGGAAGATCAACTCCGGTTTTGCCGCAGTTGACGTGTCGGGGATTTTGAGTCCCTCGGCCATGTCCTGAAGCTCGGAAACTGATTTGCGCTTTAGCTCTGCGATGTCCACGATGAACGCGTGATGTGGAAGCGGATGCTTCGAGGGGGAGCTGAATCGCCGGAGAGGCGGCTCTGACTTGGTCGGATATCAGGGGAACGGCGGGAGCCGTATGGGTGCGAACCTAATGGCGCGCTGAAAGCGGGTCAAGCGGAATTGGCGGCCGGGGTCTACAGATACCTTAGCGGGTGTTTCTTGATGTCCTTCATGAGCGAGTCGAGTTGAATGCGGACACGGGCCAGCTCGGACTTGAGTGTGGTATCGGATTGCGCGCGGGCGAGCGTGCCGGTCCGGCTTCCGATCATGCTTCGGAGTGAGTCGACTTCGCTTTTCATCCGGACGATAGTTGGGCCGATGGTCGAGTCGCGGCGGAATCGTCCGAGATTGCCGTTCCCGGAGTTGAGCATGAAGATGAGCGAATCCTTCGCTGCTGAAACATGACGGATGCGGGCGGCGAGGTCGCCTCTCACGAAGAGACCGGCCGTTCCGTTGCCGGTGGTCACCTTCCGCATGATCTTGGAAAGTGTGTCAGTCACGCTGGCGATGCGCGGAAGCCCGTGGCGCGTGAACGCGCCAACAGCGCCTGCTCCGGAGTTCAGCATCGAGAGGGCTTTGGAACCGGAGTCGGCGAGTAGGGTGAGGCGTGATACGAGCTTGGTGACGTTTGCGCCGACATCCTTGATGGCTCCCGATGATTTGGTGCGGATTGTATCGCCGTCGTTTGCCGGGGGGGAAGCGCTCGTGCTGGGCGAGATGTAGACGACGGGACTGCCGATGAGATTACCGCCGGGTCGAAGGTCGGCGTGCGAATTCTTGCGCACCTGCGGCATGAATTTCGTGAGAATGTCGGCGTTGATCGCAACGCGCCGTGCCGTGTCGACCGAGGCAGGGCGGAACTGGACTTTCTTGACGAGGCCGACTTTTTCTCCGGCAACCCAGACTTCCGTGCCGGGAAGGACTCCAGGTGCGTGATCGGTGAGGACGACGAGCTTGCTGGTGTCGCCGTGGAGTGCGCCGACGCGAGCGAAGGCGAGAACGCTACCGGCGAGGAAAATGATCCCCGCGGCTGCGATCGCTCCGATTGACAGGTCACCCCATTTATGCTCGCGGGCCATGGGACTAAAGGTAGTGAAGGGAGCGGGTTGCCGGCTATCCGCGGTGGCGAGGAAGGGTCGCGGGAAAGGCAGCAGGGGGCTGTTATCGGTGACGGTTGGGTAAACGGACCTAGGTCTGGTACGATTGACACTATGGTACGATTGACACTATTGACAACATCAATCTGATGACTTTACCTCGGCGCCCGGACCCCAGTGGACACACAACCGGCTTCGCGATTCACGGATGCCTGCTCGATCTCGCGAGGTGGAGCGCCGAGCCGCAGCGGGCTCGCCACACAGCTACGGCGGCGAGGATGCTGACGAGCCTCTCGAGCCATTACCGGTGCCGCGGCACGCCAACCGGTTCGATTCTGATTCACTCCGTTGGAAATCATCCACAAACCTCGGAAGTGGACGTCGCCCTGGTGTACTCTGACTACTACTTTATCGACGCGTTTCTCCGGCGGAGCGGTTTATTTCTGGAATGACACTCCACGACGATCGTTTCTTCGACCCGAACGAGTCCACGCTCCGGACAGCTCGCGAGATCTACGCGGAGACGCGCGCCTTGCCTCTCGTATGTCCGCATGGCCACGTCGATCCAGCGATGCTCGCGAGCAACAAGCCGTTTCCTGAGCCGACGGCGCTTCTGATAACGCCCGATCACTACATCTTCAGAATGCTGTATTCGCAAGGCATTCCGATGGAGCAGGTCGGTGTGCCGTCGCGCGACGGGACGAGAGTCGAGGCAGATCCGCGGAAAATCTGGCAGACATTTGCCGAGCATTACTTCCTGTTTCGGGGAACGCCGAGCGGAGTGTGGCTCGACTACGAGCTCTCCGAAGTCTTTGGCGTTTCGGAAAAACTGAGCGGCGCGACTGGAGCAAGGATCTACGATGCCATTCTCGAAAAGCTCAAGTCTCCCGAGTTTCTTCCTCGCTCACTCTTTGAGCGGTTCAACATCGAGGTGCTGACGACGACCGACAAACCCGGCGACAACCTCGCGTCACACGCGTCGATTCGTGGTTCGGGAATGACCGGCAGGGTGCTCCCGTGTTTCAGGCCAGACGGCGTTTTCAGAATTGCGAGCCCCATGTGGCGATCGGAGCTTGCGGATCTTGCTTCTGCACACGGCTCGGACATCTGCGACTACGCCGGGTTCATCAGTGCACTCGAGGAACGGAGGCGGTTCTTCAGGACAATGGGCGCGACATCGTCAGATCACGCGGTAGTCGAGCCTTTCACATCGCGGGTGAGTGATGCCGATGCCGCCCGGATTTTCAGCAGAGCACTCGAGGGGCAGCCAACCCGCGAAGACCAGCGCCTCTTCGAGGGCCACATGCTGATGGAGTCCGCCAGAATGTCGGTTGAAGACGGACTCGTCATGCAGCTTCATCCCGGCTCACTTCGCGATCATAACGACCGCGTGGCACTGCGGTACGGTGCGGACAAGGGTGCGGATATCCCTGTCACGACTGAATACACACGGAACCTGAGGCCGCTTCTCAACGACTACGGTAACGATCCCCGGTTCACGCTTGTTCTGTTCACGCTCGATGAGTCCACATATTCCCGCGAGCTCGCTCCGATCGCCGGTCATTATCCAGCGGTGAAGCTTGGACCACCATGGTGGTTCAACGATTCGATCGAGGGAATGACGCGGTTTCGCCAGTCTGTGACAGAGACAGCCGGCATCTACAACACCGTCGGATTCAACGACGACACGCGCGCCTTTTGCTCGATTCCCGCGCGGCATGATCTCGCGAGACGTGTCGATGCGAACTGGCTCGGCGGCCTTGTCGCAAGGCACATCGTCGATCTTGCTGACGCGAAAGAAATGGCGCGTGCCCTTGCCTATGATCTCGTCAGGGACACGTACAAGTTGAGGCAGAATGACACCTAGCTGGATCCTGCGCTGGCGCCGAGCTGACTCTCGATGGCATCGACCTGACGACTGGCCATGCGACTCAATCGATTCCGGCAGGCTCATGGGCGCACTCGTCGATTTTGTGAGCGCGGATGAACCACTCTGGGGCACTAACTTCAACGCGATCGATGGATTCGCTGCAACCGTCACCACAACACCAGGGTCGAGAATGAAAATCGGACCTGGGTGGTTACTCGACCAGCATCTGACATCGCAACCGGCCTTCAGGGAGGCAAGCGCATGACTTCCCTCTCGCCAGTCATCAGCGAAGCCCCACTCGATCAGCTGCGCCGTCTTCGTCTCGTGCCGGTGATTGTAATTGACAACCCCGACGATGCAACGCCGCTTGCGCGCTCCCTGGAGGAAGGCGGCTTGCCATGCGCTGAGGTGACCTTTCGCACGTCCGGTGCACGCGCCGCGCTCGAAAGAATATCGGCGCAGTGTCCGAATGTCCTCGTCGGAGCCGGTACCGTACTGACCCCGGCTCAGGCCGCTGACGCGCGAAGCGCGGGTGCGAAGTTCATCGTTTCGCCCGGATTCGGGCCTGCCGTCGTGGACTATTGTCTCGAGAACAACATGCCCGTATTCCCGGGTGTCGCAACGCCAACTGAGCTCGAAGCGGCGCTCAGCAAGGATCTTCGCGTGCTGAAATTTTTTCCGGCCGAAGCACTCGGCGGAGCTGCATACCTCAAAGCGATGTCGGCACCGTATGGCGCTATCGAATTCATGCCGACCGGCGGGATATCGCCCGCGAACGTACGCGATTATCTCGCGCTCAGGCAGGTAGTGGCGTGCGGCGGATCGTGGATGGCGCCGCAGGAATGGATTGCCGCAAAGCAGTTCGATCGAATCCGCGATGCGGTATCGGCGGCCGTGAGACTTGTTTCCGGAAGCGGAGGTGATGCATGACGTGGGTTGTCACGTTCGGCGAGGTCATGCTACGGCTGAAGTCGCCCGGATTCGAACGGCTCTTTCAGTCGTCGATTCTCGAAGCGACGTTCGGCGGCGCCGAGGCAAACGTGGCGGTCTCCCTCGCGCAATTCGGAGATGATGCGCGATTCGTCACCGCTCTGCCGGCCAATCCGCTCGGGGATTCTGCGCTCAATGCCGTGCGCAGCTTCGGAGTCGATACCCAGTTCATTCGGAGAGCCGGCGACAGAATCGGCATCTATTTTCTGGAGGGCGGCGCCAATCAACGTCCGTCACGCGTCACCTACGACCGCGCCGGATCATCGATCGCTACAGCCAGGCGCGGCGATTTCGACTGGGAGAAGGTGTTCGACGGAGCCGACTGGTTTCACGTGAGCGGAGTTACACCGGCCATCACCGCCTCGGCAGCGGAGCTCACGCTCGATGCGGTGCAGGCGGCGCAAGCGGCGGGCGTGACCGTGTCATGCGACTACAACTACCGAAAGAATCTCTGGAAGTACGGCCGGAAAGCGCCCGAGGTAATGCGGGATATCGTGAACCACGTGAACGTCGGCATCGCGAACGAGGAAGATTGTGAGAAAGCTCTTGGAGTCGAGAGCAATGTCAATGTCGCGAGCGGCGAGCTCGACGCCGATCGCTATCGGAAAATCGCCGAGCACGTCCTCGAGACATTCCCTAACCTCGACAAGCAGGTGATCACACTTCGCGAGAGCAACAGCGCCGACCATAACGGCTGGTCGGCCGTCATGCACAATAGGTCAGAGCTGATGACGAGCAGGCATTACGAGATCACCGATATCGTGGATCGCGTCGGCGGCGGGGATTCATTCGCGGCGGGCCTGATTCACGGGTTGCGTCACTACAGGGACGATCGCCAGGCGCTCGAGTTCGCGACCGCTGCATCCTGTCTCAAGCATTCGATACCGGGGGATTTCAACAGGGTAAGTGTGACGGAAGTCGAGTCGCTGATGGGTGGCGATGCAAGCGGGCGAGTTCAACGATGAACAGGAGAACAGTGCATGGCTGATCCGAAGCTGAGCGAGCGGGACGCGGCACGATTTGACGTGCCCGCCACTGGCGCAACTGACATGGCCGCAAAAGGCGTCCTGGCCGGCATCGGCCGATATCGATGGGTCATTTGCGGACTGTTGTTCTTCGCGACGACGATCAACTACATGGATCGCCAGGTATTGGGGATTCTCGCTCCGACTCTGCAGAGGGAGATCGGCTGGAACGAGGCGCAGTACGGTGCAATTGTCTCGTGGTTCACACTCGCCTACGCCTTCGGATACCTGGGCGCGGGAAAAATGATGGACCGTCTGGGCACTCGAATCGGATTTGCTATATCGGTAATTGTCTGGAGTTTCGCGGCCATGTCGCATGCGCTTGCACGGACCGTAACCGGGTTCGGCATGGCGCGATTTGCACTTGGATTCGGTGAGTCGGGAAATTTTCCGGCGTCGATCAAGACCGTCTCTGAGTGGTTTCCCGCGCGGGAGAGAGCCCTCGCGACGGGCATTTTCAACGCCGGATCGAACATCGGCGCAATCGTGGCTCCGCTCGTCGTCCCATGGATCGCGCTGACCTATGGGTGGCAGGCGGCGTTCATCATCGTTGGCCTGTTCGGGTTCGTCTGGCTGGCGTTCTGGCTGCCGCTCTACCGCACGCCCCGTGAGCACCCGCGCTGCTCGAAGTCAGAGCTCGCCTACATCGAAAGCGACGTCCCTGATCCACCGATGAAGGTGCGGTGGCTCAGCCTGTTCAGGCACCGACAGACGTGGGCGTTCGCTCTCGGAAAGTTCCTGACCGATCCGATCTGGTGGTTCTATCTGTTCTGGCTCCCAAAGTTTCTCGATGCGCGCTACGGCATCAAGCTGGCAACTCTCGCGCTTCCGCTTGTTGCAATTTATCTGCTCGCCGACGTTGGATCTGTCGGCGGTGGCTGGCTTTCCGGCGCTCTCATCAAGCGGAGCTGGACCGTCAATGCCGCTCGCAAGGTGACCATGCTGATTGCGGCCTTGCTCATCGTGCCGACGATGCTCGCGCCCCGAGTCGACGGCTTGTGGATCAGCGTCGCAATCGTGGGTCTTGCAGCAGCGGCTCATCAGTGGTGGTCGGCGAACCTCTTCACCCTCGCCAGTGACATGTTCCCCCGCCCGGCACTCGGCTCCGTCGTCGGAGTCGGTGGCTTTGCCGGCGCGATCGGTGGTGTGCTCTTTCAGCGCATCACCGGGATCGTGCTCCAGAACAACGGCAACAATTACGCGCCGATCTTTGTCGTTTGCGGTCTCGCTTATGTCACCGCGCTCGGGGTCATTCATCTGCTCGTGCCGAGACTCGAACGCGCGACGCTGACCGCCGAGGATGCGGCATGATGCGAGTCACGGGCGTGGCGGGCTTCCCCGCTCTGTTACCGGCCGCGATAGCGGCGCAGTCTCGAAGTTGACGGTAGCCAAGCCGGAGCACGATACGATTCCGAGGCCGGGAGCTGTGACGAGCGAGCGCCGACGCCAGCTTAGCGACGCTAACGCAAACACACGGCTACCAACATCTTCGCCGGATGGATTCCCGCGCGTTAGCGCGCGCCGGGATCGTTGCGGTAGATGACGCCGTCTTTCATCACGAACCGAACCATCCTTACCGCCGAGATGTTCGACGTTGGATCTCCGGTAACGGCAACAAGATCTGCTCGCATGCCAGCTGCGACTTTTCCGATTATCGCGTCCATTCCCAAAACTCTTGCCGTCTGCGATGTCGCGACGCGAAGGACTTCCGCCGCAGGCATTCCGTACTCGGCCAGAAGCTCGAGCTCGAGAGCGTTGTTGCCGTGAGTGAATACACCTGCATCGCTCCCGTTGCAGAATGTGACGTGCGCCGCACGAGCGGCAGCAAACGCGCGATGCTTCTTCGTGACTGCATCCGGAACGGCGCCCGCGCCTTTGTGCCAGCCGCGGTACGACTGAATGGACTCCGTCGCGGCCAGAGTCGGGCAATAGGCGACTCCCGCTTTTGCCATCGCTCGAAATACTTCGGGCGTGCCGTCATCTCCATGCTCGATCGTTTTCGCTCCTGCCGCGATCGCGCGCATCATTCCCTCGGCCGTTGATGCGTGAACGGCCATCTCGCGTCCTGATGAATGCGCTGTCGCCGCTGCGAGCTTCATCTCGTCGGCAGAGAAGGTCGCGCGTGCTTCGCCGTTCGGACCCCAGCGATAGTCACCGTAAAGCTTCACCCAGTCGGCGCCATGCCCAATCTGGTCACGCACAGCGTGGACGATGTCTGGCCCATCTGCTTCTTCGGCGCCGAGGGGCGTTTCGTACGCGTACGCGGTGCGGGAGGGTGCGTATGATCCGGTCGCGACGATTGCTTTCGATGAGATGAGGAGGCGTGGTCCGGGAATGATACCCGAGTTGATCGCTTGCTTGAGTCCGGCGTCAGCGTAGCCGGCTCCCTCGGTGCCGAGATCGCGCACGGTCGTGAACCCGGCCATGAGCGTGTTGCGTGCATGGACAGTGGCGCGCGCGACGCGAAGTGACAGCGGCTCCTCGAGCACCTGCTGATTCCAGGGTGTCTCGTTGTACGGGTGAAGAAAGAAATGAACGTGGGCGTCGATGAGGCCCGGCATCAGCGTTGTGCCGGCGAGCTGCAACCGCCGTGTACCGGCGGGAATCGTTGCACCGGATTCGGGTCCGGCGTAGGTGATCGAGTTGCCACTCACGATCACGATCCAGTTTTTGTGAAGAGTCGCGCTCGACCCGTCGAAAACCGCGTCGGGCGCGAGCGCAATCGATTCACCGGGTTGCTGCGCTTGAAGCGCGGACGCGCACGCGAATGTGAAGCCGAGCAGAGGGAGGTAGTGTTTCACGCAGCAAACCTACAGGGCGCCGGATGCGTCGCAATGCCGGACAGCGGCTGGAACATCTAAAGTCGTCGCGGAAACGCACGGGTTAATCAAATCGTAATTGTCCAAATTGACGATGGTGGGCTATCTTCGCGCAGCTCAATGACAGGTTCCCCACAACGACAAGACAGGT
This sequence comes from Gemmatimonadales bacterium, assembly GCA_038254845.1. GTDB lineage: Bacteria > Gemmatimonadota > Gemmatimonadetes > Gemmatimonadales > Gemmatimonadaceae > UBA4720. The sequence continues at coordinate 2,657 of JBBSFT010000061.1, read as the reverse complement.
GCAAAAACTTCTTGCCGCTGGATCCGGTTTGGCCTTCGCACTGCTGGCCTTGTGCAGCGCGACTGCGTTTGCGCAGAAGAAACCGGCAGACTCAGGTCCGTTGCGTGTGTTTCTCGACTGTAACGCGGCGGGATGCGACTTCGACTATCTGCGGACGGAGATCCCGTATGTGGACTACGTGCGCGACAGGACCGACGCATCGCTTCACGTATTGGTGACGACACAGCCAACGGGGAGTGGCGGTACCGAGCATACGTTCAACTTCATCGGGCTACGCGACTTCGTTGGCATTTCCGACACGCTCAGATACGTATCGCCGCAGTCGTCGACGACTGACGAGCGGCGAAAGGGAATTGCGAGAACGTTGAAGGTGGGACTCGTCCGGTTCATCGCCCGGACACCGGCAGTAGATCAGCTTCAGATCTCGTTCGCATCGCCCGCCGCGTCGTCGCCCACCGCGAACAAACCGCCGGAGCGAGACCGGTGGAACTACTGGGTCTTCAAGACGCGAGCGAGCGGAAATTTCAATGGCGAGAGCTCGCAGCGATTTGCGAATCTGACTGGATCGTTCTCCGCCAATCGTGTAACGAAGGACTGGAAGCTCAACAACTCCGTCAGCCTCAATTATTCGGAGAGCAAGTTCACGTTCTCCGAGGGTAACCAGTTCTCGAGTTATTCGCGGTCGAGCGCATTCAGCCACCTCGCCGTGAAAAGTCTGACCGATCATCTCTCGGCTGGAGAGCGCGCGTCGGTGTCGTCGTCAACGTTCCTCAACATGCGCCGATCGATGCGGTTTGCGCCGGCGGTGGAGTACAATTTCTTCCCGTACTCGCAGAGCACACGGAAGCAGTTGAGTCTCCAGTATTCACTCGGAGTCGATTCATATCGCTATCGCGACACGACAATCTTCGAGAAAATCTCTGAGGTCCGGCCGGATCAGACACTGACTGCGACGATCAGCACAACGCAGCCGTGGGGCTCGGTGACGGGGTCGATCGAGGGCGCGAATTACCTCGACGATTTCAGCAAGCGGCGGCTGGTGTTGTTCAACACTGTCAATGCGCGGCTGTTCAAGGGGTTCAGCCTGAACCTGTACGGACGGCTGTCGTTGTTGCGGGATCAGCTCTACCTGAGCAAGGGCGGCGCGACCGATGAGGAGATCCTGTTGCAGCGGCGGCAACTGTCCACGTCCTACAGCTACTTCGGCGGCATCGGACTGTCATACACGTTCGGCTCGATCTTCAACAACGTGGTGAATCCAAGATTCGACGGGGCGAGCGGGTCGTTCTTCTTCTTTTAGCGGGCGCATCGCGCGGTAAATCTTCGTGTGGCTGAAGGCGGCTCGGCAGGAACCCGGTCTGGAATAAATGCGCGCGGCGGGACTCGAACCCACGACCTTCGGCTCCGGAGGCCGACGCTCTATCCAACTGAGCTACGCGCGCGACGAGCCGCTCTCCGTGGAGAAATGGCTCTCCGCATACTAACCCCGCCCCGGATGAGGGTCAACGCGCCCGGTTTGGCGCACCCCGTCCCGCGTTTAAGTTGCGAGCATGAGATTCAGCCCACGCAAAGTCACGGTCATTCCCGGAGATGGAATCGGGCCGGAAGTCATCGCTGCCGCCCTGAAAGTCGTCGCAGCGACTAACGCCGACGTCGAACCCGAAATCGAACAGGCTGGTGCAGTCTGCTTCGCAAAAGGAGTCGCCTCAGGCGTCCCGCGCGAGACAGTCGAGTCGATCGAGCGCAACAAGGTCGTACTCAAGGGCCCGCTCGAAACCCCGATCGGACACGGCAACCGGAGCGCAAACGTCACTCTCCGCACGCTCTTCGAGACATTCGGAAATCTTCGCCCCGTCCGCGAGCTCCCCGGCGTCACGACTCCGTTCACCGGCCGCAAGCTCGACATCGTCATCGTCCGCGAAAATGTCGAAGATCTCTACACCGGCATCGAGTACATGCAAACCCCTGGCGTCGCTCAAGCGCTGAAGATCATCTCGCGCACCGGCTGCGAAAAAATCGTTGAGCTCGCATTCGAGTTTGCGGTTGCCGCACAGCGCAAGCGCGTTCACTGCGCGACGAAGGCCAATATCCTGAAGCTCACCGAAGGAATGCTCCAGCACACGTTCGAGGAGATCGCGCCCCGTTACCCGGACATCGACGCGAAGCACATCCTCATCGACAACTGCGCGCACCAGCTCGCGATGCGTCCCGAACAGTTCGACGTCATCGTCACAACGAACATGAACGGCGACATCCTGAGTGACCTGACATCGGGATTGACCGGCGGCCTTGGATTCGCGCCATCCGCCAACATCGGCAACGACGCCGCAATCTTCGAAGCGGTCCACGGCTCGGCCCCCGATATCGCCGGAAAGAACATGGCCAACCCGACAGCGATCATTCTGAGCGCGGCGATGATGCTCCGCCACATTGGCGAAGGCGCGGCCGCGCACGACATCGAACAGGCAGTTCTCGTCACTCTCGAGAGTGGCATTCGCAGCGGAGACATGGCGGGCACGGCTGAGCCAACCGGTACGAACGAATTTGCCGATGCAATCATCGCCAATCTCGGGCGTGAGTCGGGTACAGTCAGTGCGCGAGATTTCGTCGCGGTCAAGATGCCCGCCGCGTCGCGAGACGTTCAGGCCGTCGATGTT
>JBBSFT010000060.1:0-15224 GCA_038254845.1 Gemmatimonadales bacterium | reverse complement strand
TCTCGCCACGCGAGTCGTTCCGACTACCACGGGCGTGAGTGTAGCAACACCGGACGGAATAAGGTCTATCACAAGGGTAGTATCGCCCGAAACGACAACGCTGATGGAGTCGGTGCGCAGGCCTGATCTCGACACTCGAACCACCCAATCCCCGTCAGAAAGCGCGAGCGAAGTGGATCCACCAGACGAAGTAACCGCGCTCGCCGAGGCCGCGGCGTTGGACTTTTGTGCGTCGATGTGCGTCCCGGGTACTGGCTGCTCGACGGCGCGAACCGTCACGACGACGGTATGGGCGGTTTGAGCCGGGAGCACCTGGGCAATCAGAATCGAGCAAACAACGAGAAGCCGTCCGCGTACGGTCTCGATCATTTCAGGATGATTTGAGGTTGAACAGGTGGCCGACCGCTTGCGATGTCCTGTCGCAACCATCGCTCCAACTCCAACAACATGCAGACTGATCCCACTGCGGGAACCGTCGATGATCGGCTGTTCATTGCAGTAAACGGACTTGCCGGTCACCACCGCCCCATCGATTGGGTGATGATCGCCAGCGCAAAGTATCTCCCGGTCATCTTCGCGCTGGCGCTCGTCGCATTGTGGCTCACGTGGCGTGCGCGAAACCAACGCGGAGCGTTCCTCGCGGGCGCATCTGCGCTGATCGCGCTTGGAATCGGGCAACTCGTCGGGAAGGCATTCCCTCGTCCTCGGCCATTCGTCTATCATCACGTGACGATGCTGATCAGCCGCTCGGCCGACACGTCGTTTCCAAGCGACCACGCGACGCTTGGGTTCGCGGTCGCGGCAATGGTGTGGACCTTTAACCGGAAAGCCGGTGCAGGCCTCACCGTTCTTGCGGTCCTTCTCGCGTTCTCGCGCGTTTTTGTCGGCGCACATTATCCATTCGATGTACTCGGTGGAGCAGTACTTGGCGCGCTCACGAGCTGGATTTTCTCGGTTCTCAGTGAGCGCGCTCCGCTAAAGGCGTGGATCGACGGATTGCTGGCCGTTCTTTCTCGCTGGCGACTGGCCGCACGCAATGCATGAGACGATCGGAAATCTCCTCGCCTCCTACGGATACCTGTTCCTGTTCCTGTTCGTAGGTCTCGAGAGTCTCGGCATCCCGCTTCCCGGTGAGACTGCACTCGTATCGGCCGCAGCCTATGCTGGTTCAGGCAAGTTCTCGATCTATCTCGTGATTGCGACAGCGGCCGCGGCGGCGATTCTCGGTGACAATGGGGGCTACTGGATTGGAAGGAAAGGCGGGCTCCCGCTCGTTCAACGTTATGGGCGCGTACTGCACCTCAACAAATCTCATCTCGAGAAGGCGCGGAGTTTTTTCGATCGCCACGGTGCGAAGACAGTATTCCTCGGGCGCTTCATCGCTTTGCTGAGAACGTGGGCGGCAGTGCTGGCGGGTGCCGCTGGAATGCCCTACGGCATCTTCACCGCGTACAACGCACTCGGCGGCATCATCTGGTCTGTGCTTTTCGGCACTCTCGGCTATGTGTTCGGGCGCAACCTGCCGACGCTAGAACACTACGTCGCGCAGGCAAGTCTCGCCGTGGTGTTGCTCATCGCGCTCGTGATCGTTCTCATGATTGCAACACGATGGTTTCGGTCCCGCGAATCCCAGGTCGATGAGTTTCTCTCGAGCTCGGTTCGACGCATCGTCGAGTCGCAGTCTGTGAGAAGATTCCGGACGAAGTATCCAGCCGTCGCGCCTTTTTTTGTGGCGCGATTCAGGCGCGGCGAGTATCTGGGCCTGCACCTCACCATCGGTCTGGTCGTGAGCATTGCGGGACTGTGGGTCTTCGGCGGCGTGACGGAGGATGTAATCCATGGCGATCCGCTGACCAGGTTCGATCAGACTCTGCTCGCGGTTTTTCGTGCGCACGCCACGACTCTCGGCGACACCATTTTTTACGACATCAGCGCGCTTGGCTCGCCCGCGACAATGGCAATCATTTTGGTTGCGGTCTCACTTTTTCTTGCGTTCCGACGCGATTGGACGAATCTCGCAGTATGGATCGCGGCGTTCAGCGGAGCCGCGATGCTTTCGGTTGTGCTGAAGAACGCAATCCATCGTCCGCGACCGATCGGGGCTGAGCGATTTCTCAATGGAGACAGCTTCAGCTTTCCCAGCGGCCACGCGATGGGGTCGCTCATTGGCTACGGAATGCTTGCTTATCTTCTCGTCGTGTTGTTTCCATCGAGAAAGCTCAATGGAGCGGTTCTGCCGATTGCCGCGATTCTGGTTGCGGCAATCGGATTGAGTCGCCTGTACCTCGGCGTCCATTATTTCAGCGACGTGATCGGTGGGTACGCCGCAGGTCTGCTTTGGCTTTCAACCTGCATCTCAGGCGCGGAGATACTTCGCAGGCAAAAACGAATCGCTGCCCATGATAGTCGAGTTGCCTGACCCCTGACCGCCGACGCAACGCCCAGTCTCACTCAGCCGCCAGAATTGAGACAATGAGACCGGCTTCCATGGGATAGGGGATAGCCGAATCGAGATTCCGCTACTCCCTGGGAGCCGGTCCGAACGGGTGACGCCGGCTGTTATATTTGAGACATGAAGATCGACATCACCCAGAAGGAAGGCTCGGGGGTTGACCGTCACGTGCAGGTCACCGTTCCCGTCGAGTCGGTGAACGAAGCGCAGGACAAGGCCGCTCGCCGCTATGCCTCATCCGTGAGACTGCCCGGCTTTCGCCCGGGCAAGGCTCCGGCGACGATGGTGCGAAAGAAGTTTGCCGATGCTATTCGCCAGGAGGCGCTCGAGGCCATCGTCAGCGAGGCATACAAGGAAGTCGTCGAGAAGGACGATCTGAAGGTCGCGTCCCAGCCGCATGTGCACGACCTCAAGTTCGAGGAAGGCAAGCCGCTGACGTTCGAGCTCCATTTTGAGCTTCGGCCAAATGTCGATCTGGCCCGCACCTCGGGTTTCCGGGTGACCCGTAAGGCGACAGTCGTGACCGAGGACCACGTGCGCGAGCAGCTCGAGCACCTCCGCGATCAGCGCGCCGCGTGGACGCCGGTTGACGGCCGTCCGGAGCTGGGCGACATGGTGAACGTCGAGATTTCGGCCGGCGATGACGTCGGAGAGGAAGGCAGCTCGTATCCGATCGAGCTTGGATCGGGCCAGGCAATTCCGGGTATTGAAGAGTTGATCATGGAAGCTGCGCCCGGCGAAACCGTCGAGCGGCCGGTTCGCTGGCCCGACGATTTTCCGGACGAAACGCAGCGTGCTCAAACGAAGACGGTCAGGATCAAGCTCCAGGACGTGAAGCGGAAGTCAGCGCCCGATCTGGACGATGCGTTCGCTCGCGAAGTTGGTGATTTTGATTCGTTCGATGGTCTTCAGGCGGCCGTCCGCGCCGACCTGACGGAACACGCAACGCGCGACGCCGATGCGCAGGTGCGACAGAAGCTCATCGATGAAATCATCGGGGCGAACCCATTCGACGTGCCGCAGAGCTGGGTGCGTCAGTTCGCTCAGAATTACGCGGAAGCCTACCAGGTTCCAGAAGGGGATCGCGAAAAGTTCGGCACGGAATTCCGGTCGATGGCGGAGCGTCAGATCAGACGCGACCTCGTCGTCGAAGCAATCGCCGAGCGGGAGTCATTGGCAGCGACGGAGAAGGATCTCGATGACCGGATTACCGAGCAGGCCGAAAAACGGGGAATCAACCCCGGCCAGTTGTACGCGCAGCTCGAAAAGAGCGGCCGCCTGAAGGAGATCGAGCGCAGCCTCACCGAAGACAAGGTCTTCGCGTGGCTGCTCGACAAAAACGAAATTCAAACCGAGAGCTGAGAACCGATGATGCCGACCCTGTACACACCCTACGTAATCGAGCGCTCCAGCCGCGGCGAGAGAACCTACGACGTTTTCTCCCGGCTCCTCATGGACCGCATCATCTTCCTCGGCACGCCGATTAATGATGACGTGGCGAATGTTGTGATTGCACAGCTGCTCTTCCTTCAGGCAGATAATCCTGACCGTGACATTCACGTCTATATCAACTCGCCGGGTGGCAGCGTTTCTGCCGGAATGGCGATCTACGACACGATGCAGTTCCTGAAGCCTCCCGTGAACACAACGTGCATGGGTCTGGCCGCAAGCATGGGCTCGTTCCTGCTTGCCGCCGGCACTCCCGGCAAGCGCTCGGCCCTGCCCCACGCCCGGATCATGATCCACCAGCCAAGCGGCGGCACCCAGGGCACCGCGGCGGACATCGAGATCCAGGCACGGGAGATTCTCTACCTTCGGTCGAAAATGAACGAGCTGATGGCGAAGCATACGGGTCGCCCGGTGGAGCAGATCGAGCGCGACATGGACCGCGACCGCTTCATGTCCGCGGACGAGGCAAAGTCATATGGCATCATCGATAACGTCATCACGAACCCGAACCAGATCGTCGAGGCTTTGAAGGTCTGAGACCCGAAAATCCTTGACCATCTCGTAGCCCGCTGTTAGTTGTTCAGTAGCAACCGTTTGCCTCTCCAGCACTTCCGGATCGCCTATGTCGCAGGATAAACACCTCCGCTGCTCGTTCTGCGGGAAGTCGAAGGATTCGGTTCGGAAATTCATTTCCGGCCCGTCCGTGTACATCTGCAATGAGTGCATTGCGCTGTGCAACGAGATCCTGGCGGAAGACGAGGAGCGCGAGGTATCCGAGGCGATCACGCAGGTACCATCTCCCCAGGAGATCAAGGACGTCCTCGACCAGTATGTCATCGGACAGGAACAGGCGAAGAAGGCACTGTCGGTGTCGGTCTACAATCACTACAAGAGAATCAACTCCACGTCACTCAAGGATGACGATGTGGAGCTGGACAAGTCGAACATTCTGCTCATCGGCCCGACTGGTGTCGGCAAGACTTTGCTTGCCCGGACGCTGGCCCGCATTCTCGACGTTCCATTCACGATTGCCGATGCCACGACTCTCACCGAAGCAGGCTACGTCGGTGAAGACGTCGAGAACATCCTCGTGCGCCTCCTTCAGGCCGGCGATTTCAACATTGCCGAGTGCGAGCGCGGCATCGTTTATATCGATGAGATCGACAAGATCGCGCGGAAGTCGGAAAATCCCAGCATTACCCGCGACGTTTCGGGTGAGGGCGTGCAGCAGGCCCTGCTCAAGATCATCGAGGGCACCGTGGCTTCAGTCCCGCCGCAGGGAGGACGCAAGCATCCGCAGCAGGAGTACATCCAGCTCAATACCAAGGATATTCTCTTTATCTGCGGTGGCGCGTTCGATGGCCTCGAGAAAATCATCGAGGCCCGCACCGGCCGTCGCCAGATCGGGTTCAACAACCTCACCGGAAAGAAAGAAGCAGACCCGACGCAGGTGTTTGCGGAAGTCGAGCCTGACGATCTGCTTCGCTACGGCATGATTCCGGAACTTGTTGGCCGTCTTCCCGTGACGGTGGCTCTCGAATCGCTCGATGAGAAATCGCTCGTCCGTATTCTGAAGGAGCCCAAGAACGCCCTTACGAAGCAGTACGCCAAGCTCTTCGGCCTCGAAGAGGTGAAGATCACGTTCGACGAGGGCGCACTCGCTGCAATCGCCCAGAAAGCTCTCAAGCGCGGTACTGGTGCACGCGGACTCCGCGCAATTCTCGAAGAGACCCTGATGGAGGTCATGTTCGATCTTCCGAGCCGCGAGGATGTCGTCGAGGTGAAGGTCACCGAGTCGTGCATCACCAACGGCACGCAGCCGCTTCTCGAGATCTCGCCGGTCCGGCGCAAGAAGGAAGCGTAATAAAAGCGGGCGCCGGGTTTCGGGTACCGGTCACCCGGTACCTCTAAAACAACAGACATTGACCCACGAATTCACACGTGACGGCGAAAAGGTGCTGGCCGAAGCCCGCATCCCGGTATTGCCGCTTCGCGAAGTCGTCATTTTTCCGTTCGTCGTCATTCCCCTGCTCGTCGGACGACAGCCGTCGCTCGCGGCCATCGACGCCGCGGCCGAGACAGACAAGCTGATTTTGCTCGTCGCGCAGAAAGAGGGCGAAACTCAGGAGCCCGGCGCCGCCGACCTCCACCGCGTTGGCGTACTCGGCCGCGTGCTCCAGGTCGCAAGGCTTCCCAACGGCAGCACGCGCGTGCTCGTCGAAGGGTTTGCTCGCGCCCGCATCACGCGCTACGTCGCGGGCGGGCCGTTCATGCGAGCTGTGGCTGAGCCGCTCGAGTGGAGCGCGTCACCGCCGGAAACGGAAACGCGAGCGCTCGCGAACAGAATGCTCTCGCTGTTCGAGGAGTACGTCGCTCTCCATCGCCGCATTCCCCCTGAAGTTGTCGGACTCATCCAGAGCACGGAGTCGGAAGAACGCCAGGCGTGGGGAGTGGCTGCGCACATGGCGATCAAGTTCGAGCAGCGACAGAAGCTCCTTGAAGCGACGAAGCTCAAGGATCTCCTCGAGTCTCTCTCTAACACGCTGGGAAGCGAGAACGAGCTGCTCCGGCTCGAGCGAAAGATTGACGATGATGTGCGCGGTGCACTATTCCAGAATCAACGCGAGTTCTATCTCCAGGAACAGCTTCGCGCGATTCACAAGGAGCTCGGCGAAGATGACGGCGATGACTTCGGCGATCTCGAGTCGGTCGTTGCGAAGAAGGCGCTCCCGGAGATTGTCAGGACGCGAACGCTTCGCGAGCTGAAGAAGCTGCGGCGGATGTCGCCGATGTCACCGGAGTTCACCGTCTCGCGAAACTTCGTCGACTGGATCGTGAATCTTCCATGGGAAGAGCGGACCGACGAAGTGCTCGACGTGTCGCACGCGCGCCGAATTCTCGACGAGGATCACTACGGCCTCGAGGAAGTGAAAGACAGAATCCTCGACTTCATTGCGGTGCTGTCTCTTGTCGGAAAAATCGAGGGACAGATTCTCTGTCTCGTCGGTCCGCCGGGCGTCGGCAAGACATCGCTTGGTCGGTCCATCGCGAGAGCTCTCGGCAGAAAATTCATTCGCATGGCACTTGGTGGCGTTCGCGACGAGGCGGAGATCAGAGGGCATCGGCGAACGTACATCGGATCGATGCCGGGCCGCATCATTCAGGCGATGAGGCGGGCGGAGGTGATCAACCCGGTCATTCTTCTCGACGAAGTTGACAAGCTGGGACAGGACTATCGGGGTGACCCCGCGTCGGCGCTGCTCGAGGTGCTCGATCCCGAGCAGAACACGGCGTTCAACGACAATTATCTCGAGGTTGACTACGACCTGTCGCAGGTGTTGTTCATCACGACTGCGAACAGCCTGAATGGAATTCCGGAGGCGCTGCGCGACCGAATGGAGATCATTCGGCTGGCCGGTTATCTGGATCACGAGAAGCTGGCGATCGGCCGCCAGTATCTGTTGCCGAGACAGCTTGTCGCGAACGGTCTCGATCCCGCGCATGTCACACTGGAGGCGGATGCCCTTCCGGCGATCATGCGCGGTTACACGCGGGAAGCGGGTGTGCGCGAGCTCGAGCGGCGGCTTGCCCGCGTCGCGCGAAAGCTCGCGCGCAAACAGGCCGAGAAACCGACGGATACGGTGAAACAGATTGTCAGTGCCGCCGATCTGCAGGAGCTTCTTGGAACACCTCCGTTCGATTTGGACGACACGTCGCTCGAGGATAAAGTCGGCGTCGCGGCGGGACTTGCGTACACGAGCGTTGGTGGAGAAGTACTCGAGATCGAGGTGAGCGTCGTCAAGGGACGCGGCAAGGTGCAGCTCACCGGAACTCTCGGCGATGTGATGAAGGAGTCAGCGAGTGCCGCGCTAAGCTACGCACGGACGCGGTCGAAGGAGCTGGGCCTCGAGGCGGACTTCTATCGCAACCGCGACATTCACATTCACATGCCAGCAGGCGCGACGCCGAAGGATGGGCCCTCGGCCGGAATCGCAATCGCCACGGCTGTCATCAGCGCGCTGACGGGAAAACCGATTCGCGGTGATGTCGCAATGACCGGTGAGATCACGCTTCGCGGCCGCGTGCTGCCGATTGGCGGGCTCAAGGAAAAATCTGTCGCCGCTCACCGCAACAAGGTGGCGGATGTCATCGTTCCCTACGGAAACTCACGCGACCTCGACGAGCTACCGCCCGAGGTGCGAGCCGCGGTTCGGTTCCATCCGGTCAAGACGATGGACGAGGTACTTGCGATCGCGCTTCGTGACGAAACAGCAGCAAAGCTGGCCAGCCGGCGTCCTCCGCGAGTGAGGGAGACCGCACGGTCCGCGGTGGATGTGATTCCCGACGGGCTGACGACGCACTGATGAGCGAGGCACCCGGCCCGGATCCTCTTGTTATCCGGAGCCTGGAGTTTCTTGGGGGAATGGCGACCGATGGCGGATGGCGTCCCGACGCTGGATTGCCGGAGATCGCATTCGCCGGCAGGTCGAATGTTGGCAAGTCATCGCTGCTCAACAGGCTTGTCCGCAGGAAAGCATTCGCGCGAGTGAGTAAAACGCCGGGCCGAACGCGGGAAATAAACTTCTTCAAGGTCAATGGCCGCTTCATCCTCGCCGATCTTCCGGGCTACGGCTATGCGCGGATCTCCAAGGAGCGGAAAGCCGACTGGCGGCCCCTGATCGAAGGGTATCTGAAACGTACGCCAACACTTGCCGGGATCGTCCAGCTTCTGGACATTCGCCATGAGCCGAGTGAAGATGATAGGTCCATGTTCGATTTCCTGGCCGAGATTCAGGTGCCGACAATTGTCGTTCTGACGAAGGCAGACAAGGTGACGCGCGGCGCGGTGACCGGTCGGTCTGACGCGATTGCAAGAGCCCTGTCGCTTGACGGCGATCAGATAATTCCGTTCAGCTCATCGACCGGCGAAGGGCGCGACGAACTGGCGACTGCGCTTGCAGGCCTGATCGAATCCGTTAGCGAGGAGAAAGGTTGAACCGACCTCTTGCAACGCTGGGTGTCGCAGTGATGGTGGCAGCCTGCGCGCCGCCATCGCAGCAGGGAGCGATTGCGGCGGTTCCCGTCGATGACAGCTCGTCAGCCGCTGGAATTCCCGCTGGATTCGGATCACTCAGGCAGGATGACATTGCGATCCGCCTCGAGCCCGAGGGACTCATTGTGCGAGCGATTCCGCTCGATGAGAGTGTGATCCGCCTGCTGACGCCCGACTCCTACAAAGCGCTGCGAGATCTTCAGGAAAGCAACCGGCGCGCAATCGAGGCAGTGACGAGACGGTCCGGAAACAGGTCGCCCGATCTCTGGTACGTTTCGTTTTACGGCCTTCAGGACAACGCCCGGTTTACGCCGATGGACCTCACCATTACGAGCGGTGGACAGGATTTCAGACCGATCGATGTGATTCCGCTCAGCACCGGGTTTGGCGAGCAGCGACTGATGCAGCGTGAGACCCAGAGCGCTGTCTATCTTTATCCGGGTGACATCGATGTCGATCACCCGCTCACCGTTAGCTTTCAGGGACTCCAGAGCTCGGTGTGGGAGCTATTGCTTCAGCGCATCGAGCGTGAGCGCGCACTTGTCCGCGCGCGGGCTGCCCGCACTGGCAGCTGATTTCAGCAACATCCAGCTATCAACAACGCATGGCACTTCTACCTCTTCGCAAACTTCCAGAACGTCCCAACCCGTCGGTTGCCGAGGACTGGCTTTCGCACATCGAGGCCGCGGTTCGCGATGCGTCAGCCGACCGCAACGACGTGTGTCGAAAGGCCCTCTGCGAGATCACCTATCCCGAGTATGCGGCAAACTGGGAGAAGGCGGTCAATGATGCGGCGATCCCTGCCGGTACGCGGCTCGCGCTCGCATCACTCGACCCACGCAACATCACCCTCGAGCCCGAGTACTACGCGGAATGCGAGGATGAGAAGTTTCAGCGGGTCAAGCCGCTGCTATGGCTCTGGTACTCATTCGACAGAACCGTGCTCGGCGGTCAGAATATCGACGTCGGTGTGAGGCTGAGGAGGATTCTGGCGCCGCACATCTTCAAGCGGTGTGGCAAGAATTTCAAGGCGTTCCAGCACGTTGAGTTCTCGTTTGGATACAACATGGAAGTTGGCGATGACGTGGTGATCCACCGTCACGTTCTCCTCGACGACAGAGGAGGCATTGTGCTTGGCGATCGCGTGTCGGTGAGTGACTACGCGAACGTGTACAGTCACACGCACAGCATCGTCGATCAGCGGGAAGTGACGAATGCAGTGACGCGGCTCGACGACGGAGTGAGGATCACGTATCACGCGACGGTGCTTGCCGGCGTGCACGTGAATGAGGAGGGGATGGTCGGTGCATCGGCGGTGGCGACGAAGGATGTACGACCGTATCACGTGAACGTGGGCATTCCGGCGAAGAGTGTGCGCGTGAAGCCAAACGCGCCAACGGGCCCGCATAATGTGACGATCGTCAAGCCGAAGTAAGCTTAGTCGACAAGCTGCAACGACAACCAACAACTAATGGCTGCCTTACCGCGGAGAACGCGGGAACTGCAACGGCCGCGGAGAAAGCCTGAACGGCTTACTGATTGGTTGTCTGTTGGTCGTGGGTTCAACGATTATTGTTTTTCTCTGCGATCTCCGCGGGTTGTGCCACTCCGCGCTCTCCGCGGTAAGGTTGTTGATCTTCTCGTTCGAGTTTGTTGCAGAGTTGCTAGAGCTTCGAGACGAATTGCTCTGACAGTTCTCTGACACCTAGCATGTAGCACCGGTCGTTGTGCGTTCGCATCGTGAGGCATGAGCATACTCACGAAGAAGTCCCTCGAAGATCTGCACTCCGACGCCGAGAGAAATCCGCTTCACCGCGCGCTCGGGGCGCTGAACCTCACGACCCTCGGCATCGGCTCGATCATCGGCACAGGAATCTTTGTCCTGACCGGAACGGCCGCATCGCAGAATGCCGGACCCGCTCTCGTCGTCTCGATGATCATTGCGGCAGTCGGATGCGGATTCGCTGGCCTTTGCTACGCGGAGTTCGCGGCGATGATTCCCGTTGCCGGCAGCGCCTACACGTACGCCTATGCAACGATGGGCGAGCTGATGGCGTGGATCATCGGCTGGGATCTCGTGCTCGAATACGCACTCAGCACGGCGACGGTCGCCGTCGGATGGTCCGGCTATTTCACGAGTCTTCTCGCCGGTTTCGGGATCAGCCTTCCCGCATCATTGTCTGCCGCACCCGGACAGACCGTGACGCTCGCGAGCGGTGTCATCGCCCACGGCGTATTCAATTTACCTGCTGCGCTGATTGTATTCGTCGTGATGGGCCTCCTCGTTCTGGGAGTGAAACAGTCCGCGAACACCAACACCGTGCTGGTGATAATCAAGTTCATGGTGCTGGTGATTTTCGTCGTTGCGGGCGCGGCGTATGTGGATCGCGCGAATCTCACGCCGCTGATTCCGCCGAACACCGGCACGTTTGGACATTTCGGAGTGAGCGGCATCCTCCGCGGGGCAGGCGTCATGTTCTTTGCCTATATCGGTTTCGACGCGGTCTCAACCGCGGCGCAGGAGGCGAAGAATCCACAGCGCGACATGCCGATTGGCATCCTGGTGTCACTCGGACTGTGCACGATTCTCTACATCGGTGTCGCAATCGTTCTGCTCGGCATCGTCCCCTATCAGAAATTGAATGTTCCTGACCCGCTCGCGGTTGGTATCGACGCAACCGGACTGACGTGGTTCAGCCCGGTCATCAAAGTCAGTGCGCTGTTCGGATTGTTCAGCACGATGCTCGTAACGCTGCTCGGCCAGACACGGATCTTCTACTCGATGAGCAGTGACGGTCTCCTTCCGGGATTGTTCAAGCGAGTTCACCCGACGTTCAGGACTCCTCATATCAGCACGATCGTCACCGGGGTCATTGTCGCGTTCGCGGCCGGCGTGACACCGATCGCCGTGCTTGGAATCCTTGTCAGCATGGGAACGCTTCTCGCCTTTGTGCTCGTGTGCATCGGCATTCTCATATTGCGTCGCACGTCGCCCGAGATCCCGCGACCGTTCCGCACGCCGGGGATTCCCTACGTCCCAATCCTCGGTGCGGTTTTCTGTCTGGTGCAGATGGTCTCGCTTCCCCCCGCGACGTGGATACGTCTCATTGTCTGGCTGGCTGTGGGGATGGTCGTCTATTTTGGATATGGGCGCACCAATGCCGAGCGGGTGCGGGTCTCCAAGAACCGCGGCACGGCGTAGCTCGGGTCGTCGTGGTTTCGTGTCACTCCTCGTAATATTCATGTAATGAACCGCGCGCCTCGCACGACGGGTATGCCCGCTCTTGTTGGCCTGCTGGTGGTCGTGTTTTCGATTGCCGGCCTTCTTGTTTACGAGGCATGGAACACGGGTCGCTCCCGTCGCGAGATCGCCGAGCGCGGGCTGCAGGATTATGCGGCGTACGCGGCATGGAGCACGGCGCGAACCGGCGACGCGTCCCTCGCAGCAGGGCTGTCGACGTTGTTTCGCGGACTGGTTGGCAACAAGCTCAAACCGACTGACTCGATTGCTCCGCTGCCGGTGCTGTTGCAGGGCGCGCGGTATCTCGCCGGTTGCGATTGCGCGATGTTGATTCCTGCCGGCTATTACTTCCGATTTGATTCGCGCGACGGATCGCTCACGACGGCGCCCGCAGCCGTGGCGGGCACGAATGGAGCGGAGCCGGGATGGGCAGCCGCAAAAGTCGGGTCGTTCACGTTGCCGCAGCCCGCTGCAACTTCATCTCCCGACGTTGTCTGGCTCAAACATTCTCTCGCGAACATCGTCAGGCAGCCGATGGGAGGTTACTTCGTCGGGTTCGAGCGGCGCGGCGATTCGACGATGGCAATCGGACTCGCGCCTCAGCGGAACGAGCGCAATGAGGTCATCGGCGCGCTTGGATTTGTCACTTCAGCGAATGATTTCGCAAGCGGCGTCGTGACGCATCTTCTCCGTTATCCGAAACTTCTTCCGCTTGCCATCACGCGGGGACTGCCGAGCGACTCGTTGCTCGCCGCATCGGTGCTCATTCCGTCGGGAGAAGAGATCTATCGGTCTAACGGTTGGGCGGCCGGTCTTCGGTCCGACACTGCGTCGCTCGGAGTTTTCAGCGGCGGAATGAAAGTTCGTGTCGCGCTGCGGCCCGACGCCACGGCGCGACTTCAGGGTGGAATGGTTCCGGGCTCCCGCGCTCCCGTCTGGGTCGGACTTCTCCTGCTGACTGGACTGCTCACGGCAATCATCCTTCGGAATCTTCAGCGCGAGCACGAGCTCGCGCAGCTTCGCCTCGAATTCAGCTCGAGCGTGTCGCACGAGCTGCGAACGCCGCTGGCCCAGATTCTTCTCTTTGGCGAAACGCTGACTCTCGGGAGAACGCGCTCGGAGTCGGAGCGCGCCGACGCCGCGAGTGTAATCGTTCGCGAAGCACGCCGGCTCATGCATCTGGTTGACAATGCTCTCGCTTTCTCGCGATCGCAGCGCCCCGTTGTGAGCCTATCACCTGAACACTCACCTCTCGCTCTGCTCGTCCGGGACGTGATTGCCAACTTTTCACCGCTCGCGAGTGCGCGCAGTGTCACGATCATCGAGAATCTCGACGAAAGGGCTTCTGCGTTCGTCGATCCATCCGCGTTCCGGCAGATTCTCATCAACCTTCTCGACAATGCTGTGAAGTACGGTCCGCCGGGCCAGCGTGTCACCGTTGAGCTGACAACCGGCCACACGTTGATTGTTCTTCATCCCGCCATCCTCGCCCCCGAGCAGCCACTGAGACGGCGGATGGTGCGACTCGCAGTCGTTGACGAAGGTCCAGGCGTGAGCGGCAGTGCGCGTGGGGACATCTGGGTCGCATTCGTCCGGGGAAGAAACGGCGAGGCGCCGAGCGGCACGGGCTGCGGCCTGGGCCTCGCGGTTGTGCGGGACCTCGCGGAGCGACACAACGGCAGAGCGTGGGTCGAGCGCGGTGCAAATGACACCGGCTCGCGCTTCGTGGTCGAGCTGCCCGAGTTGTCTGGCTCTGAAACAGTCCCCCAGGCCATCGGTGAGAGCCGAATGAGTTCCTATTCAACGGGACAGGCGGCGATGAGGGCATGACGCTCATTCTGATTATCGAGGACAACGTCGACCTCGCTCGCGGGCTCGCAAATAACCTCGAGATCGAGGGATTCCAGGTAGAAACGGCCGAAGACGGCGTGGTCGGGCTGAGAAAAGCGCGCGAGCTCGATCCGGGTCTGATCATTCTCGACCTCATGCTACCAGGTCTTGACGGATATCACGTTCTGACAACGCTCCGTGATCAGGAAAATCACGTGCCGGTGCTCATTCTCACCGCGAAATCGCACGAGCATGACAAGGTGCGTGGGTTTCGCGATGGCGCCGACGACTATGTGACGAAGCCATTCGGCCTCCTCGAGCTGATCGGCCGCGTGCATGCGCTGCTGCGGCGATCCGCCCGAACAACCGATCGTGGCGATGAGAAGGAAACCTACCGATTCGGTGATGTCGAGATCGTGACCGGTACTCACGACGTTCTGCTCGATGGCATGACAGTTACCCTTCGGCCAAAGGAGTACGAGCTGTTGATGGCATTGGTTAGACGCCGCGGAAATGTTGTGACGCGTCTCGATCTGCTGCGCGAGGTGTGGGGCTATGGATCGGGCGTGGTCAGTCGAACTGTTGATACGCACGTCGGTGAGTTGAGGCGCAAGCTGGAGAAAGATCCAGCAGCTCCGCGCCATATCCTCACGGTTCGCAAGACGGGATACCGGTTGAACGCCGGTTAGAAAACCCTCAGTACGTCCTCGACTGGGCCTGCATCTCCATTCTTCAGCAGCTGTCTGATGTGCGTCAGCGCCTCCCGTTCCCGCGGCCACGCGAACCGCTCGGCGGCTTCAGCCGGCGAGAGCCACTCAGATCGCTGATGCTCGGGACCGAGAACAACATTAGCCGGCTCATCGACAAACGCCGCGAACACGATCGCCATCTGCACGGATTGGAACATGTGCAGGTAGAACGACTGAACGGTGACATTGTACAGTCGCGCAACGGTGAGGCCGGTTTCTTCCTTCACTTCGCGGAGCGCCGCATTCTCGGGACGCTCGCCGGGCTCGATCCGGCCGTGCACAGTTTCCCACGCGCCCGGACACCGCGTGTCGAGCCCACGCTGCGCCACGAGAATTTTCCAGCCGTCCGGAAGTGGCCTCACGACATAGATGTCAACGACTCCGGCGACAACAGCGGTCACCGATTCCGAAGGCTCGATCACCGACACCGCGTCATTCGGTTGCTCATTC
>JBBSFT010000059.1:0-15811 GCA_038254845.1 Gemmatimonadales bacterium | reverse complement strand
GTGTCTCGTCCATGTAAACCAGAAGCTCAGCCAGTCGCTGCTGCATCACTTGCTCGCTGTTCGATGATTGAAAGAATCTCTGACATCACCGTCTCCCCCTTACCGCGTGCGTACCAGGTGCGGAAATGACGATACCGGTCGGGCTTCGGTAGCGCGAGAGCCTCGCTGACGACCCAGGCCTGAAGCGCCCCCGGTCGAGGATCCCACCACCCGCCTCGTGGCCATCGGAGAGAGCGAGTATGACCTGAGCACGGTGCGCCAGCGCGGCAGGAACGGAAGTCGAGCGAAGTATGCTTGTCAGTACCTTGCGGTCGGCGGCGGGAAGAGTGAGGTCCATCGCGATGGCACACATGCCGAATCCCACCGCCGCATTTATCGACTCCGCAGTATATGCACTGCGCGCCTGACCGTAACCGAATTGTGAGACAAGGAATTGCTTCGAAATCGTTCGAAGTGCCTGAGGAGAGATTGTTTTGCAGGGTGCGCCTTTGTCACGAGGCCCGCTGAGTATAGAAATCACAGAGCTCGGCCGGGCCGAGGACAGGCCCAGCAGCCGCGCCTGACAGACAGCCGAATATATAGCGTCGCCATTGGGTTCGCGGGAGCGCGCCTCAACTGAGGGAGACTATGTGACGGGCTCTGGCTCCCATCGAGCGCAACGCTTCCGATTCCTTCGCCGTCGCTTTGCACAACCCTTCCGAAATACCTCGGGAGGGCGCGCCGGAAACGCTCCTGGCTTTGGCTCGAAAACTTTAAGTTGGACTCCCCCTTCTTCTTCAACTCCTGTTATCCGACTCTCGATGGCGTAGCCCTGTCCCAGGGGCATGACCACAAATTGTCGCACAAGATTGCAGCCGGCGTTTATTCCATCGAGTCAGGGTTGATCTGGTAAGACGAGGTAATCCTGAGGGTGGCTCCGAGGTCGCCCGTCCCACCTCTGGCCGCTAAAGGCGTTAACACCTCCTCTCCCACCTTGATTGCGTTCGGCCGCCAATGGGTACCATGTAAGGAAATCCAGAACGGACCCAGTTATGTTCATACTTGGAACACGTTTCTATGATCGGCGCTCTTTGCTACGGCACTCCGACCGAGTACGGGCAAACTTCAAGATCTATTTCTCCACGCATTAACCACTACGGTCATGTCTGCATTTCATCCGGGCGCATACTGGGAGGCGAGATTACGAGGGCAATACGATGATAGGGGTGTTGGCGATATTGGAATGTCCCGGGCATATAACTCCTACCTTTATGCCGTGCGGCGCCAGGTTTTCAGGCGGATTCTAAGTCGTCTCTCGCTTGATTCATCAACCTCAGCAGTGCTCGACATTGGCTCAGGTACTGGCGCCTATGTCGCTGAGTGGAAACGGTGGGGTGCAGCGCAATTGACTGGCTTGGACATCACCGAAACGGCGGTCGCTCGGCTTTCGACCGGGTTCCCTGAAGCTAATTTTTTTAAGGGCGACATCGGTGACTCGAAGGTTCTGGCTAATTTATCGGAAGACTACGACGTTGTTTCGGCGTTCGATGTCCTGTTTCACATAGTTGATGATGATCGCTATCAAGCGGCGCTACAGAATATTTATCGATTAACAAAACCCGGTGGATGGTTTATCTACTCCGACAATCTGGTCCCCGTCGAGAGCAGAATGAGTCACTATGTTTCACGCAGCGAAGCAATGATTCTTGAGGCGTTGCAATCTGAGGGCTTCGAAATTGTTGAACGCACTCCGATGTTCGTTCTCATGAACGACCCCGTGCGCACGAGAAGCCGAGTATTGCGTCGTTGGTATTCGGTCCTCCACCGGCTTGCAGGAAAGGGGGAGTTTCTTGGGCAAATTGTGGGTGCGATGCTTTTTCCCTTCGAGCTCGTTGCAACACGCTTTATTCATTCAGGGCCGGGCACTGAAATCCTTCTGTGCAGGAAACCGGAAGCGCCGTGATGACTTATGCAGGCTCTCTGTAAGAACCGGAAGGACAGTTGAAGCAGCACATTCTCATTGTTCCCTCAGAGGAGTTTCTCCCCCCGGAAAATCATCTCGCAGGAATATTTCAGCTGCATCAGGCGAGCGCGCTCGCCAAAGCTGGTTTTCGTGTTGGAGTGCTGTCCGTGCGTCAGGTGCTATCGACGACAATGATCCTGCGGGCCGGACTGTACCGGGCGGCGGGACGGAACCCCGGGAATTCGCTGGACGGCTGGTCACTTCCGGAGCTTGCTTTCATTTTGAAACGCAAGTTGAGGCAGCCGGAATCCTTCGTGACACACGATCAGATCGGCAACATCCCAATCGTTCGGGCCGAGGGCTTCTACCCTTTACCGCCTTCGCCTTCCACCGATCACCTTGGCTGGATTCGCGCGGGCATCACCGCCTTCGAGGCTTACCGTGATCGATTCGGCGAGCCCGATTTACTCCACGCACACAATCTCAATCCTGCCGGGTTGCTCTGCCATCGCATTTCAACGCGCTGGAATATTCCGTTCGTCGTCACTGAGCACAGCTCCTTCTTTCGGCAGGGCCTTATCCCTCGCCGGCTCTTTCCCAGGCTTCGCAAAGCCGCTGCGGGCGCGAGCTCGCTGGCCGCTGTCAGCCCCGGGCTCCGGGCCATCCTCGCGCGTCAACTCGATCTGGATCAGGAAGGCATCCAGTGGGTTCCGAATGTTATCGATCCAGAGGTGGAGACCGCCCCAGTCAAGACGAGAGCGCCGTCCGAGCGCCGCTTCGCCTTCTCATGTATCGGAAATTTGATCCCGATCAAGAACCATGCAGTCCTGTTGCGTGCGTTTAACCGAGCGTTTCAAGGGAACGACTGTGTCCTCCTGAGAATTGGAGGCGACGGACCGCTCGAGTCAGAACTAAAAATCCTTGCGGAGAAGTTGGGGATCACGGGTCAAGTGGACTTCCTTGGGCGGCTCTCGCGAGAGGAAGTAGTCCAGGAACTAGATGGCTGCGATGCCTTTGTGCTTCCAAGCAGCTATGAAACGTTCGGTGTAGTGTTGGTTGAGGCGCTGGTCAGGGGGAAGCCGGTCATCGCAACCCGGTGCGGTGGCCCCGAGTCGTTTATCGAACCGGAAGACGGGATGATCGTGGAGCCTGATGACGCGGCAGATTTAGCGAATGCACTGGTTACAATGATTAAGAAAGCGCGAACCTATGACC
Source organism: Gemmatimonadales bacterium (assembly GCA_038254845.1). Taxonomy (GTDB): domain Bacteria; phylum Gemmatimonadota; class Gemmatimonadetes; order Gemmatimonadales; family Gemmatimonadaceae; genus UBA4720. The sequence continues at coordinate 12,654 of JBBSFT010000059.1, read as the reverse complement.
CGTGCGTGCTTCGTGAGAGCGCGATCGAACGCTTTGGCGCGCAACGCCTGGTCGAGAATCTTGACCAGTTGTATCGCATAGCGGAAGCGACGAATGCTTGATGGCACGGCCCGCCCGTATCAACGCTGCAGCGTCAGCGTCTTCGATACGCTCGACGATCCGGGTATGGTGTTCGACGACGAGGGCCGCAGTAACTATTACCACGAGTACCAGGCTCTTGCTCGCGAGCACCTTCGGACTGGTCGAGAAGCCGAGGTGCTTCTGGACCAGCTCGTGTCCCGCGTCAAGGCCAACGGCGCCAACCGTCCGTACGACTGCATTATGGGTCTCAGTGGTGGGGTAGACAGCAGTTACGTCGCCTACCAGGCGCATCGGCTCGGCCTGCGCCCGCTGGCGGTCCACTTCGACAATGGGTGGAATAGCGAGCTCGCTGTGAAGAACATCGAGAACATCGTGAGCAAGCTTGGGTTCGACCTGTTCACGCTCGTTGTTGACTGGGATGAATTCAGGGATCTTCAGCTGGCCTACCTGCGGGCTTCGGTTGTGGACATCGAGGTCGCGACCGACCACGCGATCGCCGGCACTCTATACCGTCTTGCCCGGAAGCATCGCGTGAAGTACCTGCTGAGCGGGTCGAACATCTCGACCGAGGCCGTTCTTCCGCCTCACTGGATATACAATAAGCTCGACCACATCAATCTCCTCGATATCCACCGGAAATTCGGGAAGCGGGAGCTGAGGACATATCCGCTTTTTGGAACCGCCCAGAAGAAGCTCAGCATTGACATAGACAGTGTCGAATCGCTGTCACCGCTGAACCTGCTCGACTACGACTATGACCGCGCAAAGGAAACGCTGGCCCGCGAGCTGGGATGGAGAGACTACGGCGCGAAGCACCACGAGTCTATCTTCACCCGGTTCTACCAGTGTCATATACTCCCCCAGAAATTCGGCATCGACAAGAGAAAAGCGCATCTCTCCAACAGGATTTTCGCGGGACAGTTGACGCGTGAAGCTGCTCTTGAAAAGCTCGAGGAGCCACCGTGCCCGGACGATGTCGCGCGGTCGGATCAGGCTTTCGTTCTCAAGAAACTCGGCCTGAACGACGACGAATTCGACCTGATCATGAGAACTCCGCCGCGAGCCCACACCGATTTTGCGGTCGAGAGGTCAATGGCACAGCGCTTCCCGGCGATGAGACTGATTCGGCCCCTGTGGAGGGCCGTTCGCGGCGCAGCGACGATCATCAAGCGGGACTGACCATACGCAGAGCATGACGGCCAGCCCAATCACGATCGTCGACTGCCAGCTTGGCAACATCATGTCGGTGCAGAATATGCTTCGGCGGCTCGGGTTCGAGTCGACGGTGACGTCGAGTCCCGAACGAATTGCAGCCGCGTCGAAGCTGATTCTGCCCGGTGTCGGCGCGTTCGGCTACGCGATGAACCAGCTCCGCAAGCTTGGGCTCGAGGCACCGCTACAGAAGCGCGTGGCGGAGGATGGAGTGCCTGTTCTGGGAATTTGTCTCGGAATGCAGATACTCTGTCGGGGAAGCGAAGAAGACGACGTCAAGGGCCTGGGCTGGCTCCCTGCGGACGTGGTTGCATTCGATTCGGAGCGAATCGAGGGTCACCAGCGCATTCCTCACATGGGCTGGGGCGAGATAGAAGTCCCGCGCCCGACGCGGCTGTTTCCGGCCACATCCGAAGACACCCGGTTTTACTTTACGCACGCGTACCATCTGTCGAATGACGATGAACAGGACGTCGTTGCGTGGACGACACACGGTTATGCGTTTCCGGCAGCGATCGAGCGTGGCAACATCGTCGGCGTGCAATTCCATCCGGAAAAGAGTCATCGTCACGGGATGGAGGTTCTCCGGAACTTCGCGGAGAAATACTGATGCGCCGCGTCCGCGTCATTCCGACGTTGCTGATGCGCAAGGGCGGTCTGGTCAAGACAGTGAAGTTCGACCGCGGCGTCTACGTCGGCGATCCGATCAACACGGTGAAGATCTTCAACGACAAGGAAGTAGACGAGCTGGTCGTTCTCGATATCGACGCGACCAACGAGGGCAGGGAGCCCCAGATCGAGAGGATCAGAGAAATCGCAGGCGAGTGCTTCATGCCACTCGGCTACGGCGGCGGAGTGACGACTGTAGATCAAATGAGCCGGATCATGTATGCCGGAGCCGAAAAAGTCATCGTGAACTCCGCTCTCGCGACGCATCCCGCGGTAGTGTCCGAAGGAGCCCGGCGCTTCGGATCTCAGGCAATCGTCGCATCAATCGATGTTCGAAAACGCTTTCTTGGCGGCTATCGCTCCTACACTCACGGCGGAACGCGACGGATGCCCGAGGATCCCGTGACTGCTGCGCGCCGGGCAGTGGAGCTTGGCGCGGGTGAGATCCTGCTGAACTCGATCGATCGTGATGGTACGTATGAGGGCTACGATCTGGACGTCATCCGGTCCGTCGCATCGGCGGTGCCGGTACCTGTGATCGCAGTCGGCGGCGCGCGAAATGTCGGTGATTTTCTGCAGGCGGTGCAGACTGGAAAGGCATCTGCCGTCGCGGCTGGGAGCATTTTCGTTTTTCATGGTGTACATCGCGCCGTCCTTGTTAACTTCCCTAGCCCATCATTGCTAAAGGACCAACTGTTCCAGCCCCTGACTGCCGGCGCCAGTGCCTGACCAGCCCAATCCAGAAACTTCCCAGCTTCGGTTCGCGATCGTAGGATGCGGCCGCATAGCCGGCCGCCACGCCGAGCATATCGCAAAGGTCGGGACGCTGGCCGCTACCTGTGATATTGTGCCCGAGCGCGCGACTGCGCTGGCAGCGTCATATGGAGCGAATGCGTATTTGGATATCTGCGAGATGTTGAAGGCGGAGAAAGATCTCGACGTGGTTGCTATCTGCACGCCGAACGGGCTGCACGCTGACCACGCAGTCGCTGCGCTTGCTGCAGGGCATCACGTAGTGTGCGAGAAGCCGATGGCGATTTCCGTCGCTGATTGCGGCACGATGATTCAGGCGGCCGAGCGGGCGAATAGAAGGTTGTTCATCGTCAAGCAGAACCGGTTCAATCCGCCCGTAGTTGCAGTGAAGGAGCTCCTGGATTCAGGGAAACTAGGGCGCGTTTACAGCATTCAGCTGAACTGTTTCTGGAATCGCAACGCCGACTACTATCAGGACACGTGGAAGGGCACCAGGGAGATGGACGGCGGCTCGCTGTACACTCAGTTCAGCCACTTCATCGACCTCCTGTACTGGATGATCGGCGATGTGAAGGATGCCTTTGCCATCATCGACAATTATGGTCATCGCGAGACAGTCGAATTCGAAGACACGGGTGTCGTGGCGATGAGGTTTCACAACGGCGTGCTTGGCTCCATGAATTTCACGACTAATTCGTATGACCGGAACATGGAAGGTTCGCTCACGATCTTCGCCGAGAATGGCACGGTGAAGATCGGCGGCCAGTATCTAAACGAGCTCGAGTACCAGAGCATCAAGGACATTCAGATTTCGGATCTGCCGGCGGGCAACCCCGCAAACAGCTACGGTCACTATCAGGGCTCGATGTCGAACCACGACCTGGTTTACCGCAATGTGGTGGACGTGCTGACCAAAGGCGGAGTGATCGCGACCAATGGTTATGAAGGTCTCAAGACCGTCGAGATCATCGATAAAATTTATTCCGCCGCTCGCCGCAGCTCGGGTTTCTGATATGGAATTTGTAGACCTTCACGCGCAGTACTTGTCGATTAAGAGCGAGATCGACGATGCGATCGCGAGCGTCATTCGCGAATCGTCGTTCATCCGCGGACCTCACGTCGATGAATTCGAGCAACGCTACTCCGAGCTGCTTGGCGTTCGCCATTGCGTCTCGTGCAGCGACGGTACAACGGCGATTTACATCGCTCTCCGTGCGCTTGGCCTGGAGCAGGGTGACGAGGTGATCACGACCGCGCATTCGTGGATCGCGACCACCGAGACCGTTACTCAAGCAGGCGGCAAGGTTGTATTCGTAGACACAGAGGACGCGTACTTCTGCCTCGACCCTGCTCTCATCGAGACGCGAATTACGCCGCGCGCGCGTGGGATTATCGCAGTGCATCTCTATGGCCAGCCGGCAGATATGGACGCGATTCTGAATATTGCAAAGCGCCATGGCCTGTGGGTGATCGAGGACTGCGCTCAGTCGCATCTCTCGCGATACAAAGGAAAGCTTGTTGGCACGATGGGCGACGTGGCCACTTTCTCGTTTTATCCAGGCAAAAATCTCGGAGCGATGGGAGATGCGGGCTGCCTCGTCACCAATCGCGATGACGTCGCGGAATTCGCGACATTGTTTGCCCGGCACGGCGGCAAGGGCGACCATCTGATCGAAGGCATCAACAGCAGGCTCGACGGACTTCAGGCTGCGATTCTGAACGTCAAGTTGCGTCACCTCCCCCGCTGGACGAAAGCGAGGCAGCGCCTGGCCGCGCGTTACGACGAGCTGCTCGCAGAAGTGCCAGCCATCACCAGACCGGCCCGGCGTCCGGAGACCGAACACGTATTTCATCTTTACGTGATCAGGTCCGGTGAGCGGGACGCGCTGCGGACGCACCTCAGCCCGCGAGGAATTCCGACGGTGGTGAACTATCCAAAGGCGTTGCCGTTCTACCCGGCCTACGCATACATGGGCCACGTCCCTGCCGACTTCCCGGTCGCCTACGCGCATCAGCATGAAATCCTGTCGCTGCCGCTGTATGCGGAGATGACCGACGAACACCAGGATGCGGTTGTGCAGGCGGTGCGCGAGTTCGCGATGAATCAGGAAGTTCCGGGAGTAATGACGGTGTCTACCAGCTAGCATGCGCGCGCTGGAAAACCAGACGATTCTGCTGATTTCGCCGCAACCATGGGATCACATCAGAATATCGAAGCATCATTACGCACTCGAGCTCGCTCGTCGTGGCAACTCGGTGTTCTTTCTCGAACCGCCCAAATTGGCGCAGAGAGATGCGGTCGAAGCTGAGAGAATGCCCGACGCCGAGGGCGTAACTAGAGTGAGTTACCGGCCGACTTTTCCGTTCGCCGTGAGATTCCATGCCCGCGCGGTGTTCGACCGGCTAATGCGATTCCAGATCCGGCGAATCCTGAGAGTGATCGGCAAGCCGCTCGACGTCGTCTGGTCGTTTGAGTTCAACCTCTTCAGCGACCTGAGGGCGTTTGGCGCCGAGCGCGTGATATTTCACCCTGTCGATCCGCTTTCCCAGCGGGCTCAAGTACTGGTCGCGCGGTCCGCAGATGCAGTGATCTCCGTATCTAACGAGATCCTGAGCAACTTCGCCGACATCGACGCTCCGAGGTGGCTGATAAATCACGGCCTTTCGCGGCCCTTTGAAGCAGCGGCAAGGAACCCGCGGACTGAGGCTTCAAAATCCGCCGGAAGATCGCGTGTGGGTTACTCCGGCAATCTTTCGAGACCCGCGCTCAATAGGGACGTGTTGAAGAAGATGATAGCGGACAATCCGGAAGCCGAATTCCATTTCTGGGGCCCTGTGGATGCGGAGGATTTAGCTCAACAGTTCATCGACCATCTTCGTGGAGCAGCGAATGTAAAATTGCACGGACGCGTTGACGAACACCGCCTTGCCAGGGAGATCCAGGAGATGGACTGCCATGTCCTCGCGTATTCGCTTGACGAGCGTGAATCCGATCGCTCGAACTCGCACAAAATCTTGGAATACCTCAGCACAGGAAAAGTGATCGTCTCGAGTCGAATCGCCATGTACTCAGAACATGATGATCTGCTACGGATGCCCGCCGGCGCGGATGACGCGATTCTGCCGGCCATGCTCACTGACACATTGAAGAGACTGCCCGAGTTCAACAGCAAAGAACTTCAGCCAGCGCGGCGAAAGCTCGCGCTTGATAACACCTACGAGAGACAGATCGAAAGAATCGCCGACAAGCTCGACGCGCTGCCACAACAGAAACCGACTCGATGATGCGTCGTCCGCTGCAGTCCAGCGTAGAAGTGATTCCATGGAGCATGCGGGACAGGATCCGGCGCGTGCCGCTCGTTGTAAAACCCGTGCAGCAGTCGCGGTAATGAACGAGCGAATTCTCATTCTATCGGGAATTCAGCTCAGCACAAATCCGAGAGTGGTCAAGGAGGCAGACACGCTTGCAGAAGCCGGATACGATGTCGAGGTGGTTGGTTCGCTTCTCGAGCCCTCACTTGCCAGTCGCGACAAGCACCTGTACGAAGACAGGAAATGGAAGTATACGGTTCTCGCGAACGCGGCTTCCGTCTCCATTGCAGGGCGTTTCAAGTGGCAGTGGTCAAGGGCGCGGTTTCGATTCTGGCGATCGGCCGGGCGGGGCAGGTTCGTAAATCCCCGTCAGCTTGGGTACGTCGCTCCCGAGCTGTTGCGTTATGCGCTCGACAATCCCGCAGATCTTGTGATCCTGCATGTTGAACAGGCACTCTGGGCGGGCGTCCACCTACTGGAGCGCGGCCGCAAAGTCGCGGTCGATGTCGAGGACTGGTATTCCGAAAACCTGGTTGGCGACGACCGCTTCATGGCAGATGCACTCAGGAAATGGGAGCGCAGAGTGTTGCCTAATGCTTCCTATGTCACAACAACGTCCCATGCATTGGCCAACGCACTCGCCGATGCATACGGGTGTCGCATTCCGGAAGTGATCTACAACGCGTTTCGCTTTGCTGAACGCGATTCGATTGACGGGGAGACGCGCGACAGGAAGGATCGGGGCGTTCCGTCGATCTTCTGGTTCTCGCAGGTTGTCGGGCCGGGACGCGGGTTGGAAACGTTGTTCGATGCCGCATCTATGCTCGATATGCCCGTCGAGCTGCACATTCGCGGAAAAGTATCCGACGTGTACCGGAACTCTCTCATCGCTCGACTGCCTGAAAACCTGCGCAGTCGCGCGTTTTTTCATCCGCAGGTCCCCCATCACCAGCTGATATCACGCACCGCCGAGCACGATATTGGCCTCGCTTCCGAAATTGCAGATTGCCGCAGCCGGCTTCTCACAGTCACGAACAAGCTGCCGTTCTATCTCCTTGCCGGCGTTCCCGTACTCGCCAGCGATACAGCCGGCCAGCGGGAGGTAGCGGAGCAGGCGACGGGTGCAGTGACATTGTTCGAAGCCGGCGACGCGAAGGATCTCGCGAGAGCGCTCAGGGGGTTGCTTGCCGACAGAGCTAAGCTCGGATCAGCACGTGAGGCCGCGTTGGCAGCGGCCGAGCGAACGTTTTCGTGGGAAAAGTCTGCCCCTGTGCTTCTCGAGCAGGTCAGGCGCGCACTCGATCAACCGCGCAAAGGCGCCAATGTCGCGGGCACGATCGCATGAAGACGGTGCTCATCGTCAGTCCTCGATTCCCCCCGGTCAACGCGCCCGATCACCAGCGGGTGAGGATGATGCTCCCCGATTTGCACTCGCGCGGCTGGGAGCCCGTCGTCCTTTGCGTTGCACCCGAATATGTCGAGGGATCGATAGAGCAAGGATTGCTTGCCACGATACCGTCCGATGTCGAAGTGATCAGAGTCAATGCTGTTCCCCACCAGCTGACTCGCCGAGCCGGTTTTGCAGGACTCGCATTCCGCGCACACCGGGCACTTCGGAACGAGGGCGACAGGCTGCTGCGAGAACGAAAGTTCGATCTCGTCTTCTTTTCGACGACCGAGTTCGGGTTGATTCCGCTTGGCCGCCGGTGGAAAAAACTCTTTGGCGTGCCCTACGTTGTGGATCTTCAGGATCCATGGGTCAACACGCATTACGAAGAAACTGGAGCCGTGCCGCCAGGCGGCCGGCTGAAGCATCGCATCACGCAATCGGTGGCGCGGCTCCAGGAGGGCCCGACGCTTCGCGATGCGGATCAAGTGGTTTCCGTTTCAGCCGGTTACGTTAGCGACCTCGCGAATCGATACGCCAATCTCGATCAGTCGCGCTTCTCTGTGATCCCATTCGGAGGGTCACGGCTCGATCTCGCAGCCGCGAAAAACACGCAGCAGACGATCTTTGCCCCGGCGGACGGCAAGCTTCACTGGGTTTATGCGGGAACTGCGCCACCCGGGATCAGGCTCGCACTCACCGCGCTGTTGACGGCACTGAAGCGCGCATTCGACGAAGGAATTCTTCGACGCGATAGCATCCGGCTTCACTTCATCGGCACCGACTACGCGCCGGCAGCTCTCGCCAAACCGCGCGTCGCTCCTATCGCCCTGTCGCTCGGGATGGATGACGTCCTGATTGAACACCCCGCTCGCATTCCGTACCTCGAAGTACTTCGCTGCCTCGAAGACTCCGATGCCGCGCTCATCCTGGGCTGGAACGACCCGGGATACACAGCGTCGAAATTGTATCCGTACATACTGGCCGAAAAGCCACTGCTGTCGATTCTTCACGAGAAAAGCTCCGCCAATCAGGTGATGCGCGACACGAGAGCAGGTGTACCTGTTACGTTCAACGAGAACGACACAGAGGACGCGCTTTCACGACGCGTCTTCGATGGGTGGTTCTCCGGGTCCAGGTTCGCCCTCAAGCCCGAAACGATCTGGACCGAATTCGCCCCGTACACTGCCGAATCCATGACGGAGAAAGTTGTCGCGGTCTTCGATCGCATAACCGTCAAAGCCCCCTCGAAAGCTCAATGACCCGGCCACGAAAACTGGCAATAGTGACCAGCCATCCCATTCAATACAACGCGCCGGCTTTCCGGGAGCTTGCCTCACGCGGCGAGCTGGAAATTCGCGTCTTTTATGAATGGGAAGGTCCGGGCGGGACATCGGGTGACGCCGAATTCGGCCGGCGGATTACCTGGGATATTCCGCTGCTCGAGGGCTACGACCACGTCGTCATCCCGAACGTCGCGAGGCAACCAGGCACAGACCGGTTTCGCGGACTCGAGAACCCCAGCCTGGTCACAGCCGTTAATCAGTGGAAGCCCGATGCCGTTCTCGTTTACGGCTGGTCGTTTCAGTCACATGTCAAGCTTCTCCGCGCGATGCACGGGAGGATCCCGGTTCTTTTTCGAGGCGACTCAACTCTTCTGGACGAGCGAGGCGCTCTTCGAGATTTCGCCCGTTCCGCGCTTTTGCGATGCATCTACCGGCATGTCGACATCGCCCTCTACGCGGGGACGGCCAACAGGGCCTATTTTGCTCATTATGGGCTTTTGGACAATCAACTACTCTGGGCTCCTCACGCGGTCGACAATGACCGCTTCTCGGCCGATTCAGCTCGCAGCGAGGCCGAAGCAAAGGCCTGGCGCGCGCGGCTCGGAATCGGCGAGCGCGCGACCGTTTTTCTTTTTGCCGCGAAGCTCGTCCCTCGCAAAGATCCGCGTCTCCTTCTCCGCGCGTTCATGGATCTTCGAGGACCGGCGCGAAACGGGGGTACCCACCTGGTCTTCGTCGGCGATGGCGAGCTTACAGCCGACCTCAAGGCAACGGCGCGCGAACGCGCGGACGTCCACTTCCTCGGATTTCAGAATCAGTCAGCGATGCCAGTCCTGTACAGGATCGGCGACGTGACCGTGCTGCCGTCTGTCGCCGGTGAAACGTGGGGACTCGCTGTGAACGAAAGCATGGCGTGCGGGCGTCCAGCGATCGTCAGCGACAAGGTCGGTTGCGCTGCCGATCTGGTGAAGTCAAGCGAAACTGGAGAAGTCTTTGCGCATTCGAGTCTTGTCGGGTTGCGCGAGACGCTGGCGCGCTTCATCTTGCTTCGCGACAGGACTCCAGTAATGGGTGAAGCCGCGCGAGCGCTCATCGCGGGGTGGTCGATTCCAGCTTACTGCTCAGCCGTCGAAGACGCAGTAGCCAGCGTGACAAAGACGAATTCTCCCGAGCGACTAGCTCGATTGCCGTCATGAGCGGGTTGCCACCGACTCCGCTGGACAAATCCCGCGCGTGGTGCGATCGGGTATCTTCCGACAATCGTCGGCGGCGGGGTCGGTCTCGTAGTAGTCTTCGCGAAGGTGAGCCCAACGCGGCCGTTTGTTTTCCTGTCGTCAATCGCCAAGCCGCACGCGCGACCGCGCATGAGGATGTGGTGATGAGAAGCCCGCAGATTGCCGCTACAGAGACACCGTGAAATTTCTACTCCTCTTTCTTCCTTTCGTATTGTCGTACCTGCTCCAGGATACGCCCGAAGTGTCGTACTGGGTTGCATGGCTCGGCTCCATCTTTATTCTCTGGTTTTCGCTGTCGGGAAGGCTCAGGAAACTCCCTGGCGGACACTCGCTGCGCTTTCAGCTCTTCAGGCCGATCGTCTTCACGCAGCTCGTGTTCGCGTCGTATACCGCCCTGACGTCTGTCTTCTATTTCCTGGCGGTACGCCGTGGCGAGTTTTTCCTTCTTCCCGACGGATGGGCCCAGCCATCGACCGCGTTGACGGCGACGGCTCAGCGCTACTATGTGCTCGCTCACGCTTCGGTGACGACCGGAATGTTCCTCGCGATGAATTACGATGACTCCGGGATGTATGCTATCAGGCCGCGTTGGGGGCATAGCCGGTTCCTGCTGGGGATTGCGAGCGCGTTTTTCCTGCTCACGCTCGTTGCCTCCCAGATTCCATTGATGTTTCAGCTCACATTCCGCTTTCGTGAGATTGCAACTGCCGCGGCCGTTTTCAGCTTTGCCCTCGCTCTGATCAACAAGGAAGGTACACTGGTCTGGCTGAACGCCCTGGTGTTCATCTTGACGATTGGTGCCGCCCTGTTGAGTGGATGGAAGGAGGAAGTACTTGTCCTTCTCATCTTTTTTTTCCTGGTTCTTTTCCCTTACTATCGCAAGGCGACACTGATCGTCGGCAGTATATCGCTTGCAGCCTTTGTCCTGATCATGCCGGCATACACGACGATCTTTAGAACGCTGTCGTGGTACGGGCAAACGAGTAAGGAGGAGGCCAGCGCGCTTGCCTATAAGGCAATCGTGTCGGGCAACGCAGACCTGGTCGGGCTGACCCAGTCGTTTGCTCGTGACAGGCTTTCAGAAATAGGCTTGTTCGTTGGATACCTGCAGCAGGTTCCCGATAAGCGTCCGTTCTATGGATCCAAGCTCGTCGAACAGAGCCTAGTCAACCTCGTTCCCAAAATTCTCTGGCCCGACAAGCCGAATACTGAGAACCTCGTTATGGAGCGCGTGTTCGAGAACAATATCTACTCAAGGCGCTCGATCATCTCGGCGAAACCGCAGTTCGTCGTGGACGGATATCTTAGCGTCGGTGCGATTGGAATCGTCCTGTCGTGTCTCATGTACGGCGTCCTTGCCTCAGTCGCTTCACGGTTCGCCGAGAGGTGGTTTGGCGGATACATGATGGGCAGTGGACTGGTCTACTCAGGACTCTTTCAGATTTTCTGGCGGGGCAACTCGTTCGAATTCTTCGTGGGCACCGTGTTCTGGAGCTTTGCACTAATGGTGGCGATGTTCCAGCTAGGCCGGACGCTCGGCATCGTGAAGCGAGACTACACGGTGCGGCCCCCGGTGCCGCTCCGCCCAATCCCGGCGGTGGCTGCGCACGCTGTCATTGTCCAGCGGGATCCACCCAGGACAATTGCCCCAAGTGTGTAGGAGCGCGTACGGCTGGCCAGCCTGATGGCGTCACAAATACACGTCTGGGCACCGGGCTTCCGGCATTTTGGAGGCGGCATTGGCGCGTTCAGCCGCGAGCTTGCGTTTGCGCTGGAATCCCTCGGCCACGATGTGGCGTTGTTCGGCAAATGCGATTCGCCATGCCAGTGGAACGGTCGTCCGCTTTGGGGCGTGGGCGCGAGCACCACCACGGGCAGCTCAGCCCGATTCGCGGCAGGGCTACTCGCGTTTTGCGTGCGCGCCCGGCCCCAGCATGTGATCACCACCCACGTGAACTACGCTCCCGTCGCGCATTTTGCGAAGGCGCTGACGGGAGTGCGTTTCAGCGTGGTCGCTCACGGCATAGATGTGCAGCATCACCTCGAAGAAAGAAAAGCTGCCGCAATGAGAGCGGCAGCGAGAGTATTTGCGGTCAGTGACTTTACGCGACGGCTCGTCCTGGATGCGGGCGTCAATCCGTCGGTGATAAAGTTGCTTCCGAACACGGTTGACGAGACGCGCTTCACGCTCGGGGAGAATCCGATTGCGCTGCGCGAGCGTTACGGCCTTGCCCCAGGCGAACGAGTCGTGCTCACCGTAGGTCGCCTCGATTCGAAGGAAGCGTACAAGGGATACGACCGAGTTATCGAAGCCCTCCCGGCGATCATTGAGGCATGCGGGCCAACCCGGTTTATTCTCGTCGGAAACGGCGATGACGGCCCGCGGCTCTTGAGTCTCGCGGCGAAGAAGGGCGTCGAGGCGCACCTCACGCTGGCCGGCTTCGTCCCCGACTCGCAGCTTGCCGATCACTACCGGCTCGCAAACGTTTTTGCGATGCCGAGCACCGGGGAAGGTTTCGGGATTGTCTTTCTGGAAGCGATGGCGTGCGGAACTCCCGTACTCGGCGGCAACCGGGATGGCTCGGTCGACGCGCTCGACGGCGGAAAGCTTGGCCGCCTTGTCGACCCGCTGAAGGTGAACGAGATAGAGGCAGGAATTATCGATCTGCTGCTGCAAAAAGGACCGCAGCTGTGGTTCGACAAAGTTGCTCTTCGCGAC
>JBBSFT010000058.1:0-15817 GCA_038254845.1 Gemmatimonadales bacterium | reverse complement strand
AACGCTGATGACGCATACCGGGGGCGCGGCGTGACCGGGGGAGGCCCGGGCGCACCTCAGGGCGCACCGCGCGGCGGCGAGCGTGGCGACCGCGGAAACGACCGCGGCAATCGCCGTGATCGGGGCGACATCATCTCCGCGCCCGGATACCCGTTCCTGGGCGAGCTGGCGCTGCCCGCCATCGGAACGGTGGACGCGATCAGCGGCAAGCCCGATGACAACGAGCTCTACTACTCATTCGTCTCGTTTCTATATCCGCGCACCGTGTTCCATTACGACATCAAACGGCGCACGAGCACGGTGTTCAAGCAGCCGCAGACGGCGTTCGACGCGACCCAGTACGAGACGCGGCAGGTCTTCTTCAGCAGCAAGGATCGAACGCGCGTGCCGATGTTTCTGACGATGAAGAAAGGAACTGTCCTCAACGGCGCCAATCCGACGATTCTCTACGGATACGGCGGATTCAACATCTCCGAAACCCCGTCATTCTCGGCCGCCAATCTCGTCTGGCTCGAGATGGGCGGGATTTACGCGGTGGCCAACATTCGCGGCGGTGGAGAATACGGAAAGGAATGGCATGAGGCCGGCATTCTCGATCGAAAGCAGAACGTCTTCGACGACTTCATAGCAGCGGCCGAGTATCTGATTCGCGAGAAGTACACATCGACGCCGAAGCTGGCGATTTCGGGCGGATCGAACGGCGGATTGCTCGTGGGTGCTGTCATGACGCAGCGTCCGGAGCTGTTCGGCGCTGCCCTTCCCGCAGTCGGCGTGATGGACATGCTGCGGTTTCAGAAGTTCACCATCGGCTGGGCGTGGACATCGGACTATGGATCCTCGGACGACGCGGCTCAGTTCGTTGCGCTCCGAAAGTATTCGCCACTTCAGAACATCAAGACCGGCGTACGCTATCCACCGACCCTCGTGACGACGGCCGATCACGACGATCGCGTTGTCCCCGGGCACTCGTTCAAGTTCGCGGCAACGCTTCAGGCCGCGCAGGCGGGCCCCGCGCCAGTGTTGATCAGTATCGAGACGAAAGCCGGGCATGGCGCGGGCAAGCCGACGTCAAAGCAGATCGATGAGGCCGCTGACAGGTTTGCATTCCTTGTCAGAAACCTCGGAATAACCGTTAACCTCTCGCAATGATCGCGTTTGTTGCTCTCTTCGATCAGGTCCTTCAGGCCCTCCGGTTCATCCTCGTGGTGTCCGCAGGCGTGTTCGCTGTTTTCTGCGTTCTCGACTGGATGGTGCGAACGCGGAAGCTGAACGTGTTCGGCCCGGTCGCCCGCTTCTCGCGCTCGCGAATCGACCCGATTCTCGAGCCGGTTGAGAAACGGATCGTGCGGGCGGGAGGCAATCCGGCAAGCGCCCCGCTGTGGGCACTCGCCGCTGTCGTCATTGGCGGCATCCTTCTGCTGAGCGTGCTCAACTTTATCCGCTCCGAGATCATTGGCCTCGCATTCGCGCTTCAAAGCGGACCCGGCGCGATTCTGCCACTCCTCGTCGGCTGGACGTTCGATTTCCTGCGAATCGCGATTCTTGTCCGCGTCGTGACGTCGTGGCTGCCCATTTCCCAGTCCTCGCCGTGGGTACGCTGGGCATTCGTTGTAAGCGAGCCGATCCTCAAGCCGTTGCGCGCAATACTTCCGGCAATGGGACCCATCGACATCAGCCCGATCATTGCGTATTTCCTTATCGGATTCATTCAGGGTGCCGTTGTCCGCATGATGTGAACGCTGAGCTTCGACGGAGTGATGAGAATCGTGGCATTCATTCTCATTGTATCGAGGGAAAAGGCACTGGTCGAGGGAGTGTCGCAGACACTCTGCTCCGGAGGTCACCAGGTAGTCGTCGCGGCCGACGTTCCTGAAGCAGCGGACAATCGGCGTGACGGGAAGCCACTGTCGCACTGGTCGACCGCGACGAGCTTCTCACGAGGGGCGATGCCGCAGATGTTCGGGCTCGCCCTCCGGGCGCACTTGCGATGATAACGACTCGATCAGCCCCGGGATGGGGTGACGGCGCATGTCTCGTCCGGAGATAGTCTCGTCCGGAGATAGTTGACAAAAGCAACTATCTGTCGCACACTTTGAGGCGTGAGTGCCTCCACACATAAGCTTGACAAAACGATCGCCGCCGTCAGGCAGTTCAACCGCTTCTACATGCGGCAGGTTGGAGCGCTCGACGAGAGGCATCTCCCCAGTGACCTCTCACTCAGCGAAGCGCGCATTCTCTACGAGATCGCCCATCGGGATTCGCCAACAGCCGCCGGCATCGGGCAGGCGCTATTCCTCGACCCGGGCTATCTGAGTCGCGTGTTGGCGAGCTTCACCAGGCGCGGGTTGATCCGGAAAACACCGTCATCATCCGACCGGCGTGAGTTCACACTCGGTCTCACCGTCAACGGTCGCACGCTGTTCAGGCGCCTCGATGCCAGCGCGAGTCGCGAAGTCGGTACAATGCTGACGCACGTCCCGGCATCATCCCGAGCGAAACTCGTCGCGGCAATGTGGCAAATCGAGACGATCCTCACTCCCGCCGACTCAGGCGAGAACACAATCATCCTGCGCGAGCACGGCCCGGGAGACATCGGCTGGATCATCCAGCGCCACGGGCAGATTTATACCGACGAATACGGCTGGAGCTCCCACTTCGAGACGCTCGTTGCCGAGATCGCGGCGAGGTTTCTCCGCGACTTCAACCCTGCGTGCGAGCGGTGCTGGGTCGCTGAGTTGAACGGCGCGAACGTGGGCTGCGTCATGCTCGTGAGAAAGACGAAAACCGTGGCACAGCTTCGTCTTCTTCTCGTCGAATCATCAGCGCGAGGTCATGGAATCGGCGCCCGGCTCGTGACCGAATGCATCGAGTTTGCACGCGCGTCCGGGTATCGACAAATGAGGTTGTGGACGAATGACGTTCTCGTCTCGGCACGAAAGATTTATCAGGCCGCAGGTTTTATGCTCGTCGATGAAGAGGAGCATTCCACATTCGGCAAGCCGCTCACCTCCCAGACATGGGAGCTCGTCCTCTGACTAACTGACAGCATCGGCGGCTGCGCGCCCGGCGACCCTTCCCGAAAAAATGCACCCGCCGAGGAAAGTGCCTTCGAGCGATCTGTACCCGTGCATTCCGCCTCCGCCAAACCCGGCGACTTCGCCCGCTGCATAAAGTCCCGGCAGCGGAGCGCCATCGGCGCCGAGAACGCGTGCCGACAGGTCTGTCTCCAATCCGCCGAGTGTCTTGCGGGTAAGGATGTTGAGCCTGACGGCAATGAGCGGGCCCGCAGCCGGATCGAGCAATTTGTGCGGCGTCGCAACGCGAATGAGCTTGTCGCCGAGATACTTTCGCGCTCCGCGAAGTGCCGTGATCTGAAGATCCTTGGTGAACACGTTATCCATCTCGCGGTCCCGCGCGACAACTTCACGCTCGACGAGATCGACGTCGAGCAGCGGGTGGTCAGTCAACGCATTCATTCTCTTGACGAGCTCACGCAGGTCGCGTTCGACGATGAAGTCGATGCCTTTGGCCTTGAAATCTTCGATGGGACCGGGCGCGCCACCGCGTGCACGCCCGAGCACACCCTTGATGCTCTTTCCGGTGAGATCGGGATTGTGCTCCGACCCTGACAGCGCGAACTCCTTTTCGATGATGCGTTGAGTAAGGATGAACCACGAGTGCTCGTGGCCCGTTGTCATGATGTGGGCGAGCGTTCCAAGTGTGTCGGACCCGGGAAAAAGCGGTACGGGCAGACGATTTCCGCGCGCGTCGAGCCAGAGAGATGACGGGCCGGGGAGAATCCGGATGCCGTGATTCGGCCAGATCGGATTCCAGTCGTGAACGCCTTCAACGTAGTGCCACATGCGATCGCGATTGATCGCGTTGCCGCCTGCCGATTCAGCGATCTCGAGCATACGGCCATCAACGTGAGCGGGAACGCCGGCGAGCATTTTTCGCGGAGGGGATCCGAGGCGAGCAGGCCAGTTTTTTCGAACAAGGTCCGGATTCCCACCGATACCGCCGGAGGTGACAATCACGACGGGAGCGCGCAGCTCGAAGTCGGCAATCCTCACGCGTGAGCTACTGACTCCACGCGCGACCTGGCTTGGTTCGAGAATCTCGCCGGTGACACCATCGATCGTGCCACCCGTTCTCGTCAGCCCATTCACCCGGTGACGATACCGAAAGCTGACAAGACCTTTCGATTCGGCGGCATGAAGAATTCTGACGAATGGTTCAATGATGCCCGGCCCGGTGCCCCATGTCACATGAAACCTCGGCACGGAATTCCCCGGGCCAGTCGCCCCGTACCCCCCACGCTCGGCCCATCCAACCACAGGGAAAAAGCGGACACCCTTCTGGTGCAGCCATGAGCGTTTTTCGCCCGCCGCAAAATTCACGTACGCTTCGGCCCACCGGCGTGGCCACACGTCTTCCGGCCTGTCAAAGCCCGCAGTTCCAAGCCAGTCCTGCCACGCGAGCTCGATCGAGTCGCGAATGCGGAGACGACGCTGCTCGGGTGAATTGACGAGAAAGAGCCCGCCAAAGGACCAGAATGCCTGTCCACCGAGGCTTTGGGACGATTCCTGGTCGACAATGATGACGCGCCGGCCCGCGTCAACGAGCTCGGACGCTGCGACAAGCCCCGCGAGGCCGGCTCCTACGACAATCGCATCGGCGTCATACTGGCGCGCTGACTGACTCATCTCGCCTCGGCGTTGGACAATAGCCTCTGAGAGTCGCTAACGTATGGGATGAACAACGTCATGGTCAAACTCCAGGTGCTCGCGGCCGTCGCATCGCTGGGCGCAGGCGCCTGCGCGCCTCGGCTCGTTAACAATGCGGACGGTGCGGCAGTGATGGCGCCAGCAGCACCTCTCGACGCAACCGAGAAAACGATCGTCAATGCGGTCGATCCGCGGAACGCCGAGGGTATGGCGCTCCTCGAAAGACTCGTCAACATCAACAGCGGAACGATGAATTTCGCCGGTGTGAGAGAGGTCGGTGGAATTCTTCGCTCCGAGCTCGACAAGCTTGGCTTCGAGACGCGATGGGTGGATGGTGCGCCGTTTGGACGAGCGGGCCATCTGATCGCCGAGCGAACGGGATCGGGGCCACGACTGTTGCTGATCGGGCATCTCGATACCGTGTTCGAGCCGACCAATCATTTCCAGAAATACGAAAAGCTCAGCGACACGACTGCCCGCGGGCCTGGCGTGATCGATATGAAAGGCGGCGATGTCATCATGCTTCAGGCATTCAAGGCTCTCGCTGCGGCGGGGCAGCTCGACAAGATGAGCATCACCGCAGTTTTCTCGGGCGATGAAGAGGCATCAGGAAAACCGCTCGAGCTCGCGCGAGCCGACCTCGTTGCGGCCGCAAAGAAATCACAGTACGCGATTGGGTTCGAGGACGGCTCCGGCGATCCGCATACGGCCGTCGTTTCACGCCGAGGTGCCGGAACGTGGACGTTGAGATCGACCGGGACTCCGGCGCACTCGTCCCAGATTTTCCGCGACGATATCGGCGCCGGCGCAATCTTCGAGTCGGCGCGCGTTCTCGATGCGTTCCGGACGCAACTCAGCACACAGAAGTACCTGACATTCAATCCCGGTTTCGCGATCGGCGGCACCGATCTCACTGCCGACAGCAATCAGGTCGGCGGCAGGGCGCTCGGTAAATCGAACGTCGTGGCGAAGGAGATGATCGTGCGCGGCGACATCCGAACACTGTCGCCCGAGCAGTTGACGAGCACGAAAGAAACGATGCGCATGATCGTAAGCAGGTCGCTGCCGCGCACAACGTCTGCGATCACGTTCGACGACGGATATCCGCCGCTCGCCCCGACGCCTGGCAACCGCCGCCTGCTGTCGATTTATGATGGAGTCAGCCGGGCGCTCGGTTATGGCAGTGTGGTGGCGGTCGATCCGATGAGAGCCGGAGCTGCCGATGTGTCGTTCGTCGCTCCGTACATGCCGTCCGCGATGGATGCAGTCGGACTAGCGGGATGGGACGATCACACTGACAAGGAAACAGCGGATATCAGGATGTTCGCGCCGCTCACGAAGCGCGCGGCTGTGTTTCTCTATCGCCTCAGTCGCACGAGTCCGTGAGCAGTTCACCGGTCTGCACCATGAAACGATTCCGGTCGGCGTGCCTGGTGATGGCACTCGCTGGATGCCGGCCATCGTACGCGGATGACGCCGGCGCCGCGCGGGTCATTCCCGGTATCACCGTTCTTGTTCGAGACTCGCTGCATCTCATTCGCGGCAAACGCGTCGGGCTCATCACCAATCAGACCGGACGCGATGCCACCGGGCGCAGCAGTATCGACATTCTCTTCAAGGCTCCTGGAGTCCAGCTCACGGCGTTGTTCGCCCCCGAGCATGGCATTCGTGGCGTGGCCGAGGGGGGGGCGCGAATTGCGTCGAGTGTGGATGCGGCTACTGGTGTTCCGATCTACTCGCTCTATGGCGATACGAAAGTGCCCAACGCTCTGATGCTCAAGAATGTCGATGTACTCGTCTACGACATTCAGGACGTCGGCGCGCGAATGTACACGTATGTCTGGACCATGACGCTCGCGGCCGAGGCGGCGCGAAAAGCGGGCAAGACATTCATCGTTACCGATCGTCCGAATCCGATTCGCTCCGACATTGTCGAAGGTGGGATGATCGAGGAGAAATACCGTTCGTTCACCGGACTTCACGACGTTCCGTTACGCTACGGAATGACAGCGGGCGAGCTCGCTCGCTACCTCGAGGCGAAAGGCGAGATCGACGCCGATGTGAAGATCATTCCGATGACCGGTTATCGCGAATCATTGTGGTGGAGCGACACCGGTCTTCCGTGGACGGCACCGTCGCCGAACATCCGCGACAGCGAAGCAGCCTTGCTCTATCCCGGCATTTCATTTTTCGAAGCAACAAATGTCAGTGAAGGTCGAGGGACGTCGCTGCCATTCAGGCTCGTCGGTGCAAGCTGGCTCACTGACGCTCCCGATATTGTGCGCGCGATGAGCTCGAAAACCCTTGGCGGAGTGAAATTCTCGGCGACGCGTGCCGCTGTCGCTCGCGGGGAGAAATTCGGTGGCTCGACAATCCCGATGATCAGGATCACCGTCACCGACAGAAATGCGATCAGGTCCGCCGCGATCGGCGCATATCTTCTGCGCGAGATCTACGTGAGACATCCCGCCCAGTTCAAATGGCAGCGCGGGGCGGGAATCGAAGAGCTGTCGGGATCGAGGGAGTTGCGTCTCGCAGTGGAGAACGGGGGAATTGAGAAGCTGCTCGATTCATGGAGCGCTCAATCTGCGACATTCGTGCGGGCGAGTGCTCCGTATCGGCTTTACCCGCGATAGAAGTTCAGCGGGGCGAGCCTTTCTGAGGAGCGCCCGCTGTGAGCGCCAGCACGACGCGCTCTGCCTGACGTTGACTTTGCGTTAGAACAACAGCAGCGAGATTTGCCGACCGGAGAAACACGGGCGGCAGTTCTCCCCATTGCGACGGCGTTCCGCGTGGAGAGGCAGTCATTGTGTCGAGCTTCGCGAGGTCGCGGCCCAGCGCTTCGGAATCTGCGTAAAGAAAAACTTCGAGCCGCGACTTCCCGAGGCTGAATGTTGTTGGCGCGACGCTGAACCCCGACCGTTGCCTCACGGGCTCTGACAATCGCTTCACGACGAAGCCCGACTGACGCAGCCGAATCTCGATGCTGCAGAGAGCCCATTGCCCGTCGTGAGGACAGCCAGCGGCGGGCCCGGGTATCGCCGCGGTTGATGGTGCGGCGATCGCAGCGGCAGAAGCGGGACTGAGTGACAGTGCCACGCTCGCCGAATCCGTTGGCGGTGTTTTCGCGGGATTGTTGCTGCACGCAGCAACAACCACGATTGCACCGGCACATATCAATCGACGGGATCGCACTTACTGTTTCGCCCTGATCGGGATTCTCACCACGGTCTTGCCCCGATGAAAATCCCAGTCCCCGGCGACCATGTTCGCCCCCATGCCACGAGTGATCCGAAGAGGTCACGGCCCCTTGCGACCGGCCTGCGGCATGTGATGTCGATGCGCGCGGTGCCGATCGCCTGCGAGACAGTCGCAAGCTGGCTTTTGCGGATGGGCTGCGCACCGGAGCACGCGGGCCACATCAGGAGGGACAGCGCTAACAGACTACCTGATCTCAATTGTCTTCCGCTTCAGAAGAATTTGATCTTGTGCTCGGGATGTCTGATTCTCCAGACCAGGTACCCAACCGCAGCAAGGTTCACGATTAACGCTGCTGCACGCGGGATCGTTAACCGCTGCACGAGCTCATAGATCTCAATCGGGACGAGCGACGTTGTGGCGATCACCGTCAGATATTCGGCCCACCTTGCCTCGTGCCAGAGGCCGATGCCTTCGATCATGAACAGTGTCGCGTATAATAGTGCGCCCACGCCAACCGCCTGAATCCGGCGCGGACTGTAATTGCTGAGCTTGACGAGATACGTCTGAATGAGCGGATGGTCGGATGTCGCCGACAGTGCATCGATCCATCGGCGGAGGAGATCGCCAGTGGCCGGATCGAGCATCTTGATCGCGCCGAACGCGATCGCAATGAGACCCGCCGCCTTCAGAAACTTGAAGATCGCAATGATCTCGATCATCTGGTCGCGTTCGCGCCAGTTGTGTTCGGCCGTGTGCTCGGTCAAGGTCTCGTGAGCTGAATGCGGTATCCCATCGGGCTTTGCAACGCAGATACGGGGCCGGGCAATCTAGGCGGACAGGGTATCAGGGGCCATTTTCATTGCGCGTGAGCCCTGGTTCGCTCGCCGTTGGCACGTCACGTGAAAGGCACACACCCATGAACGACTGGCCAGAGATTATGGACTCCCTCACGCGCGATCTCCGCAAGGATGCCCGTGACACCGTTCGGGCCGTTCGAGCCGTATTCAAGGACGAGCCGTATGAAGTTCTTGCGTACCGCGGGTACGGCAATGACTCGCGGGCGTTTGTCTCCGGACGAGTCATCGAAAGACGAGGAATCGGAGCGAGCACCGATGCAGACTCGACGCTCAGGAATCTCCTCAACACGTATCGCCGCGTCGACAGTGACCCGGCGCCCTTCGCCGACATTTCCCTCGACTACCGCGGCATCACGTCAGCGATGAAGGCCGACGACGAAGGGTTTTTCAGCGGCTGGATCGAATGCGCCTCAGGCAAAAAACCCGACACCGAATGGGGCAACTATGACGCAAACCTGATCGCGCCGAAACCAACAGGCACCGAC
Organism: Gemmatimonadales bacterium; assembly: GCA_038254845.1. Classification (GTDB taxonomy): domain Bacteria; phylum Gemmatimonadota; class Gemmatimonadetes; order Gemmatimonadales; family Gemmatimonadaceae; genus UBA4720. The sequence goes on along the minus strand of JBBSFT010000058.1, from coordinate 6,547 downwards.
GCGACAAAAGCCACGGGCGAGGTGATGGTGCCACCGGCCAGTGCCCGCCTCTGCGTCATCAGTGACATCGACGATACGGTCATCCAGTCCCGCGTCTCCAATTTTCTTCAGGCCGCGCGAACGGTCGTGCTCGGCAACGCGCGCACTCGACTGCCTTTCCCCGGCGTGTCCGCATTTTACGACGCTCTCAGAAACGGTGTTTCCGGCGATGAAAGGAACCCGGTCTTCTACGTGTCGAGCAGCCCGTGGAATATCTATGACGTGATCAGCGAGTTCATGGATATCCAGAAAATGCCGAAAGGGCCGCTTCTGCTTCGCGACTGGGACATCGGATTCAGCGCGCTATCCTCAGCACGTCATTTCGAGCACAAGGGCCTCGCGATCCGCAACATCATGCAGCTCTATCCAACTCTCGAGTTCATTCTCATTGGTGACTCGAGCCAGCACGATCCCGAGATCTACAGGCAGATCGTCGGGGAATTCCCGAATCGGATCGCCGCCATCTACATCCGCGACGTCAACAACGACGCGCAACGCTCGGCATCGATCGCCCGGCTGGCGGAGGAAGTCACCGGAGCTCGCTCCACTCTCCTTCTGTCGGCCCACACGCTCGACGCCGCGAAGCACGCGGCCGGGCATGGCTGGATCAGCCCTGACGCGCTTCCGACGGTTGGCGAAGAGAAGCGCGCCGACGAAGGGAAGAACGACGCCAAAGTGCCAACGCCTGGTGGAGGCGAAGCACACGATGATCAGCTTCCTGCCTCTGGACCACGTGGCGCGGTTGAGTGACTATATACCCGAAGCTCACACCTTTCCGGAGTGCGAATGCCACTGCAACGTCTGTGCGGTCATATCATCCGATCGTCGTTCAGACTTATGACGAGACGGGCGCACCGCCTCAAGCTTCGGCCAAACTAAATGCGAAGATTCATGATGTGCTGGACCGGCGTTGTTGCCGGCGCCTGCCTGACTCTGGCATTCGCGCGAGCGTCAGCGCAAGCGCCCGCCGGCGAGCGCCTCTTCTACTACATCGACCGCGAAGATAGTTACAACAGCCTTGTCAAGCATATCGACCAGATCACTGTCGTCGCCCCCCAGGTATATGTCATCGACAGCCTGGGCATCATGTGGGGCTCGCTCGACAGGCGGGTCGCCGCGCTCGCGAGGGCGCACAACGTGAAGATCATGGCGCTCTTCACCAACGAGGGATTCCAGCAGCCGGGTCTTCATCGCCTCCTCGGTGACACGGTTGCACGGAACCGCGGCGATCCTAAGCATGACGTCGATGTGCCGTGACAACGGCTACTGGGGCGTTCAGTTCGATGTCGAGAACATCAACATCGTTGATCGGGACAGGTTCACATCCTGGTATACAGATGCGGCCAACTCGCTTCACGCCGCTGGATGCAAGATCAGCATCGCGGTCGTCCACAAGACGGAAGAAGGCGCCGGGCCGACGGCGTATGGTCGATTCATGCAGGACAGCTGGCGTGGCGGATATGACCTCGCTGCGCTTGGTCGGGTTGGCGATTTCGTCTCACTCATGACATACAGTGAGCACACGCGCCGCACCACGCCGGGTCCGGTGGCGGGTATGCCGTGGATGCGCGAGGCTGTCGACTACTTCCTCCGATTCGTTCCGCCGGAAAAGCTTTCCCTCGGAATTCCGACGTACGGTGGGCATTGGTTCACCCAGTACGATCCCAACACGCCGAACCGCGCCAGCTCCACGAGCGAATCAGTGAACTGGACGTGGGGCGAGGGCCTCGCACTGCGGAACGGAGCGAAGATTCAATGGGATTCCGTTCAGCAGGTGCCATTTGCGTCGTATAGCGTTGGCGGAATCTACGAGTGGGTATTTCTCGAAGATGCGCGCGCATTCAGGACCAAGCTCGACCTCGCGAAGGAGAAAAAGCTTCGCGGATTCTCGGTCTGGGTGCTCGGCACCGAGGACGAGAAAATATGGGCCGTCCTGAAATCGGAGCCTCGCTAAAAAAACCAGACAGGGCCGGTTTCCCGGCCCCGCTGGTGTTCACTTCTCTGGATCAGCTTCCAATCAGTGGATTGTTCAATCTCTCTGCTGACGGCAATGGGAAGCAGAGCTGCGTTCCGTAATTCCCGCCGAAGTGATACGGGGCTCCGGCAGCCGGAGCGATTGTGATTCCGAGCCGGATGATATCGCCGAGATGCTGTCCCTCGAGAAACAGCTCACGCCGCCGCTGGTCGATCAACTCGGCCAGATAATCAGCCTGCGTGGTGCCGGTAAATACCGACTGATTGCCTCTCACTCGCTCTGCAGCGAGGATCGGCAGCGCCCCCGCAAGATCTCCAGCACGGATGTTCGCCTCAGCGATGATGAGCTGAGCCTCCTGGTACTTCGCGAGAGGAATCGGCGCATCGACGGATGCATACTTCGTCTGATAATAATGTCTGATGCCTGTCGCGCTCGTCGTTGTCGTCGCGGTCACCGGCACGCGCGGGTCGCCTGTAATGCTTCGATACGGTTCGCCAACGGAGCTCGACCGGTTGGTCGTCGCGTTATCTGCCCAGACGAAATTGTTGCGCCGTCCCACCGTTGCCGAATAGGTGGCGTTTTTCAGGTAGCCGACAGGAATCTGTTGGGCATCGGCCTTTGCGCCCGCATAGTCCTTGAGGTCGAGCTTCGCGCGCGCGCGGCCCTCGTAAGCCATGCGAAGAATATCGGTGTTGTTCACGGCCGTTGACGCGGCAATTGCCTCGGTGAACTTGTTCACCGCGATTCTGAACGTGCTGTCCCGGGAAATCTCGCCGCCATAATCGATGGAGCGATCGGCATTGATCTTCGAGAACGCGAGCGTGCAAAAGCCTTCGCCGAGGAGAAGATAGGAGTAGCCGGAGTATGCGGCTGCGCTGCCGATCAGCCTCGTTCGGTTTACCGGCACTTCGGCATCGGTCCACACTTTTAGATTCGCGAGCAGATTGTCAGCCGATGCGCGTGCCGTCTGCAGCGGCGCGTAAATACCAAGACCGGCGCAGCTGCCCGTGGCATACCGGGTGTCCGTCGGCAGCGTGTTCCGTCGATCGGAAGGAACTCTGTCTGCGGTCTGCTGCGCGTAGATGAACTCTTCACCCACGGTAGCGCTCTGCACCACGTAGGCGGCGAATGCGCACTCGAAATCTGCCTGTGCGCCGTCCATCAGGAGCTGTGCGTTCGCCGGCGTCTCCACCTTCTCCGCAGGAATGCGGCTTGAAGACTCGACTTCCAGTGGATTGCGCGCCACCTCACACGCGGCTGCGGACATCAGCACAATACCGGCAACAAGCAGAGGGCGAAGGGTGCGGAAAGTATGGGTCATGATTACCACCCCAGGTTGAGGCTGACCACCCACTGCGTGGCCTGCGGATTGGTAGTCTGATCGAACAGCGCGAACCCACCGCCACGACTACCCCCGAGGAAGAAGGCTTCCGGGTCGAGACCTGGAAACTTCGTCCATGTATGCAGGTTGCGGCCCGCAACGCCGAGCACGGCGCGACTGAATCCACCGAAGTGATTGAGATTCGACGGAAGCGTGTACTGAACGCTCACTTCGCGGAGCTTGGTGAAGCTTGCGTCGTTGATGTAGCCACTTGGCAGCACGTCGGTACCGGCCTTGAGGCTGGCGATGAGTGCCGGATCATAGTCCTGCGGATAGTACCATTCACGGCAGCGGCGCCTGATGACGCACCGGAAACGCTGGCTGCCGTCGATTTTCACGAAGTCGCGCTTGAAATCGACAAGCGCGCCGAAGCGGAAGTTCCTGAACAGAGTGAGCGAGTTCGCGACAGATCCCTCAACGCGTGGGGTCGTGCGGCCGAGATAGACCACCGGCGCACCAGCGCATGCAACGGTGCCGCCCTTGTTGTCATCGCACATGACGTTCGTGGCACCACCCGTAGGATCGATCGTCGCGGACACGACCTTCTTGAAGAAATACGAGCCAAGGGGAAAGCCTACCTGATGTCGCGGCGGCAGCGAGCCGGAGCTCGCGAGGACGAAGTCGTCGACCTTGCAGGTGGAGGGATCGCTCGAGCCGATCACGTAGCCCGCGCAGGTTGACTGGCGTCGCAGCTCCAGCACCGATGCCGGAGTGCCGAGGCTCTCCACCTCGTTGTGGTTGATCGAATACCCGAATGTGAAGTCCCAGCTCACCTGCTTCAGGTTAAGCGGCCTTCCTCTCAGTAGCAGCTCGAGTCCGGAATTCAGAACGGAGCCCGCGTTGAACGGTTGAGTCCCCGGTACACCAATGGACGGAGCGATCTGTCTGTCGAGAATCGCGTCCACCGTTCTCTTGTGGTAATACGTGACCTCGGCGCCGAGTCTGTCGTCGAAGGCGCCGGCATCGAAGCCAAGCTCAACTTCCTTGCTGCGTTCCGGGCCCAGGTTTGGGTTTCCGATCGAGAGCACCGTTACGGTCGGAGCATCGGCAGGCCCCGTCGCGCTCGTATAAGTCTGAAGCGCTGAGAAGGTGATTGGCTGTTTGCCGGATTCACCGTACGCCGCGCGCAGCTTGAGCGCGTTCAGGCGCGAAATGAATCCACCTGAGCCCTCGATCGGGATGTAGCTGAAGCTGAACTTCGGGTAGTACACTCGATCGAAGTTGCGCCCGAAAGCACTGTTGTCGTCTGCGCGAAGGGCGGCGGTGAGGAACAGCTTGTCGTTCCATCCAACTTGTTCCTGGCCAAACAAACCGACCGTCGCGTCCTCCTCGACGTCCTGCGAAGTCGCTCGTCCGGTGGTTGTCGCCGAAACGGTGGTTATGCCGACTGCCGGGAAATCCGATCCCTCGGCCGTCGCGGTTTCGAAGTAGTTCCGGTAATACTGAGCGCCGAACGTCGTGGTAGAACGAAGTCCTTTCGAGAGGTCGAAGATTCCCGAGCCTGAATAGTCGAACGTGTAGTTGTTGATGGTGCGGAAGCCGATCCCTCTGAAGCCGAGCCCGGATATTCCGAGCAGGGCTTTCGTCAGCGAGTCCTCCACGCGGCGGTCGAGCTCGCTGTTCTCCTCGCGCGTGCGATCTGTTCCGACGTTGAGCCTCTGCTTGAAGTGGGCGTTCAGGTTCTGATTGATGTTGACGCCGCCAGTGAAGCGGTCGACGATCTGGTAGAACTCATAGAACGAGTCGTACTGCGTTGGCAGTCCGCTGTTGAAGCCCCGCCGCGGATTCGCCGACCCATCTGCGAGCGGAACGTTGTTCAGGGGGGTCGCATTCACGACTCCCAACGTGCGTCCGCCGCAACCCGATTCGCACGGAAGCGTGATGTTTCCGTTCGTGTAGCCGATATTGAACCCGAGATCGAGCTGCTTGTTCGGATCGACGGTGACGTTGAGACGCCCTGTTCGGCGCTTCACGCCGTTGACAGGCTCCATTCCCTTCGAGTCCTCGAGCCCGACGCCAGCGTAGTACCTGAACATCTCCGATCCGCCGCTGGTTGACACGTCAGCTTCACCGATGTGTCCGGTCCTGAATACCGGCGTTCCGCGAGCATCCTCGAGTGCGATCAGGTTGATCGACACTGTGTCGAGCTGGCCCGGTGTCCCGCCCGCCTTGGGGATGGGAAAGTAATTGATCCGAAACCGGCCGGCAGGGTTCTGAAAATAATTGGAACCCTGACGCGTCGAGAAATTCCAGCGCTGTTTGCCGACTGTGCCCTTTTTCGTGATGATCTGGATGACGCCATTCGACGCTTCGGTACCGTAGAGAGTCGCGGCTGCGGGACCCTTGATGACTTCGATCGACTCGATATCGTCGGGATTGATGTCGTTGACGCGTGAAATTTCTGCCGAGCCGAACCCCTGGTTCGTCGGTCCCGTCGCAGTCGCGTTGTTACTGCGCACTCCGTCGATATAGATGAGAGGCTCGTTGCCAAGCGAAGGACTTGACGCGCCGCGAACTCGAATACGCGCTCCGGTCCCGACATTGCCGGAAGCCGGGTTGATGAAGACGCCGGGCGCTCGGCCATTCAGAAGCTGTTGAACGCTATTGATCGTTCCACTTTCGGTTACTTCAGCAGCCTTCACAATTGAAACGGCATTGCCGATCTCTCGCTTTGCCTGGCCGCCTGCGGTACCCGTGACGACGACGGCATCGAGAGACACTGACTGCTCCGTCAATCCGATTCGCGAATCGCTCGTTCCCACGCGGACGGTTTGCCGAACAGGTCGGTAGCCAATTCTCCGGATCTCGAGCGTCACGGTTTCGCCGGAAACGCCGTTGATACGGAAATGTCCGCTGCCGTCAGTTGCCGCGCGGAGGTCCGTTCCGGCCACAGACACCTGCGCGGCTGGAATCGGTGCGGAAGATCCAGTGGAGTAGATGGTTCCGGAGACAAAGCCGGATTGTGCAGTTGCCGGACATGCCCATATCACGGAGACGCACAGAACTATCAACAGGGGCAGCTTGCGAACAAAAGGTACGCGCATCGTTACTGACTCCAAGGTAGAGGAATGCCGAAAAGTCGTAATGCGAACGACTGGAGCCGTTGCAACCCGAACATGGGTTTGCAGTTCGACTAGTGCAAGACCGAGTTT
>JBBSFT010000057.1:0-15932 GCA_038254845.1 Gemmatimonadales bacterium | reverse complement strand
GGTTGCGATGAGTCCCTGTGGAGTCGTGTCTACAATCCTACCCGCCTCCAGAAACTTGCGCCATGCATTGCAGTGACTGGCAAGGTTGAAGAATCATCCGCCGACGCCGACGGTGATCAACATTTTCTGATCAAGTTGGACGCCGGACAGGAGCCCTTGGTGAACCAGACGAACACCAAGAAGAAAAAGGGAGATCTGGTGGTCGAGATCGTATGTGCAAACCCAGTCTCACTGGCGAAGGTAAAATCTGTCTGCACAGGGTTCAGGAATGGGATTGCGATACCACAGTTGGGCGCACATGTCAGGGCAACCGGCGCCTATGTGATCGACTCGCACAATGGATGGGCTGAAATCCATCCTGTGAGTAAGCTGCAACAGCTTTAGTCAGATGTCCGGCCGGATTTTGATGGCGACGGCTTGACAATCTGAAGCATGACAGCGCCGTGGTGGTGATACTCGGCGCTGCCAAACCCGTCACATTAAGGAAGTATTTGCCCGCCGATTCGAACCATCCCGTTGTAGTCGGCGTCGCTACCACGGATCTGTAGCAGCCGAGCACGACACCAGGAACGCTGCCGCGGTCGTCTGGCCTTCTTTTAACTCGAGCGACTGTTTCGCACCGTCGCTGACCACGCAATGGGCGCTACACCTTCGATGCGGACCGAATGCGTCCCGGGCCGAAGATCGAAATGAATCGCCCCGAGTCATCCGTTATCGGACGCGCTTCGCCGAAGTCCAATCGCACCGTGTAGCCATCTCGATCGGCATAGCCCGCGGCTGTTGTCGTTTTTACTGTGACATCCAGCGCGCCCGACGCCGGACCCGTCGAGTCTGCGCAAGATTCGAACAGCAGAATCAACGCGAACGCGACCAAAGTGCTCAGCAAGGGTCCGGTGTTCGGAGGCGTTTTCACTCCTTCTGGTGAAGAGTCTTAAGCGGTTCAACTTAGCCAGCGAAGGGGCACGTTCCAGGATCGTGTGCGTCAATTCGCAGTGCAGCACCAACCGGCGCGAAGTACGTCACGACATTTCGCGACTCCACCTGAGTCTCGTTGCGAGCGATGTGTGCGTGGTCTCCCGTGTCGAGAAAACCTTGGCCGGCCGTTCGGACAATGGGCCTGCAGTGCGGATCGGAAGAGTCGTAGAAGGTCATTGTTCCCTGAACTACAAGGATGAAGACGGGTCCGGGATGTGCGTGCCACCCGCTCTGGCCGCCTGGCTGGAACACGATCGACTGCACTGCGACGTCCATCGGATCTCCCTCGACATCCGTTCTCCAGTGGCCCGTCTGGCGTTTGACACTGACCGGACTTGCGAACGTCCCACGCCCTAGAACTGTGGATACTGAGCCGACCGCCGCGGTCGCCCTCGGTGCGATCGCAGTGGGAGCGACCGGCTGCTCGTCTTTTCGATCGCAGCCGGCTGCCGACACACAAGCCAGTCCAACGACGACGGTTGCCGCGAGCGTTCCGGACCGCGATGCAGATACCAAAAAAGTTGTAGCAAAAATGTTTGTAGCCACTTCCCGACTCCTCCAGCTGATGGTGTTTTTTCTTGCTGCCCAAGTTTGACGGGCATATACTGACCACCCCACCTCAATCCAACCTCAGACTTGGCTCAGAGTTCGCTTTCGCCTAACCCGACTTATCGATTGGAGGCTTTCGGCAAGCTGGCACTCACCGGAGGAGCGACTGGGAGCCTTTCGCATCAACGGCGACGGCTCGCGCTTCTGGCGCTGCTGGCTGCGGCCGGCGAACGAGGCCTGAGTCGCGACCAGATCATCGGTTACCTGTGGTCCGAGGGCACCGGGGAAAGCGGCCGACACTCACTCGAACAGCTCCTGCACGCCCTTCGGCGGGCACTCGGCCAATCCTTGTTCAGCGGTACCAATCCCCTGAGCCTCAATTCGGAGGCAATGGCAAGTGACGTCTCTGAATTCAATCTTGCCTCAGCGAGTGGAGCCTTCGCCGATGCAGTGGCGCTCTATAATGGGCCGTTCATGGAGGGTTTCTATCTCGAGGAGGCGCCAGAATTCGAGCGGTGGGCAACGTCCGAGCGAGCCCGATTAGCCAGTAAATACGCGGATGGGTTGACGCAACTCGCGTCCGCAGCTGAAGCAGGGGGTGACCACGCCTCCGCGGTTCGCTGGCGTCGAAAGCTGGTCGTGACAGACCCGGTCAGCAGCCGGCATGCGCTCGCATTGATGCAGACGTTCGTCGCCGCGGGTGACCGAACCGCCGCGCTCCAGCACGCACGGGTTTATGAGTTGCTCGTTCGACAGGAGCTGGAGTCGGAGCCTGATCCGTCGGTGACCAGCTATGCAGCGTCACTGCGTACTTCTCCGGCTGCTCCGTCAATGCCACCAGCGGCACCGCTCGCTGAAATAATTCAGGTGCAACCCGTTATTCCCGCTCCAACGCCGATAGAATCGCGGGTCATCGAAGTGCCTGAACATGCAACAGGTGCTCGCGGCGGACGGAAATATTGGTGGACTGCGGGCCTCGCCGCCGCTGGCCTGCTCCTCATCGCGGCGTATTTTGGGCGTGAAAAGAAACCCGTAGCTGCCACTGCCGTTAACAGAATAGTCGTCATTCCGTTCCGCGTTACAGCCGCCGATTCATCGCTCGAGTACCTCGGTGAGGGGGCCGCCGATCTCATTGCGCCAATGCTCAACGGCGAAGGCGGACCGGTTGCAGTCGATTCCCGTAGCGCAATCAGCACATGGAACCGGATCACACTCGGACGCGCCGGAAATGCCGACGATGCGCGCAAAGTGGCGCTCGAACTCGGCGCCGAGCTCGTCCTGTCAGGGACAATCGTTGAAGCAAACGGACGGCTCACTATCGCCGGAACGGTTCTTTCTGCCAAGGCACCCATCTCGCGAACGCTCACTTCGGTCTCAGGTTCTGCAGACAGCGCTGAGTCAGTTCTGAACAGTTTCGTGCGTCAGCTTCTGGTTCGTGAGGCGGGTGTTTCGGAGTCATCGATTGCGGAGGTTACCAGCAGATCTCTTCCCGCAGTTCGCGCATACCTTGATGGTCGAGGGGCCTATCGCAGAGCAGACGAGGCCAGTGCTATCGACAATTTTGCGCGCGCGCTGGACATCGACTCGACATTCGCTCTGGCGGCGGTGGATCTCGCGGTCGCAACAGGAAAACTCCTCAGAACCGAGATGTGCCGAAACGAGACGTGCCGCATTTTCTCGGTAGTTCCCGGATTCCTTTCGGCGGAACGCGATCAAGATTTGTTCGACCGGGCAATCAGGTTGGGTTGGAACAACAGAACACGCCTTGGACCTCGCGATCGGCCAGTGCTCGATGCGCTGCGAGGGCCGAATTACCCCCGCGAAGCGTCTGCCCGTCAGACGCTCGCGCAGCTCGCACGCGCAATTCGCGCGTCGCCCGATCGCCCGGAGCTCCGGTATCTGCTCGGTACCCTTTTATTGTATCAAGGGCCAGCTCTGGGTTTCGTTAACTCGAGCACGGATGCAGCAGCGGCATTCAGAGCGGCGTCGCGACTCGACTCGTCGTACCTGGCACCGCTCGGGCGGATGGTAGACGTCGCCGCACTTTCCGGAGATACGGCAGAGCTACGCCGAGCGGCCCATTTCTACCTGTCGAGGGATTCGTCGGGTTCGACAGCGGACTACGTGCGGTGGATCGTCGGAGCAGCCGGTCGGAGCCAGCCCGCGAACCGGCGCGTACGCTTCAAGTCGCTCAGCGCTATCACCCTCGACCACATCTACCTGATCAGCCAGATGACCGGATATGGAATCGACGATGCGGACAGTGTCGGCGCGATCATAACTGAAAACGCCAGTGAGCCAATCGAAAGAAGCGTCGCATTTCGCCGCGCCCATTTCCTTTCGCTGAACCGTGGCCGCCCCTCCGATGCAACGCGATTTCTCCATCGCATGGATGAGGTCAAGTTATCGGGACCGAGATTTCGGCAATTCTCGATGGCGTCGGCGATGTTCGACGGCGGCGACCAGCGCGTCGCGGATTCGTCAGGGCGTGAGCTCGCGAAAGCTCTGGCGCATGACACGCTGGGCCCGATGTCACACGATGCCGAGCGACTAACGAGTGCAGCAATGGCGGTAGAGTCGTTGTGGTATCTCGAGCATGGCGACACCGCTGCTGCCAAAGCCGCGGCACGATGGCTCCGCAGGCATGCGGAAGGTCAGTCGAGGAACCGCGTTTTCCTGATGCTTCCCGACATGCTCATCGGTTCCCGGGCACGCGAACCCGAGGCAAAGGCACTTCGGGCATTCGTCGATTCCGTTTCTCTCGAGGGATGCTGTGAGCTCCCGGAATTCGTCAATCTCATTCTTGCGCGGGCATATGAAGCAAGCGGGGACGAAGCGAGTGCGCTGCGGGTAATTCGCCGCGGCGCGTCCTATCATCCGCCGCGCCTTCTATCTACCTATCTTCGAGAAGAAGGCAGGCTTGCGTCCCGGGCGGGCGACCGCGGTGCAGCGATCCGCGCATACGAGCGCTACCTCATCCTCCGCTCTGATCCGGAACCATCACGAGCGCATGAACGTGAGATGATTCGCGCCGAAGTGACTCGACTTAAAGCGATGCACTAGAAGCTGTATCTCAACGAAAGCTGCAGCTGGTATCCCGAGTCGAGATTCTTCGTGCTTGAAAGATTAGCCGCGTCAAAGCGGAATATCGGCCGCGGTGCCGATTCCCTCGTCTGCCCCACGTGCTGAAGAATCGATTCGTTCGGTATCCGGACGAGACCCCACGACGAATTCACGAGGTTCAGCAGATTGAAAACCTCCAGCTGCACCGACAGACCGCCCGCCGGACCTCGCGACAACGCCTGCCGTACAGAAAAGCTCGAGGTGTTCACCCACGCCGCACGGCAACTGTTGCGCGCCATGATTGATCCGCGTTGATGCCGAAGACATGATGTCGTGCTGATGAAGCGCTCGAACGCGGCACCTTGAGCTATCGACACGGCACCAGCGAGCGTAATCTCCGATGGATCCCTCGCATCCCTCGGCACGTAGATCGGATCGTTAGCGCTCGTGCCGTCTGCGTTCAGATCTCCCATGCGGCTGGTGCTCGAATCGCCGAATGTGAAGGGACTTCCCGATTCGCCGATGTAGTAAACAGCGAGTTCCGTTTTCCACCGGTGCCACGGCGCTCTGTACGTTCCCGCCAGCACAAGCCGGTGTGGCACCTCGAAGGCTGAGATGCCCGTCGATAATGTTTCGTGCTTCCCCGAAAGAGAACGGCCGCTCGCCCAGATGTCGAATGGCGCAACCGCCGAGCCGTTGATGAGCGACTGAACATCTCGCGAACGCGAATATGAATAGGACGCTCGTAAATCGGACCGATCCGCAAATGATCTTCGCACTTGAGCAGTGGCCGAGAACGAATGCCCAAGTGAGTGGTTGCGAAGATCGATGACTTCGGGAAAACGGCGCGCGTCGAGTACCGCCGGCTGCGACTTACCGGTGGGATCGAACGTTCCGTAGAGAACCCGCCCGTGCGGGTCCACGCTTTGGGGGCCAGCGAGAACGGCGTTTACGAAAAGAAAGTCTGATCGAACGCGGGAGTAGAGCGTCTCGACGCTCGCATCGATGCGACCGGGCAGACGCGTGTCAACAGAAAGCGACGAGCGAAACGACTCGGCCATCCGGAGATTGCGATCGACGAGTGCGACAGGGCCGTCGGCGAAGCCGCGACCGTCGGCGCATGCAACAGGCTGAGCCATTGGATCAGCGACAAACTGCGGAACCTTGCCGAATCCGGGTGTGCCAGTGCACGAGAGCGTGCGAACGCCAAGCCCGTTGGATCGAATGGGCTCTCTGAGCCAACCAAGCGGCGGCGGTGCGACGAAGATTCCCGCTCCGCCGCGAATCCGAAGCGGCGCGCCGCTCTGCGGTGCCCAGTTGAAGCCTAGCCGCGGCGACAGCTGAACATGGGCGGATGGGTAGTCTGCCGTGTTTCGGCCGAAAACCGAATCAACAGCCGTATTGAATGTCGGGCGGGTGGAGAAGCTCATGGCGTCAGCGCGGATGCCGAGCGTCAACGACAATCCGTGCCCAACTCTCCATTCATCGCTCACGTATGCGCTCGGCCGCACCCCGTGAACGCCGGCGTCACCAGTGACATCTTTCGAGATCGAATAAGTTGATGCGTCGCCCCTGCTGAGGGCGTCGAGGCTTGCGAAAGTCCACAATCCGAACATTCCGCGAACCCCAATCGCATGATAGCTGAAGCGTTCGACGTGGAAGCCGGCGCCGAGTGTATGCCGATCACCTGCCTGTATTGCCAGATAGTCGCCGAGCTCGGCGAGAATCTGCGACGATCCGGCGCCACCGGCCGGCGCCGGAGGGCCAGCTATAAGCGTTGCGCTCGCCTCACCATTCGCCGCGGGAATGGAAAGCTGAATTGATGGTGAGGCAGCATAGTCGGTGGCAAGTACAGGCCGGTCCATGTATGAGACCAGCAGTTCGTTGAAAGCGATGCTGCGCATCTGTGTGAAAACCTGGAACGCGATACTGTGCTTCGCCGTCTCGAGGGTCCACGCATTGCTGGTCAGCGGAAATGCACGGCTTCCAGCGGGACGCGCAAAGCGAGTGACAGCGACCGAGCTGTAATTCTCGAGAAAAACAATTCGGCTTTTCCATTCCGGCAGCGCAAGATCGAGGCGGGCGAAAAGGGTTGTCGCCGGATTAGAGGATGTCACCCGCGATCCATCGCCTGCCTCGATGCCATTCGCCTTGAGCAGCGCCGCGAACCGCGCCACGTCAAAGTCAGACACAGGCAACGTCGGCGATGCACCAGCTTTCTGTCCGACGTAGGGCCCCGGCGCCGGCGACACCGAGCGCTGAATTTCGGGTGCGATAAAGAAGTGGAGCCGGTCACGAATTATCGGGCCGCCGACTGAACCGCCGAATTGTTGGCGATTGTACGGTGAGCTGCCAGCGAATGAACTCCCACGCGCGAGCTTTTCGTTGCGGGCGTAGTCGTACACGGATCCGTGGAAGTCGTTCGTCCCGCTCTTCGTTACCGCGTTTACAAGGAGGCCCGTAAAGTCGCCGTATCGTGCCGCGTAAGCCGAGAGCACAACCTCGTACTCGCGGATCGCTTCGAGCGAAATGGTTTTGCCGCCTGTTGTGCCGGCGCCCATCACATTGTTTCCCTGAAGCTGCCGATCGCTGACGCCGTCGATCATGTAGCTGTTGAAACGGAAGTTAGCGCCCGCTCCGCTGATGCCGAAGTGCGTTGACGCCTGAGGGACAAGGCGCACGAAATCGTAGAGATCGCGATTGAGTGTGGGAAGGCTTCGTACCAACGACTCGGAGATCGATGTCCCGATTCCTGCCGCACCTGGATCATCCGCTTTATTTCTGGACGAAACCCGCAGAGTGTCGAGCTCGGTTACCAGCGCGGTGGCGACAAAGCCGACGTCCAGCTCCTGGCCGAGGGTTAGAAACAATCCGTCAACGACAAAAGGCGCGAACCCGAGTTTGGTGACTACGAGACGGTAAGGCCCTCCCGGCGAAAGTCCGCGCACCAGAAAACTTCCTGAATGAACTCTCGTTTGCGTGACGTACCCCGTAGCGGTATTTATGACACGGACAGCTGCTCCATCGAAGGGAGCATCAGGTGTCGCTCCTCGAAGCGTGCCGTGAATGCCGGACGTCGTAATGCCCTGCGCTTCGATCGAGACCGGACCGCCAAACGTTGGGCACGCGGCGGCGCCAGCTGCGAACAGCAGCCAAAGGGTTTGCGAGGTGCCGAACGAGCGAATCATCAGCCTCCGGTTTTTCACCGCGCTTCGTATCTGGCGCGACGGCCAACTGTGACAACCGTCAACTATATGGTATTCCGCAGCCATGTGAGGCAAATCAAAAGCAAACTCTGAGTTTCAAATGTGTTCGCCTCCCTATGCTCCGGGTGACAACATCCACCAGGAGCTTGACAATGAAATGGTTTCCCCGGGTTCGCGTGCTCGCCCTGATTGGTGCGGCAGGAATGGTCAGCGCATGCGCTGACGGCACCGCGCCGACATCGCCGAGTCGCGATGCGGGCCCCGCTGCCCCCGACTCGCATGGGCTGGTCCAGCCGCAAAGCCTTACGGTGATTGACGTGCCGGGCGCGACGACGACCAATGCGTTCGCGATCAACGACGCAGGTGTAGTCGTTGGTCGCTACCTCAGTGCGGGGCGGACGCACGGCTTCATCAGGAGTGCTACGGGAGAATTCTCGACGGTCGATTTTCCCGGTGCAGGTTTCACGGTGGCCGGCGCTATCAATAACCAGGGTCAGATCGTTGGATGGTACACTCTGCCGGCGACACCAGCGTTACGTCACGGGTTCCTGCTCCGGGATGGAGAGTTCCATACCTTCGATCCGCCTGGATCTACGTTCACAAATGCCCTTGGGATCAACGACGACGGCGACATCGTGGGACGCTTCTGCACAAAAAGTGTGTGTCAAGAGCCTGGTAAGGGGGACTTCCACGGATTCCTGCTCCGTCACGGCGAATTCAGCAGTCTGGACGTCCCTGGATCGATTGAGACGAACGGATGGAAGACGAACAATCGAGGACAAGTGCTCGGCGGTTTTGGGTCGGCTGCTGGTTGGGTACACATG
Source organism: Gemmatimonadales bacterium (assembly GCA_038254845.1). Lineage (GTDB taxonomy): Bacteria > Gemmatimonadota > Gemmatimonadetes > Gemmatimonadales > Gemmatimonadaceae > UBA4720. The sequence goes on along the minus strand of JBBSFT010000057.1, from coordinate 7,315 downwards.
TTTATTCGCAGCAACGGCGGGCTGACCATATTCGCATTGCCTAACGGCGGGAACCTCTCCGAGGACAATGGCGGCATAAATGACCAAGGGGACATCGTCGGCAAGTACTGCGACTCGAGTCCCTGTCTTATTGGTCCAGGTGGTCACGGGTTTGCGATCATCGACGGTCACCTGATAACCATCGACATCCCCGGTGCGACCGGTAGCGCGGCAACTGGAATCAATGGCGGCCGTGACGTGGTGGGTGGGTACTTCGATACGAGTGGCGTTCTGCACGGCTACATGCTGCGCCTTCAATGACGGGCGGCTAGCTAAGACCGAGCCCGTTGCTCGGGCTCGAGTCCCATGCGTTCGAGTAGCAACATAAATCGCGGATCCGAATGCATTGGCCGAAACCACGGCTGGCTCGGCATCGAATACATCCAATCCGCATGCGCCTCAAAGGCTCGATCGAGCGCATCGAACGCCGCCGAGTAGTCGCCAAGTGAGGCACTTCCCATTGCCTGGTAGACCGACGTCCAGCTCCTGGCCGAGGGTGAGAAACAACCCGTCAACTAGAACGGGCGCGAACCCGAGTTTGGTGACTACGAGACGGTAAGGCCCTCCCGGAGAAAGTCCGCGCACGTCGCCTCTTTTCTGCTTCTCGATTTCCGTTTGGCCATGTTTAATCTGAGCATGCGCTCTTAATGCACCGCAGTTGTGGTGGCGTTACACATTGACCAACGCGTGAAACCTCTCAATGACTCGATATGTCCACGCTCAAGGTCAAAGCCGTACTCGCCGATTCTCATCTTGCCCTCTGCTCTCGTTGATCTTTGCGCCGAATACAACTGTTGGTGCCACCGCCCTGCAGGTATACGAGGTCTGCGAATTCTTCCAGGGATGTCGGGTTTTGCGGCGTTTCGTCGTGCTTCAATATACGACACGGAGTCGCGTCGCTCGGAGCCTTCCGACAATCCAACTATGGACGGAGAGAAGCTGATGAGAAGTCATTCACTAGATGGTCCGCTTAGCGCCCTGTCGCGCGCGAGCAAAGAACACGTCGGTTCGAAGGAATCAAGAAATTCAGTGTTTCAACGAGTTGCTCCGACGCATATACTGACCACCCCCATCTCAATGACAACATCCACCAGGAGCTTGACATTGAAATGGTTTCCCCGGGTACGCCTGCTCGCCCTGATTGGTGCAGCAGGAATGGTCAGCGCGTGCGCTGACGGCACCGCGCCGAAATCGCCGAGTCGCGATGCGGGCGCCCTTGCCCCCGACTCGCATGGGCTGGTCCAGTCGCAAAACCTTACGGTGATTGACGTGCCGGGCGCGATGGCGACCACTGCGCTCGCGATCAGCGACTCGGGGGTAGTCGTTGGTCGCTACGCCAGTGCGGGGCGGACGCACGGCTTCCTCAGGAGTGCTACGGGAGTGCTCTCGACGGTCGACTTCCCCGGTGCCGGCTTCACGGTGGTGGGCGCTGTCAATAACCATGGTGATATCGTCGGATGGTACACTCTGCCAGCCGCGCCCGCGATCCGGCACGGCTTCCTGCTCCGGCATGGTGAGTTCAGTACATTCGACCCGCCGGGATCTACTTTCACTAATGCGCTTGGGATCAACGACGACGGCGACATCGTGGGACGCTTCTGCACAAAAACCGTGTGTCGCGAGCCGGGCAAAGGGGACTTTCACGGATTCCTGCTTCGTCACGGCGAATTCACCAGTCTGGACGTACCTGGATCGATTGAAACGAACGGCTGGAAGATTAACAATCGAGGGCAAGTGCTGGGCGTGTTCGGGTCGGCTGCTGGTTGGGTGCACCTGTTTCTTCGCAGCAATGGCGAGCTGCACACATTCGCACTGCGTAACGGCGGGGCTCTCTCCGAGGAAAATGGCGGCATCAATCAGCAGGGCGACATCGTCGGCAGGTACTGCGACTTGAGTCCCTGTCTTTTTAGTCCAGAGGGTCACGGCTTCGCGCTCATCGACGGTCACCTTATCACCATCGACATCCCCGGTGCGACTGGTACCATCGCGTTTGGAATCAATGTCCGGCGTGAGGTGGTGGGTTTCTACATCGACACGAGCGGTGCTCTGCACGGTTACGTCTTGCGCCTGGAGACGCACGGCTAATTGCGCAGGGAGTAGATAACGGAAACCCGGGCGGCCGATTGCAAGCCGTAAAAGCATTCGCAGGGAAGGCCCATCGAGCTGTCGGTGGGCCTTCGGGTGGCCCTTGATCGCGCCGTTCAGAAACTGTTTCATCACACCTGGCCTCACGCCAGCATGTGGGTGGTGTACTTCGGAGCTCAGGTCTTCCGCTAACGAAGTTTCGCGCGGGAATCGCAGTCGACAAAACAGACGGCGAAACGGACCGGATCAATGAGATCGTCTCGCTATACTGCCGGTTGTCCGAGAACGATCTGTCATAGAGACGGTTGCCGAGACTCGAGCAAAGTTGGCGTCGCAACCGTCCAGCTGGCCGGTCGCGTAAGCATGATCGCAGTAACCAAGCGATTCCCCAAGCTTGCGCACTGGATTTCGAGTTGAGATCCTGCAACGCGTGGTGGCGTGGCGACGCCCCGGCTAGCACACGGAGCGAGAGCGATAGCACCGTCCGTGAACATTTCGCAGGCAACAAAGAGAAAATCGACGCTCGAACGCGTGGGCGATAAGAGTGTTACCGGCAACGACTACGTCGATTGACGTATGGAGCACGCGATATCGCGGACTTACCGTTCCCGCTACGAAACACCTCACTCAAGGAGATTTCAATGCGTTCCGCAAGCTTCGCTCTGATGTGTCTGCCATTCCTGGTTTCGCTTTCTGCTCAATCGCAGGGCATGGCCTCCCTTCAGCAGGGTGTGCGCATCCGCGTGCAGGGCCAGAAAGGCGGAGAGACAGCTGGCAATTTTGAAACAATGGACGGCGACTCCCTGCGATTCGCTCCGGTGCATAAGGCGGTGCGAGGCGTCCCTTTCTCCGCGATAAAAGAGATTGATGTCAGCCACGGGCGAAGCCACGGAGAGGGCTTGTTCAAGGGCGCCGGGATCGGAGGTGTTTTCGGAGTTGTTTCCGGAGCCCTCCTTGGTGCCGCGACCTACAACCCGAGCGACGGTGGTGAGGGGTGTTACCTCTTCTGCTCCCGTGGTTCGACGGCTGTATTCAGCGGCACAATCCTGGGTATGGTGGGAATCGTAATCGGTAGCGTCGTCGGCGGCGCCATTGGCTCAGAAGTTTGGGAGCCGGTGTTCACGAAGTCGCATTGAGCGCGATCGGACTACCACGCCGAAGTCCTGCCGATTCTCAGAAAACAGGACGGTTTCAAGGACGAGCTGTTGCTGACCAACGGCGATCACGTAGTCGCGATCAGTCTCTGGACGAACGCCGACTCGGCGAAGAAGTACGAGACCACGACATATTCGGCGATCGAAAAGAAGCTGCGACCGATAATGACCGGCGCTCCGACCGTCGAGACGTACAAGTACAATTCGCTACTGCCAGTTTCCTGATCGACAGGCGGCATGCAGAATAAAGAAGGCCCCCCACAAGGGGCCTTCTTTCTGTCGACCATTCGGAACTGGCGGGCAGACACCGGCAAGTGCCACAAGTGAGAAGGCCGCCGAATCCAGCGGGCGCTCTCTGAAACGGCAAACGGCCCCCGTCCGGTTTACCCTCTCATGCTTACCAGGAAACTACAGCCACTCAATGTGCGGCAGGAGCATGAGTGCCGCGTTTTCTCAACGGCGTTACGGCGATCAGAATGATCATCACCACCGCGATCACCGCGGACGAGACGATTCGCCCAAGGTTCAGTCCGCCCTGCGCATTCGGCTTGGTGAGAGTATCGCCAAGGGTGGCGCCAAGAGGTCGAGTCAGGACGTAAGCGGCCCAGAAGAGCACGCTGGTCCTGATACTCGTGAACTTGTGCAGAGCTGCAACGATTGCAATCAGCGCGGCAAAGACCAGCGCACCGCGCTGGAAGCCAAGACCAGCGTCAGTCGCGACAAAGTCGCCCAGCGCAGTACCGAGCGTGTTGGATACGAGAATTGTGAGCCAGTAGAAAGTTTCGTTCTTGCGAGTGGTGATATGATCGACCGCAATTGCCCCGGTCGTGAACCGCCAGACAACAAGGACGAGAAGCACGAGGCCGAGCAGTATGATCGAAGATTTGACATAGCCCATCCCGAGTGTACGGTCGATGTAATCGGAAGTCGTCGTGCCCACTGTCGTCGTGGCGACCACCACTGCCCAATAAAAAAGCGGGTGGTAATGTTTTGAGCGGACCTGAAATGCAAGTGTCACGAGAAAGAACGCGAGAAATATCAGCGTGCTGACCCCATACCCGAGATTGAGTGTCATCGAGAGCGCATCGCCACCCGTTTCCCCGAGGGTGGTTGCGAGAATCTTGACGACCCAGAACGCGAGCGCGACCTGTGGAACCTTGCTCAGCGCGTCCCTGAGATCATCTGACCCGGAACGGTTCAGGATTTCATTTGTCGGTTGCGCGGTCGTTGTCATTGTCGATCGAGACAAAGGGCTTGAGGTTGCATCGCTAATGCGACAGCCGTGCCAGCCCGCAATGAATCGCTAATACTCATCGTTTCTGAGCGGCGTTCTTGAACGTTTCCTGGTATGATGTCTCCCGTGCATCGGGCAGATCCACGGGATCTTGAGCTCGTTGTCAGCAACGGCTCATGCAAGATGCAGCCGGTGGAATCGCACCGGAGCGGGGGAGCTTGCGAGCTGGTGGCTAGAATCAATTCTCGCTTTGGCTGCGTTCCGTTGTGTAGCCCGAAGTAAACTAGAATTCAAATTCAATTCCCGGACGATACAGGACCGCCTTGCTGTTGTCGTAGCTGACTCCGAACGATCGCAACGCGCTTCGTGTAGCCTGGAGCGATGCCGAGCGTTCCGACGAGCTCGGCGCCAGATGCCTCGGGTGTGATCGCAGACCCGGGTTTTGAACCCCCCTCGCTTTCCGAGGTGGATGCCGTCGTCGGTCGATTTGCAAACAACTTGTGATTCTCGCTGCCGAGTCTTACCATGAGCGGTCGCAGTGTTTTGCCCACCGGATCTGGCGTTCTTCAACCCAACGCGCAAATGGTCATAAGTCGATTAGCCGCCGGTGCTTACGCCTTCCTCTTCGCATTCGCCGGAGTGCTCTCGGCTCAGTCTGCCCCGCGACGGGAAGGCATCGACTGGGGTCATGGCGGGGTCTGCTACGAGATTTTTGTGCGCTCATTCTACGATAGCGACGGCGACGGGATCGGCGAGCGCCGGGGACTGACGAGCAAGCTCGACTACATCAACGACGGCAATCCCGCGACTCACACATGCATGCAGATGGATTCAGGCTCGATGCCGTGGGACATTTTTTCGAGTCCGGAGATACCGTGAGGGACGCATCTGCAAACAATCCGTGGTTGCGCGATTACGAAGCAGCGATCAAGCGCATCGCGCCGCTGGACGGCATGGCAGTTCAGATCATCGAAGTATCGACCCGACACTGACAACGAAGCACCGGAGATCTTACATGCAGAAGTGGATGGCCCGCGCTACACGCGCACTTGCGTTTCTCTCGACTTCCATCGCGCTCAGCGGCTCGCTCGCCACTGTCCGTGCCCAGGCTGCGTCGCCCGACGGTCGCACCGTCGTTACCGTTGCGACCAATGACGGCGGCCTGTTCTACTCGGTGAAGCGCGACGGTCGCGATCTGCTTCGCCCATCGCGGCTGGGTTTTCTGTTCAAGGATGCGCCGCCGCTTCGCGATAACCTGCGAATCACGGGGACGTCGAAGAGCAGCTTCGACTCGACGTGGGAGCAGCCGTGGGGCGAAGTCGCGCATGTTCGCGACCATCATAACGAGGTGCGCTTCTCTGTCCAGGAAACGGGTCAGAGTGCTCGCAAGTTCGACGTGGTCGTGCGCGCGTTCGACGACGGCATTGGATTCCGTTACGAAATTCCGTCGCAGGCAGGCCTCGAAGACGTCGTCATCATGGACGAGCTCACCGAGTTCAACTACGCCGGCAACCCGCGGGCGTGGTGGATACCGTCAGACCATCCGCGGCTCGACAGGTCGGAGATGCTATGGTCATCGTCTCCGTTCAGCCGGCTCGACAACGTGCAGACCCCGATCACGACCGAGTCGCTCGACGGCAGGACGTTCACGGTGATTCACGAGGCAAATCTCGTTGACTACCCGAGAATGTTTCTCGCCGGTCGCGGATTGGAGAGCCGGACTCTGACTGCTGCGCTCGCGCCGATGCACGATGGAGTCAAGGTCCGCGCGCACACGCCGCTCATCACGCCCTGGCGCACGATTCAAATCGCCGACCGCGCCACCGATCTCGCGCCATCGGTGCTAGGGCTCAACCTGAATCCGCCCAACAAGCTCGGCGACGTGTCCTGGGTAAAGCCGATGAAGTACGTCGGCATCTGGTGGGGCATGCACATCAACACGATGACGTGGAACTCGGGACCGAAGCACGGAGCGACGACAGCGAATACGAAGAAGTACATCGATTTCGCAGCGGCCAATGGGCTGAGCGGAGTTCTCGTCGAGGGATGGAACCTCGGCTGGGACGGCGACTGGATCCAGAACCGAAATGCGTTCTCCTTTACGAAATCGTATCCCGACTACGACCTGCCGGCTCTCGCCGCGTACGCGAAGTCGAAGAACGTCCGCATGATCGTCCACAACGAGACGTCAGGCGGAGTAGCGAACTATGAACGGCAGATGGATTCGGCCTTTGCGATGTATCACTCGTTAGGGCTCGACGCGATCAAGTCCGGTTATGTGACGGACACTCTCAGCGGCGGTGATTCGCATTACTCGCAGGTTGCGGTGCGTCACCATCGTCACGTTCTCGACATGGCGGCGAAATACCACATTGGGATGGTCGTGCACGAGCCGATTCACGACACGGGCGAGCGACGGACGTATCCCAACATGATGTCGCGTGAAGGCGCCCGGGGTCAGGAGTACAACGCGTGGAGTGGCGATGGTGGGAACCCGCCCGAGCACGAGACGATTCTTTTCTTCACGCGAATGCTCACCGGACCGATGGATTTCACGCCGGGAATCTTTGACATCCTGATCAAGCGGCCGACGGGAACTCCGCGCGGACCGAATGACGCGCACCCACGCACAACGCTCGCCAAGCAGCTCGCACTCTATGTAGTTCTCTGGTCGCCGGTGCAGATGGCGGCCGACCTGATCGAGAACTACGAGAATCAGCCCGCCTTCCAGTTCATTCGCGATGTCGCATTGAACTGGGAACAATCGAAGGTACTGTTCGGGAAGATCGGCGACTACGTGATT
>JBBSFT010000056.1:0-15990 GCA_038254845.1 Gemmatimonadales bacterium | reverse complement strand
TACCGCCATGTGGCCGAGAGTGCCCTCAATGCGCTTCCGCCAGCGAGAATGGAAATTTTGAGCTTCAGCGGAAGCTCCGATCTGCTCCTGATTTCAGTGCGCAAGCGACGCCGCCATCTCGGCCACGCGCCGCGCGGCCCCTGCTGTTCCCAGCCTTCCTCTAACTTCGGCAAGTCCCGCCAAGACCCGATCGCGTTCCGCGCCGGACGGCTCGAGCAATTTTTCCAACTCGGCGCTGACGGTGACGGGAGTCAGCTCATCCTGCACAAACTCTCGCGCCACTTCACGCCCGGCGACGACGTTGACGAGACCGATGTGTGGAATCGTCACCATCCAGCGCGCCAGCAGATAGGATATCTCGCTCGTGCGATACGCCACCACGAGAGGAGTGTCGGCGATCGCAGCTTCGAGTGTGGTCGTTCCACTCTTGCACAACGCTGCGTCGGCAGCACGAAGAACCGTAAACGACGCAGAATGCACGAGGGGAAATGGACAACGACCAGGCCCGAGCGAGATTGTCGGTGCAACGGCTACGATTACCTGAAGATCGGGAATCTTCTCCTTCGTCATTTCGGCGGCAGCGACGAAGTCGTCAATGTGTCGCTCGATCTCCTGCTGCCGACTGCCTGGAAACAGCGCAAGTACCGGCGACTCATCGGAGAGGCCGAGCGTCGTTCGCGCCGCCGCTTTCGTTGGCAGATTGGCGGCACGGTCGAGAAGCGGATGCCCGACAAACGTTGCGTCGATGCCGTGCACACGCAGAAGTTTTTCCTCGAACGGAAGGATTACCGCTGCCTTGCTGACGATCCTCGCAAGCTTCGGCAGCCTGTTTTTGCCCCAGGCCCATACCTGAGGGGTGACGTAATACAAAACCGGGATTCCGGCATTATGCGCAGCGGCGGCCGCTTTCATGTTGAATCCGGGATAATCGATGACGATTACGAGCCCGACGTTACCGGTGTCAAAGCGCGCGCGCAATGTCTGAAGCAGCAAGAAATGCCGCGGGATGTGACTGAGAATTTCGAGGAACCCCATCACTCCCGTATCATATTTGTCGAATAGCCTGACACCCGCTTTTTCCATCAACGGCCCGCCAAAGCCGGTCAACTCGAGGTCAGGCCTCAGCCGCCTCAACTCGTCGGCAACGCCTGCTGCGTGAAGATCGCCCGACGTCTCCCCGGCGATAAAGACGACCTCAGCCACGCGCCGCTACAGCTTCTCCCGTAAATGACGGGCGAGTTCGCTCGATCTCCTCGACGATGCGAAGCGCGACGGCAAGCGCACGTTTTCCATCTTCGCCGGTGACCACGACGGGCGCGTCACCGCGAATGGCTGCCACGAAACTGTCGAACTCGAGCCGAAGAGGCTCGCCTTCAGGAGCCGTAAGTTTGATACGGTCCACGAAATCAGTAATGTTGACCGGTCCCGATGGCGGACGCGTCGGATCCATCTGGTGCTTGAGGCGAAAAAACTCGCCGGTGCCCGATGCGAGGTCGAGCGAGAGATAGCCGCTCTGCTGAAAGATGCGGATCTTTCTCACCCGATCGCGCGAGATGCGACTCGACGTGATGTTGGCAACGGCTCCAGAAGAAAACGTGACGCGGGCATTGGCGATGTCGAGCATCGGCGTCAGAACAGGAATGCCGACTGCCGAAATTTCTTCCGCTGTGTCTCCGACGAGCGTCAGGACGAGATCGATGTCGTGAATCATCAAGTCAAGCACGACTGCGACGTCGGAGCCGCGAAGGCTGAACAACGCGAGCCGCTCGCTCTCGATGAACCGCGGCCGGTTTACGTATGGCAATGCCGCTCGCACCGCCTGGTTGAATCTCTCGACGTGCCCGGTCTGCACGAGGCACCCGTTTCGCGCGGCAGTCTCCAGCAGGTCGTCGGCCTGCTCGAGCGTGGCCGTTATCGGTTTCTCGATAAAGACGTGCTTCCCGGCGTCCAGCGCTGATTTCGCGACTGCGTAATGCGCGGGAGTGGGAACAACGATCGTGACCGCGTCGACCACGCTCAGAAGAGAGTCTATCCCGAGGTGGCGCCGGACACCGAGCTCCGCTTCGACCTGTCGCGCCCGCGCATCGCTCGTCTCGATGAACCCGGCCATCTCGACCGTGTCCATGTCGCGAAGGATCCGGGCGTGATGGTAGCCGAGGCTACCGGCTCCGATAACTCCGATCTTGACGGGAGAAGTCAGGTCACGACTCCCCGTTCACTCGCTTCGACAAACCGAATGAGCTCGCGCACTTCCGGAAACATCTCAAGATCCGCCTCGGCCTGCTGGAGCGCCTGCGACACATTCATGTCGCTTCGAAAGAACAATCGGTACGCGCGCTTGAGCTCGCGCACGACATCTTCGGCAAAGCCGTTGCGTTGAAGACCGACGCTGTTGAGGCCGTAGAGCTTGAGCGGATTTCCGACGGCCTTCAGGAACGGCGGGATATCCTTTGAGACGCGCGACATCCCGCCGATGAAGCTGTAGCGCCCGATGCGCGCGAACTGATGAACGGCGGAGAGGCCCGACACAGTGGCCTTGTCTTCAATTACGACGTGTCCGGCGAGTTGAACGCCATTGGCCAGAATCACTCCGTCGCCAATATGACAGTCGTGCGCCAGATGGACGTACGACATCAACAGACACTTCGAGCCGACAGTCGTCTTGAATGACGCCGACGTGCCTCGGTTGACCGTGCTGTATTCGCGAATTACGGTGCCGTTGCCAATCTCGACGGTCGTCGCTTCTCCGGCATACTTGAGATCCTGCGGCGCGCCGCCGAGGACAGTTCCGATTCCCACTTTCACCGCGGCACCGAGCCTTACGTCGCGCTCGAGAGTGGCACGCGGAGCGATTTCGCAGTCGTCGCCGATCTCACAACCGTCGCCGACAATCGCGAATGCGCCGATCTCCACTCGCTCGCCGATCGTCGCCTGACTCGAGACGATCGCCGACGGGTGAATGCGGGAATGCGTCACTTATCGCGCACCATCGCGGCCATCTCTGCCTCGGCGACAACTTCGCCGTCTACTCGCGCGACGCCCTTCGTCTTGCAGACGTTGCCGCGGATCTGAAGAATCGTAATCTCGAAGATGATCTGATCGCCCGGCTTGACCGGTCGTCTGAACTTCACTTTGTCGAGCGACATGAAGTAGGCGACCTTCGAGTCGGCAACCTCCTCGCCTCCCCCGCCCATCAGCAGCACGCCGCCAACTTGCGCCATCGCCTCGATGATGAGGACGCCGGGCATGATCGGATGGCCAGGAAAATGTCCCTGGAAGAATGGCTCGTTGATCGTGACGTTCTTGAGGCCGACAATCCGCTTGTTTTCTTCAATCTCGAGAATTCTATCCACGAGAAGAAAGGGATATCGGTGCGCCAGAACCTTCATGATGTCCTCGATTCCGAGAACACCTTTGTTGTTATTTTCCTTCGTCATTGCCGTTTTTCCCGTTCCATTTTGATGCTGTATCGTTCCCATGCGTGCGAGTTCTCTCACCAGCGTCACCGTTCCCCGGTGACTTGGCTTCACGGCCACAATCCGCGCTCGCACGCGAGCGCCCGCTAGCGCCAGGTCGCCGACACAGTCCATCGCCTTGTGTCTGACGAATTCATCTTCCCATCTGAGCGGGCCACTGACAATCCCGCTGTCATCGAGCACGATGGCGTTTTCGACCGACGCGCCCTTGATGAGTCCGCGCGACCGCAGCCACTCGACTTCCTTCACAAACCCGAACGTGCGCGCGCGCGACAGCTCAGTCTCGAATTTTTCTGGGGTGACGGAAAACGACCCGTGCTGCCGGCCGATGCGCGGATGGAGAAAATCAATCGTGACGTCGAGCTCGAGTGTCTCACATGGATATGCCTCGTAAACCGACTCGCCGTCAATAATACGGACGGGCTCGCTCAGGACCAGATAATCCGGGTCGCCGCCGTGCGCCGCAAGTCCGGCCTCCTTCAGCACATCGAAGAACGGCCCTGCACTGCCGTCGAGGATCGGTGGCTCCGGACCGTCCATGTCGATGAGAACATCATCGATTCCGAATGCCCCAACCGCCGCAAGCACGTGCTCGACGGTATGCACGGTGTTGGGGCCAGTGCCAAGCTTCGTCTGGCGCTCGCTGTTCGTGACTTCAGCGACAGTAGCACAGATTGCCTCGGCGTCGGGAATGTCCGTGCGTCGAAACCTGATGCCATAATTCGGCTCGGCCGGATTGAAACTCAGACTGCACGGCTCACCGAGGTGCAAGCCGACGCCCTCGATCGTCGCCCGCTTCGCGACGGTATTTCTGCTCACGGACGCGCCTGTTCGGCGATGAGCGCTTCGAGCCGCTTGATCATCCCGGCAATCTTGAACAACGCGCCAGTCGCGCGCAACGATTCGCGATGCGGTCGCGCCGGATAACCGGACCACGTCTCTCCCGCCGGAACGTTGCCGAACACACCCGACTGTCCTCCGATGCGCGCTCCCTTGCCAATCGTGATGTGGCCACCAAGACCAGCCTGGCCCGCAATCACGCAACCGTCGTCGATGCGCGCCGAGCCGGCAATCCCGACCTGCGCCATGATGAGACAGAACCGCCCGATGCGAACATTGTGACCGATCTGGACAAGATTGTCGATCTTCGTGCCCGAGCCAATCATCGTGTCGTCGATGCTGCCGCGATCGACTGTCGTGTTCGCACCGATCTCGACGTCGTTTTCGACAATGCACTTTCCGACGTGAGGGATCCTCGCGTGCACACCACCGGTATAGACATATCCGAATCCATCGGACGCGATCCTCACTCCCGAATGTAGAATGACTCTTTCCCCGAGCTCGGCTCCCGGGTACAACGACACGTGAGAGTAGATGGTTGATGAGCGTCCGATGCAGACTCCATCACCAACCACGGTATGAGCGCCGATGACGACATCGTCACCAATGCTGGCGTCGTCTCCAACAACGGAATATTCGCCGATCGAAACCCGCTTGCCGATCGATGCACCGACGCCAATGCGAGCGCTCTGCTTGATGTCCGGCGTTGCAATCGGGGCCGGATACAGCCGGGGCAGGATGCGGAGCAGGGACTCCATTGGCTTGGCCACAACAATCCGCGATGGAATGGACGACGGAAGGTCAGCCAGATCTGCGGTGATCAGAACGATGCTGGCATTACTTTGGGCAAGATGGTCCGCGTAGCGCCGGTCTGCGAGAAAAGTGATCTGACCGGCGATTGCGCGCTCGAGCGGCGCAACGCTGCTGACGATTGTCGCGGGATCGCCGCGAAGTTCGCCGGATGCCAGCGCCGCAATGGCCTCAGCGGTGAGAGTGCAAGCACGCTCACCGCTGAGAGGAGTCGAATCGGCGGAGCGGGGCGTCACCGCTTCGGTGATGTTACTCCGGTCGGCTTGGGAGTCAGTGAAGAGCCGAGAGGCTTGGCGGCAGCCGGCTTCGGAGCAGCCTTCACGCGAGCCATCACTTTCGCGGTGATGTCCAGATTCTTGTCAGCCGCGACGATGACACTTGTCTGCGATGCGACATCGAAGATCATCGCGTAGTTGTCTTCCGCCCGAACCTGCTCGATGACTTTCTGGAGATTCTCCATCAGCGGGCGGATCAGCTCGGCCTGACGGTTCTGCATCGCCTGATCGAGGTTGCGGGCACGGTTCTGATAGTCCGCTTCACGGTCCTGAATCGTCTTGGCCCGCGTCGCGCGCGTTGTACTGTCGAGCCGCGCAGCTTCTTTGTCGAACGTCGCGACCATCGTCTGCAGCGAATCGCTCATCCGCTGAAGCTGCGCCTGATACGTCGCGACTTCGGTCTTGAACTGGGTTTCGGCTTCGGCCCGGCCGGGCGCGTCAGCCAGAATTGCCGCCGAGTTGATAAAGCCGAACTTCGGCGCTGCCTGGGCCGATGCCGAGCCGGCAGTTGCTGCACCAACAATAAGTGCGAGCGACGCCGCACGAATCAATCCACGCATGAATACTCCGGTGTTAGAAGAACTGTCCAAGTTTGAAATGAAGCTTCCAGCCTGGAGCCGGCCGACCCGCCGCATCCAGCCGATCCAACCCATACCCTAGGTCAATGCCGATCGGTCCAAGGGGACTGACGATGGCGGCACCAAATCCGTAGGAACGGAACAGCCGGGTGGGATCGAATTCTCGCGGCCGATTCCACACATTGCCGCCCTCGAAAAACGTATTGAGGTACAGCGACTGATTGACCCGAAGACCGAACTCTCCGGTGCCGGTAAAAAATGCATTACCAAAGGACGACCGCGCTACACCACTGCTGCTTCCGTCAGCGAACGCGTTGAACCCGAACGGCGTGATCGAGAACTCCTCGTAGCCGCGGAGCTGCTCGCCATACTGCGTTCCGCCAAGCGCAAACGACTGGCTGTAGAAGAACGGACCGGGATCGCCAAAAACTGCGCCGGCTCGCGCCGTGAGCCCGACCACGAACGTCATCGGAGAAGAACCAAGCGACGCGATGCCGATTCCACCGACAGGCGCATACGCTTTCAGCTCCGTGGTGTACTTCTGAAACTTTGCCGTGCCGCCAAGCGGTCCACCGTTGAATTGCGCAATAAAAGTCTGCGAGCCGCCCTCGGCCGCGAACGGAAGACCGAGACGCGTATCGTGCGACGCCGTCAGGCCGAGCGTGGAGCGGAAGCAGTTCGCGCACTGATTCGCAACCGTCCCAAGCAGTCCCGTGCCGCCGTACTTAACCGCTTCACCGCCGTATGAAACAAGAACCCGGCTATAGAGAGAGTTCGGAACGGGGAAACCCACCTGCACCTGCGCACCCGTGCGCACGGTGCGTCCAAGATCGGCGATGGTATAGCGCGACGCGGTGTGATACCCGGTCACACTGCCGGAGATACGTGTCTGTTTGATGTTCGGATCTGTGTACGTCATGTTGAAATCGTTGATGTACTTTCCGAACTGATACTGAAGCTGCGCCCGCTTGCAGCGACCGAGCAGGTTGGGCTGGTCGAGGCCGACGAAACCGCCGATACCTGTGCCCTGGCCGGTTGACGCCCCGAAATTGACGTTTCCCGTGCGCTTCTCTTTCACGTGAAAGACGATGTCTACGTCACCCTGATCGCCCACCGGGCGCGTATCGGGCGCTGGCATCGGCGATTCAAAGAAGTTGAGATTAGAGATGTTCTGATAACTGCGCAGAAGGTAGTTGCGATTGAACACCTGGCCCGGCGCAAGCACAACCTGCTCGCGAATGCACGACTCGTAAGTGAAGTCGTTGCCTTCGATGTCGATCCGGTTCACGATCGCGGGACTCGCTTCGTCGATCTCCCACCGGAGGTTCACGACTCGAACAGTGTCGCCGCCAGGCTGCCGCTCGACGACCGGACGAATTCGCGCGTAGATGTACCCTTCATCGTTGTATGCGTCTCGAAGCTTCTGCTCGCCCGAATCCCACCGTCCCTGATCGAATGTGTTCGCCGGATTCTTGTACGATCTCTTCACAACACCGACCGCTCGCTGAGTCAGCGTCGTGGTCTGGTCGTTGAACGGGTAATACTGCTGAATCTCCGATGTCGAAAATCGCTTGTTACCGAGAACCTCGAACGACCCGATCTTGTAGCGCGGACCCTCGTTAACCGTGAGAGCGATGACGGCCTTCCCGGCATTCCGGTCGATAATCAGCGAGTCGTTGAGAATCCGAAAGTCAATGAACCCGCGACTCGAGTAGAGCTGGGGAATGTTTTGTTGGAGATCAGTCGCGTACTTGCTGTCGTCGAACTCGCCCTTTCGGAACCAGTAAAAGCCTTCCGGCTTGGAGACCATCGCGGCGGAAATGTCTTCAGCAGAAACGTTCTTGTTGCCGTTGACCGCCAGACCAGAGATCGCGAGGCGACGGCCTTCTTCGACGGTGAACGCAATCTTCACTTTACCGGCATCTTTCAGCGTGTCGACATGGACGCGCGCCAGATAATATCCCTTGGCGTTGTAGAGCGAGTCGGCGCGCTCGACCGCAATCGCGAGGGCCGATGGATCGAGCGGCTTGCCGATCGGCAGCGTCAGCCGATCCTTTACGTCCTTCGCCGAGACGCGCTCGGGACCAGTAACTGTTACGGCAGAAACAAGCGGACGCTCGCGAACGACGATGGCGAGTGTCGTTCTTCTGACAACTGGCGGCACGAGGCAGTTGATCTGAACGTCCTCGAACTGCGCGGTTCCAAAGAGCGCCTTGATGCCGCGCTGGATATCGCGAAAGTTGAGTGTTGTGTGCGGCGGCAAGCCTGCGCTGGCGCGAATCGTCGCGTCGCTGACGCGCGAATTGCCCGAAATGACCACCGTATCAGGGGTCGTGCACGCTCCCGGAGCGGCGGTGGACTGGGCCATGGCCGAAGACCCCGCTGCCATCACGGCCAGCAGGGAAACTGCATACTTTTTCATCGCTGAAATATACACGAATGGGGAGGGTTGGGTCCGTCGGGAGAGGTGCTCGAGAATTAGACAACGGGGCCGCGAAAGACGTTGCCAGTGCAACGCTTCCGCGGCCCCGCCGCCAACTGCACCGACCGACTCAGGCCTTCGTGGTGCTCGTCAGAACCCGGAATTCCAGCTTGTCGTTCTCCGGACCCACATCGACCTCGATTTCATCGCCCTTCGAAAACTCGCCGAGCAGAATCTTCTCCGAAAGCGGATCCTCGATGTACTTCTGAATTGCCCGCTTCAGCGGCCTGGCACCGAATTTCTCGTCGTAACCATGCTTCACGAGAAACGTCTTGCCCTCGTTCGTGAGCTTGAGTGTGAGCTCTTCGTCGCTCAACCGCTTCTGCACTTCGTTGAGCAGGATGCCGACGATCTGGCCGATGTGCTCCTCGGACAGCGGATGAAACACGATCACGTCGTCGAGACGGTTGAGAAACTCGGGATTGAAGACATGTGACATCTCCTCCTTCACCTTCTCCGCAATCCGGTCGAATGCGTTCCGGCCGTCGGGAGTCGCGAAGCCCATCGTCCGGCCCTTCGTGATATCACGCGCGCCGACGTTCGACGTCATGATGACGACGGTGTTCTTGAAGTCGATCACGCGGCCGTAGTTATCGGTGAGGTGACCTTCGTCGAGAACCTGAAGCAGAATGTTGAACACATCCGGATGTGCCTTCTCGATTTCGTCGAGGAGCACCACGCTGTACGGCTTGCGCCGAACGGCCTTCGTGAGAGTACCGGAATCCTCGTAACCGACGTATCCCGGAGGCGCGCCGATGAGACGCGACACGGAGAACTTCTCCATGTACTCGCTCATGTCAACGCGAATGAGCGCCGACGGATCGGCAAAGAGGAACTTCGCGAGCGCGCGCGCCAGCTCGGTCTTGCCGACGCCTGTCGGCCCCGAGAAGATGAACGAGCCGATCGGACGATTCGGATCCTTCAATCCGGCGCGACTGCGGCGGATCGAGCGCGAGAGCGCCTTGATTGCCTCTTCCTGAGCAACAACCGACCCGTGCAGCTCATCTTCCATCCGGAGAAGCCGCGCCGTCTCGGCTTCCTGAAGCCGCATTACCGGAATGCCCGTCCAGCGACTGACGATGAACGACACTTCGTCCTCGCCAAGAACTGGCCGGTGCGACTGGCGATGTTTCTCCCAGTCTTCCTGCTTGCGGCGAATCTCTCCCTGCAGCTCGCGCTCCTTGTCGCGCAGCGACGCCGCGCGCTCGAAGTTCTGATCGCGAACCGCTGCTTCCTTGTCGGTGTTCACCACTTCGAGCTGGGCCTTGAGCGCGGTCACCTCCGGCGGCGGAGCCTGCGTCGCGAGACGCGCCCGCGCGCCCGCCTCGTCGATCACGTCGATCGCCTTGTCGGGCAGGAACCGATCGGTGATGTAGCGCTCCGACATTTTCGCGGCCGCGAGCAGTGTCGTGTCAGGAATCGTCACCTTGTGATGATCCTCGTATTTGACACGCAGACCCTTGAGGATCTCCACCGTCTCATCGACTGAAGGCGGCTCGACGATGACGGTCTGGAACCGGCGCTCGAGCGCTCCGTCCTTCTCGATGTACTTGCGATACTCGTTGAGCGTCGATGCACCGACGCACTGAAGCTCGCCGCGAGCAAGAGCCGGCTTGAGCATGTTGCTCGCGTCGATCGCGCCTTCGGCGGCGCCTGCGCCGACGAGCGTATGGAGCTCGTCGATGAACAAGATGATGTTCTTGTTCTGGGCGATCTCATTCATCACGGCCTTGAGGCGCTCCTCGAACTGGCCGCGATACTTCGTTCCGGCGATGACTGCGGCCATGTCGAGCGACAGCACACGATGCTCACGCAGACTGTCCGGGCACTCGCTGTTGGCGATGAGCTGAGCGAGCCCTTCCACAATCGCCGTCTTGCCCACCCCGGGCTCGCCGATCAGAACCGGATTGTTCTTCTTGCGACGCGTGAGAATCTCCATCACCCGTTCGATTTCCTTCGCGCGCCCGATGGTCGGATCGAGCTGACCTTCTCCCGCGAGCTGGGTCAGATCGCGACAGAAGTGGTCGAGGGCCGGGGTCTTCGACTTCTTGTCACCTTTCGTGGTCGATCCCGGCACGGCAGACGGGCTGCCGGCCGCCGGGGCGGACGTGCCACTCTGCGGCATGTCACCACCAAGAAGGCGAAGCGTTTCGGCGCGAGCGGCGTCGAGGTTGATGCCGGCATCCGTCAGAACCTGCGCCGCAATGCCTTTCTCTTCGCGGAGAAGGCCGAGGAGCAGATGCTCGGTGCCGACATAGTTATGGGTTAAATCGCGGGCTTCCGCCATCGCGAGCTCGAGGACTTTCTTCGCGCGAGACGTGTACGGGAGGTCGGGACCGGTAGCGGCGGCAGCTTTGCCCTTCTTTACCGTGTCCTCGATCTTCTGCTGGATCTCGTCGAGGTCAACGCTCAGGTTCTGGAGAACCGCCGCAGCGACCCCCTCTCCTTCGCGGATCAGTCCGAGCAGAATGTGCTCGGTACCGACGTATTCGTGACGAAGCCTCTCGGCCTCCTCTCTCGCCATTGCGAGAACCTTGCGAACACGTTCGGTGAAATTGTAGCCGTTCATCGTGTAGACCCCGTATCATCAGCGAGAATTCGGCGTACGTACTTCGCACGCACAAGATTCGCTTCGCTCGTTGTCAGCTCGCGACCCTCGGCATGTGCCAGGTGCGCTGACTGACTGAATATCAGGAGCTTGTTGAGGGTATATACACTCAGATCGCTGATCAGTTTCAGACCGACTGCGAGCCGAACACTGCTCAAGTAGCTCATCACCTCGTCGAACGTGAGGCTTCGCGCGTAACGCAACGTTCCGTACGCGCGCCAGAGCTTGTCCTCGATAATATATCCGGCGTCGCGAAGCAATACTTTTCTTGCCTCGTCCTCGCGTTCGATGACGTGCGTAACGACCTGCGTCAGATATTCGAGAAGCTCCGGTTCGCTGCGCCCGAGAGTCGTCTGGTTCGAAATCTGAAAAAAATTTCCGACGACCTCGCTTCCCTCTCCGTAAAGACCGCGATACGTGAGACCCACCTGCTGCAGCCCGGCTAACACCTTTCCGATCTCTTTCGTCAACACAAGGCCCGGCAGGTGGATAAGGACCGACGCGCGCATCCCGGTGCCTGCATTCGTCGGGCACGCGGTGAGATACCCGAACTCGCGGTGAAACGCGTATGGGACAAGTTCCCCAAGCTCGGACTCGATCGCCTGCGCCGCGGTGAAGCCCTCGGCGATTCGAAGCCCGGACTCGAGCGACTGAAGGCGCAGATGATCTTCCTCGTTTACCATTATGCTCGTGCCGCGGCTCACATACACCGCTGATCCGCTGCGTACCGGTCGTTGCGCGTCGAGGCCGGCCAGCTCGCGACTAACGAGATGACGCTCGTGAAGGAGGAGCCGGTCGTTCGCCGCCATCTCGTCCACGCGAAGCATTACTCCCTGACGCATCGCGCCCATCGCGGTCATCGCCTGCTGCACCTGCGACAGAATGCGCAGGCGCTCACCATCGCGCGCCCGTCCGGCGAACGCGTAACCTTCGAGATTTCTTGCGAGCCGGATACGCGTCGAGATGACGATGTCCGGGTGCGCCCCCGACGCATCGAGCCAACCAACCCCGCCATCGGGAACGAGCGACAGGTCGAGCACTATTCCATCCCCCGCAGCTTGTCTCTGAGACTGGCTGCAAGCTCGAACTGCTCGCTATCAACCGCGCGGCGGAGCCGGTCACGCAGCTCGTTGGCGGTGCCGCCGTCAGGCAGGTCGCTGGTCACAGGCGGCTCGTATTTCCGACCGATGTGCTTCGAGTTGCCGTGAACGCGACGGAGAAGGTCGCGCATGCTGTTCTCGAATGCGTCATAGCAGTGCGCGCACCCGAGGCGGCCGGTCGATCTGAAATCGCGAAACGTCGACGAGCAGAACGTGCATCGCGCTGCGTCACCCTGCGTCGCCTGCATTGCCTGATGCACGGATTGAAGGAAATCTGTGATCTGCGGCTTCGGCGCCGCGACCGTCGTCTCGACGCCTCGCTCAGCGGCACACCGCTCACAGAGGTGCAGCAGGCGTACGCCTGTGCCCTCCACCTCGGTCAGCTGAACAACTGCATCCCCTTCCTTGCACACATCGCAGATCATGCTGCTTCCCCCGCCCTTTCCCGAAGACGCCAGATTCAATGGCATCGCAACAATCGACCGTTGCTGCACATCCCTACGCTAACAGCTATACGATCACATCGCCGACTCCGGTTTCCGCGAGCACTCCGCCTTCGAGCAACAGCACTCTGCTCGCACGGTTCGCCAGCAGCCGGTTGTGCGTTACCACGATCATCCCGATTTCGAGATCGTTCACGACCTCGCTCAGCAGATCGTGAAGCATCTCGCCATTGGCCAGGTCGAGGTTGCCGGATGGTTCATCAGCAAGCACAACTTTTGGATCCATTGCCAGCGCCCGGGCAACCGCCGTTCGCTGCTGCTCCCCACCCGAAAGCTCCGACGGCCGGTGATGCATTCTCGCGCTCAAGCCAACCCTGGCCAGCAGTTCCTGCGCACGACTCCTCGACTCAGCATCCGTGCGACCGGATATCCGCATCGGCATCATCACGTTCTCGAGCGCCGAAAATTCGCGCAACAGGTGATGAAACTGAAACACGAATCCGACTGAACGGTTCCTCAGCGCAGCAAGCTGCTGCTCATCCAGTCCGTTGATCGGCTCGCCGCCAATCACCACATATCCGCGCGACGGCTTGTCCAGCGCGCCGAGCACATGAAGAAGCGTTGACTTGCCGGCGCCGCTCGCGCCGACAATCGCAACCATCTCGCGACGGTTGAGAGCGAGATTGACGCCGCTGAGGACGTTGATCGCCCCGCCGTCGCCGCCGATGTATCCCTTGTGAAGGTCGTGCGCTTCGAGAACCGGCATCGCCTACTCGTGCCTGATCGCGTCGATCGGATACAGGCGCGATGCCTGGATGGCTGGATACAGTGTTGCCAGCGCAGCCGTCACGACACTGGCGAGAACAATCCACGCCACGTCGCCCGGTTGCGTCGCAACGGGCAAATGATCGATGAAGTAAATGGTCGGATCGAGCGGGATGAACTTGTATTTCTCGAGCGCAAACGCGCCCCCGAACCCAACGAGAAGCCCCAGCACCGTGCCGACGAGTCCAATGACGATTCCTTGCGCGAGAAAAACTCGGCGGATCGATTTCGCCGGAAGGCCCATCGCCTTCAGGATCCCGATCTCGCGGGTCTTGTCGGCGACCACCATCGTCAGCGTACTCACAATGTTGAACGCGGCCACCATGACAATCAGCAGCAGAATGACGCCCATGCCGAGCTTCTCGAGCTTCAGTGCCTGAAACAGCGACCGATTCTGCTCCTGCCAGTCCACCGTTCGATAAGGCCAGCCAAGATTCGCCGTGATGCGCTCAGCGACTTTGTCCGCCTGCCACCTGTCAACAGTCTTTACCTCGATTCCCGTGACTCCGTCGCCGAGCGCGGCAAACTCCTGAGCGTGGTCGAGCGCGATATACACGTACGCATTGTCGTACTCGTACATCCCCGTCTCGACGATGCCGGTCACCTCGAACTGAAATATTCGCGGCACGAACCCGCCCGTGACAGCGTTTGGTTTTACGCCCGAGATCGAGACGAGATTGATCTTGTCACCCGGCCACGCATTGTATCGCGACGCGACGAGTTTGCCGAGCACGACTCCGCGATGCTGGCCATCGCTGCTCGCAAACCGAAAATCGCCGGAGATAACATGCTGCCGAATGGTCGTCACCTCCGGCACGCCTCTGCTCTCTGGCGTAATTCCCACGACATAAGCGGCTCCCGCATAATCGTGCCCGGCGTTCATGCCGCCTTCGACGAGCACAAAGGGCGCGGCACTCACCACGCCGGGAATGCGCTTGACCTTGGTGAGCACGCTGTTCCAGTCCGTGATCTTCAGGTCCTCGCCATAGCTCAGGACACGGATGTCCGGGCTACCGACGAGAATTTTCTCGCGCAGGTCGCGCTGAAGCCCGTTCATCACTCCGATGATGAGGATGAGCGCGCTGACACCGACGAGAACTCCGCCAATCGCAATCACACTGATTAGCGACAGCAATCGTGATCCTCGGCGACTTCTCAGGTAGCGCCAGGCAATCGAGAGCTCGAGACGATTCATTCAGGCCGCATCGTGGGAAATAGTATCACATCGCGAATATGTGCCGTCCCCGTCAAGTACATGAACAACCGGTCAATTCCGATTCCGACTCCGCCCATCGGTGGCATTCCATACTCCATCGCCCGAAGATAGTCCTCATCGACGCCCGAGGCCTCGAGATCTCCGGCTGCCTTGAGCCGCGCCTGACCCTCGAGCCGCGACCGCTGATCGTCCGGATCGTTCAGCTCGCTGAACGCGTTCGCCATCTCCTTGCCGTTCGCGAACAGCTCGAACCGTTCGGTCAGCACCGGATTTCCGCGCTTGGGCTTCGCCAGCGGCGACAGCTCCAGCGGATAATCAATCACAAAAGTCGGGTCAATGAGCTTCGACTCCACGAGCGCCTGAAAGATTTCATCGATGAGCTTGGGCCGGTTCAGTCCCTCAGGATGCTGTACCCCAACCTTGCGAGAAAGCTCGCGCAGCTCCGGATCGGTGCAGGCCATGACATCCTGGCCGGCGGCGGCGTTCAGCGACGGAACCCATTCGATTCTCCGAAACGGAGGCGCCAGCAGCGGAATGTTTTCACCGACGACCGGAAGGTGACGCAACGACTCGGCAGCGGTCACGAGCAGAGTCTCCACCCGGCCCATCATGACTTCGTAGTCGGCGTACGCCTCGTAAAACTCGAGCATTGTGAACTCCGGGTTGTGAGTTCTGTCGATGCCTTCATTTCTGAAATCGTGGCCGATCTCGTACACGCGATCGAAGCCGCCAACGATCAGACGCTTGAGATACAGCTCATCGGCGATGCGCAGAAACAGCGGCACGTCAAGCGCATTGTGATGCGTCTCGAACGGCCTCGCAGCGGCGCCACCGTACAATGGCTGAAGGACCGGCGTCTCGACCTCGAGATAGCCGAGGCCGTCAAGATACGACCGAATCGTGGTCACCATCCGCGACCGCGCGACAAAGAGCGATCGCACTTCCGGATGTACAGCGAGGTCAGCATATCGCTGCCGGTAGCGCTGCTCCGGATCGGTGAATCCCGAATGACGAACTGCCTCGCCGTCAACGACTTCCTCCTTTCCGAATGGAAGAGGCCGCAGCGACTTGGCAAGCACCTCGAAAGTCTGCACCCGAACCGTCGTTTCTCCGGTGCGCGTGCGGAACAGCGGGCCGCTCACCCCGACAATGTCGCCGAGATCGAAGTGGCCAAGCACGGCGAAGCGTTCGTCGCCGAGCTGATCCTTTCGGAAATAGAGCTGGATCCGACCGGTTGAATCCGCGACATGGGCGAAGACGGTTTTTCCGTGCGCGCGCCAGGCAACAATTCGCCCGGCAACCGCGACCGTCGGGCCATCGTTCTCCCCGTGCGAGTC
>JBBSFT010000055.1:0-16006 GCA_038254845.1 Gemmatimonadales bacterium | reverse complement strand
CCGCAGGCGTGCGATCGGGGCCAACGTCGCGCCATCACCTTCGACGTCGTACTCGATGTCGACATCCCGATCGCGAATCGCCACCGTGTCGGGAAGTTGAGCATACCGCTCGCGAACCTGGCGCGGCACGAACTCGTCGCGATCGAGATTGAGACGCGCGTTGCGAAGGTCGGTGATCGACGTAACGCCTTGCAGCTCACGCTCGTACCACGCGGCGAGATCGTCAAACCCGAAACGCGGGGTCTCTCCCCCAGAGCGCCGATACGTCTGCCTGATGTCATCGATCGCCGACCGGTTTCTTTTCACCGATGGATGGCGCACCTGACCTCGCGCCAGCGCCTCGGCGAGCGCGCGAATCGCTCGCGGCGCAATCTCCGGTGAGAATTCCTCGATCACCTCCGATTCACGCTCGAGCTCGAACCCGAAATACTCGAGAGTGCGCTGAACGACGAGCTGCCCGCCCTTTCGCTTCGGATCGTAAACAATCTCCGATACGCCGCGCGTCGCATACCGGCGAATGAGATGCATCGGCACCTGCGTGCCCTCGATTCCAGCACGCGGGTTACCCGACCTGTCAGCGAAGTACCGAAGCTCGCCGGCAATCGCCCCCCAGCTCCCCGCCACACTCGTCTTCGACACGCGCGCTTCGTGTCCGTCCGCCGTTTCTTCATCGATGACGAGATCGAACGGCATGAACTTCGACAGCAGCTCAGCAAATTTTCTCTGCACGTGATCACGCGCGAGCGGCATCCGGTTCGGCAGCGGAATGCCGACACCGCGAAATACGCTCGCCATCCCAAGCGCCGCATCCTCGATCGCCTTCACGAGCACTCCCCGCCGCTCTGCCCATTCCTCCACTGCCTCGGTGAAGAGATGTCGCGGCAGCCCATACACTTCGCCCATGTAGCCGCATCGCGAAAATGCTTCCGCATAGAGATTGTACGCGGTGAGATGATCGCTTCCCGACACGAGCAGGCCGCCGAGGTCGCGCTCTTCGCGCGTCATGCGATGAAGGGACTCGACTGAGCTCATCACCGCGAGATACGGAACGAGTTCATCGTCAGCGTTGACGAGCAGCTCTGCCCACGGCCGATCGACAGGCAGCGCCTCGACGGCCTTGCCATATGTCGATAGTCGCCCCTGCTCGATGATCCCGCGCCTCTCGAGCAGCGACGTCGATTTCCTGTACGCGACGCGGTCGAGTGGCACCGGCAGGTCGAGAGCGGATGCATCGACACCAAGATCGGCGCATGTCATCGCGACGCGCTCCGAGTCGCCCGCAAGCTGAAATTCGGGAGCGGTCGGTTTCAGCGACGAGAACTGAATGTCGCGATCGGAAAGAATGAAGACGCGCCCTCCTTCCACCCGCCCGTGCACGCGCCCGGCCATTTGCAGTATCTCATTCGCGCCGAGGTGCATGCGGGTGAGCACGTTGCGGCCGCGCTCGATGATATTGCCGAACCTCGTGTCGTCGATGACGACAGTATCGAGACCTGTCACGTTTAACGCGCTCTGTCCCGCAGCGGTCATCGCGAGAAAGTATGGCTTGCGCTCGCCGCCCTCGAGAAACGGCCGAATGACGCGAATCGGCTCACCCCCGTGATAGTACGCCGTGTTGATCTTCGGAAACTGCGCCGACACCTGCTCGGCCGCCTGTTCAACGCCGGCGCGAGTCGGGAGAAACATCCCGACCCCGCGTTTGTCCTTGATCACTTTCAGGAGGAAGCGATCGTCGAGAAACTCCTGCGGGTCTTTGCGAATGACCTTGACGTCGGCTGCTCGTGACGGATCGAACGCATATGATTGAAGGACTTCCGCGGCCTGGAGGTAGTTTGCGTAGAACGTCGGGTCAACGGTCGCGGAGAGCCAGATGAACCGGCAGCCAACGCGTTTGCCAAGGGCGAGACAGAGCTCGAGCTCGGCCGATGTCTGATGGATCTCATCGACGACCAGCGTGTCGGTGGGGAGAATGTCGCCGTCCTGGAACCAGCGCCGGGCGATGCCGGTGGTGACGATGATGACGTTCCACGTCGGCGTTTCGGGTGTCGCTTCGCGTTCGCGGTTTACGACTCCGACGCGGAGGTCCGTGGTGGAGAGAATCGTTTCCGCGATTGGGCGGATCGAGAGGGTCTTGCCGGTGCCCGTTCCCGCAACGATGCCGAAACCCTTTCCGGCTCCGGCAAGCCGGCGGATCTCGGCCCCATGCTGTCGCTCCAGCACCGTGTCGATGCGAAGGCCAAGGGCGAGCTCAATTGTCTCGCAGGCGGCGCGGGTGGGGGCGATGACGATGACGCGGCCCGTCAGCGGCTCCGCGGCGACGAAGGCGGAGTGATCCGGGGGAAGGAACTGGTCGCGGACAGTGCGCATCTCGGATCAACATGCACAAAAACGGCCCCGGTTGGAATCACTCCAACCGGGGCCGCTTACTAATTCTGCTCACTGAGCGATGGCTCAGTTGTCGTCGCGATCGTCTCGATTCTTGTTCTTGTTCTTGTTTTTGTTCTTGTACTGGCCGTTGTGCTTGCCGTTGTCATGACCGTTGTTCTGGTCCCACCGGTCGTTGCTGTCCTGGTTCCCACGCCCGGAGTAGCCGCCGTTGTTGTCATCGTCGCCCTCGTTGTCCCTACGGCGATTGCCGTATGTGCCCTGATTGTTGCCGTACGTACCGCGCCTGCCATACGTGCCGCGGTTGTTGTTGCTGTTGTTACCCAGGACCTGGCGATCGATCACGCTGTAGCGGCCGATAATGTTACGGGTTGCGTACTCGCGCACGAGATTGCCGTTCGAGTCATAGCGCGTGCGCATGTAAACAGTATTGCCGTTGCGATCGTGCGAATATGCGCGCCACACACCGTCGGCGTGCTCGTTCTGCTGTCCGTAGACATGACCGTTGTTGCCGTAGACCGAGCCACCGTTACGCGGCTGTGTCTGCGTTTGCGTCCGCCCCGGATCCCACCACGGACCGTTGCTGCGGGTCTGCGCGGCGAGTGGGGCGGCGGCCATCGCGGTTGCTGCGACGAGACTGAGTGCGAATGCAATGCGTTTCATTGTGCTTCTCCTGATGAGTCAGAGGAGGTGTCGGAGTCCTTCTTCGACTTCTCCTTCTTTGGCTTGTCGTTTCCACGTTTGGGCACGTCATCACCGAAAATCACTGAGCCGTTGACTGGTTTGTTCTTGACAGCCGTGACACAGTCCGTCGGCGCGGGTTGCTGGGACGGCTGAACCCCGTCGATCCAGATTCGGCACATGCCAGCAGGTGGCCGGTACTCGGGAGGAACTACCGGCGGTCTCCACTGACGCTGCGGGAGTACTGGAGCGCGAGACGGAAACCCTGTCGGAATCTGCGCGCTGACACTACTCCCCGCCGCGAGTGTCCCCGCGGCGAGAAGAGCGAACCCCCATCTATTGATCTTTCCCGCGGCTTCCCGCGAGAACGAAAGAATTGTCATGGTGATGGGTATTTGCATGGGGGGTGCCAACGCGGAGTAGATAGTCTAACTCGTTTAACACCAAGAGCTTAAAGCGGATCTATTCGGTCTCGGCGACAAGCCAAAGTGTCCCCTCTTCTGGACACCTTTGGCCGAACTGTGGACGGAAGCCGGCTCAGCCTCCGGGCCCTGCCAGGATCGTCATTATCTCGCCGGGTTTGGCGTGCCGCCCGGTCCGGGATTTCTCATAAATGAGAGCGCCATCCCGGACCACCTCGAACCGCCCGCCACGCGACGGAATCAACTCGACCTCGGCATCGGGGAATTCCTTCCGAATCTCAGCCGCCAGACCGGCGGCTCGGGGCTCGTAACTTCAAAGAGTGCAGTATTCGATCGAGATTTTCATGTTGGGAGAATGAGAGGGATGAGGACTCAAATCTACTAACTGCGCAAACTGCTATGGTGGAGGAGGGCGGAGAACGACGGGGAGAACGGCGGGAGACATCCCACGCTTCGATGAGTGCCTCCCGCAAACCTTTTTTTTGTATGGTTTTGAAGACAACAATCGCACGGTCAGCATCAGGAGCGGCGCCTCCGCAGAGATGTCTCCCGCTTCTCTCCAGGCAATTCTCCGCCGTAACTCCACCATTGCCGTTGCCGTTGCCGCAGTTTAGCAGGTAAACGCTGATTGAGAGGCGAAACCGATGGCTGCCCGGAGACGACCGACCGTAAGCTCCCCGCATGACTCTCCGCACTTTCTCCAATCCCGGGTTCACCATCATCGAGACGGTGATCACTCTCGTACTCACCGCGATCATCTCCGCCATCGCAATACCGCGGGCCGCCAGTTTCATCGACAGCATTGAGGTCCACGGAGCGACCACTGAAGCCGTCTCAATGTTTTCCACCGCGCGCCAGTACGCCATCGCGCGGGGAACGCAGACAATCGTAGACATTGATCAGCTACGGGGAACCATCACGATCAAGGCAGCGGGCCGCGCGGTGAGCGTCGCCGAAATTGCCGCAGCGCACAGTGTGAAGCTGACTACCAACAGGACTTCGATCACCTACTCGGCCATCGGCGTTGGCTACGGGGCAGCAAACCTCACGATGACGTTATCACGCGGCCGCTCAACCGATACAATCGTTGTCTCGCGACTCGGACGAGTGCGGAACTAGCGGCGACGCCCTCTGCTCATCAACACTGGCGTCGCGCGAACCTCGGTCTCATTCCCATCGCCTTCCTTCGACCCGAAGTCATAACCGGGCACCGAAATGCGCGGAATCGCCTCACCGATTATTCGCTCGATCGAGCGAACCATCGCAATCTCGTCAGGCGCCATGAACGTGAACGCATCGCCCGTCGCTGCGGCACGGCCAGTCCGCCCAATCCGGTGCACATAATCTTCGGGCTGCTGCGGCACATCGTAGTTGATGACGTGACTGATTCCCGACACATCGAGACCTCGCTGCGCGATATCAGTCGCGACCAGAACGCGCACCTTGCCCTGCTTGAAATCCTCGAGCGCCCTCATTCTCTCGCCTTGTGACTTATCCGCATGCATTGCCGTCGCGCTGATTCCCTTTCCGGCGAGGTGGCGCACGACCTTGTCAGCACCATGCTTCGTGCGCGAAAAGATGAGCACCGAATCCATCCCTTTCTCCTTCAACAGCTCGGCCAGGAGCTCCGTCTTGCGATCGCGGGGGACAGGATATACAGCATGCGTCACCGTGCTCGCAGCCGATGAGCGTCTGCCAACCTGAACGACGATCGGCTTCCGCAGATACTTCCGCGCAAGCGCTTCGACCTCAGGCGGCATCGTCGCACTGAACAGCAGCGTCTGCCGAAACCGCGGAACCTCAGCCACGATTCTATTCAATTGAGGAGCGAAGCCCATATCGAGCATGCGGTCGGCTTCATCGAGCACGAGAACTTCGAGATCGTCGAACACGACGTTCTGTCGCTCCATGTGATCGAGCAACCGTCCCGGAGTCGCCACAACAACATCGACGCCTTCTCGCAGTTTCTTCGTCTGCGGCTCAACCGGCACTCCACCAAACACCGGCAACACCCGCAAGTCCGTGTGCCTTCCGTATTTCTGAAAGCTTTCTTCGACCTGAATGCAGAGCTCGCGCGTCGGCGTGAGGATCAGCGCCCGAACGCGATGTGCTGCCGCCGCATTGTCTCCGTGACTACCCTCGAGCAGACGCTGAATGATCGGGAGTGTAAAGCCCGCGGTCTTCCCGGTACCCGTTTGAGCGAGCCCGATCAGGTCACGACCGTTGAGAGCGAGTGGTATCGCCTGTTGCTGGATCGGCGTCGGCGACGTGTAACCCGCGTCCTTGACCGCTTCGAGCAGTTCCGGCATGAGACCGAGATCTCCAAAGCCGGGAATGGCGCCTTCCGGCTCAATCGCGAGCGTTGCGCCCGGAATGATTTCACTCACGTTGTCGGCGACACTCGTCTCGGGTGGTGTCTCAACGTTCGTCTTTTTCGCGGAGGCGAGCGGCTTCGCGCCACCTTTTTTTGCGGCCCTGCTGCCAGTCTTTACAGCAGTACGCGGCCGAGCTGGAATTTTTGGCATGTTCGTGCCCGAAATATACGTCTCATGACCGAGCGCCGAAGAAAGACATCAAGGCACCGTTGACGACCTCGGGATCTTCGTCGAGGACCACATGACCGACTTTCGGAATCACCAGAGTCGGTGCCGATCCACCGCGGCCCTCGTACCGTGCCGCATCACGAGCGAGCGAAAGCCGGTCCAGCTCGCCGACGATTGTTATCCACGGCATGCGCAACTCGGGAAATGGCTCCGACCAGTTGAAGTGATGCAGGATCTCCCGCAGCGCGCGACTGAACATCGGAAACTGCGTCGGCGCCCAGAACTCATCCACATCTTTTTCGCTGACGGGCCGCATATGCCCGTAAACAAGCCCGAGCATTGTCTTCACGATCCACCGGCGAGCGAGAGACGGGAGCAGCGGCGCGATCATCCGGCTGGTGATGAGCTTGAAAAACGGCAGGGCCCTGACTCCAGCGAATCCCACCGGCGCGACGAGTGCCACCGATTCGATTCGATCCGGAATTTTCGCAGCGACATGGCCGGCGAGCGCGCCTCCCATTGAATGACCCACCAGTCTCAGCTTGTCGATACCGAGAGTGTCGATGACTTCGATGACATGGTCGCGCAACGCCGCGGTCGTGTAATGATTTCTCTCGTACGGCTTGTCGGACAAACCGTGGCCTTTCAGGTCAAATGCAATCGCGTGGAATCCCGCATCTGCCAGAGGTGCAATCGTGTCATGAAAAATCCACGTACTGCACCCCCAGCCGTGGATCAGGAGAATGGCCGGCGCCGTCTTCTCGCCCGCCTCGACAACCCGGACACGCAGTCCCGATGGGAGATCCAGATAACGTGTGCGCAGATCAGGGGCGCCCGCCGGGAACATCTCCGCGGCCGGCAGTCGACCGGGGAGAACCATCGATCGCTCCTTAAATGACTTTGATCTCGTAGCCGAGGAGCTTGCCGATCAGTCCGATTCTGAATGTCACGTCGGCCCATGCCGCGGGTGATGTCTTCGCCGCCGCGCTCGACATGTCCTCGAGCGGAAACATCGGCCACACTCGCGGATTCGTCGTTGCGGGAACGGTCGATCCCTTGTGTGGATGCCACACACCGGTTCGGTCTCGATCATCCTCGAAGCGCTCGAACATTTTCGTCCAGTTCTCGTTGCGGCGAAGGAAACCAAGCCGCGCCATAGTCTCCAGCCACATGAGTGCGAATGGAATATCGTCCTCGACGGCATTGCGATGAGGAAGCCTGTCACCGAGGACGAGATGAGGCTGCTCGATCATCCTGGTCCCGACCATCTGAATGGAATCCTGGCGCGGATGCGGCTGCGAGATGTATGCATACACCCGCTCCATCTCCGTGTAGTTCTCATTCCGGAAGATCGGCATGTGAGCGAGCATCGTGAGCGCATGAAACGTCGGCGGCGACGCCTCGGCCGCGAGCACATGAACATTGCCAACACGCTTCCACGGTTTCTCGGCGAGTGGAGAGCTGAGGTACGCGTCGATCCGCTCCATGATTCGGCGTGCTGCGCCGCGCAAACGCGGATCGGATTCGTAACCAGCTTGCGCGAGCGTTGCTGCCGCCGCTTCCCGCAGCTGCAGTCGTCCCCGGCGGACCGAATCGTCATCCTTTGATTTGGGAGCGAGCTCGTACAGATACCGCGGATCGTTGTCCTCCGCGAGCAAGCGGAACAGCGTTCGGCGCGCGAGCGCGAGTGGTGGGGACTCCCTGTCCCAGCCGTATTCGAGAATGCGACGAACGGCGGGTATCGTTCCGGCGGTCGAGACGTCGCTGGCCTGGCGCGGAACGTTGAGCATCGAGTCATTCCAGGTACCGTCCAGCGTCTGCGACACTGCCAATCGAATCGCCGGACGGAATGCATACGGAAGCCACTCCATCTCCTGTAGCGTCGAATCGGAGAGTCGTGCAATCTCGCGGGCTGACCGATACATGATCGGCCCGCATGCGTTGTCGAGGACCCACCCCATTGGATAGGTCATCGTCTCGCCGCTTGGCGCGGGAGTCGGAAAAATCGGATCGGCGGCGGGGCTGGAGGCAGTCACGATCGGCGCTCGACGTCGTTATCGGTGAGAAAAGCCACGACCACCGTCTCCCACAATCAGGAAAGTTGTGGCCGAACGGTGGCTCTTTTGCTGGCGCAAAAGATCGGCATAATTCGTTCTCAGCGCTAGGCCACCGCAGTTAAGTCATTTCGGGGCAATGACTTGCATATTCAGAGACGCGCCACAAGGCGATTTCCGGCTGGAACACCCGGCCGAAACAGGGCTCAGCACTTCTCGCGCGTCACTCGTGTGTAAAACTGTGAACGCATACCGAGTCGGTACTACATACAGTTTACTTCAGGAGTTGGAATGAGCTGGATCAAATTCGCGGTTGCCGGAATTGCACTGTGCGCCGGCGCGTCGGTTGCGAGCGCGCAGGGCGGACCGCCCGACAATGGCATGCGCGGCAAGATGGAAGACATGCAGGAAGCGCAGCGAAAAGAGCTTCGCCAGGTTCTCACCGAAGACCAGCGCAAGATCTTCGACGTGAATGCTGACGCGATGAAGGAGCGCCGCGAAGAGATGATGAAGCAGCGCCAGCGGGGCGCTGACTCGCGACTGACCCGGCTCGATCAGATTTTCGGATCGAGCGCAGCAACCGTGTAGCGACTTCCCGGGTTCCAGAGTATCCAGCTCTGGAACCCGTTGTCGTATCCCGCCTTCTTCTGCGCCCGCACCTGCTCGGCGTAGTAGTGCGGCGGGCCGAGCGTGAAGTCCTGATACCACGGAACCACTTTCGCGACATTCGCGATCTTCGCGCTTCGGCGCTTGATGTCCTTGAGAGCGTGGGCAATTGTCGCGTATGGACTCGCGTTGGGATTGCCAAGCTTGTATGTGCCCGGTGCGAAGTGAGACGGATACACCATCGGCAACACCACGTCGGCCTGGTCGGCGAACATTTCCCATTGCTGACCAATGCCCATGTCGGTCGTGTCGGTCGCGGTAAGTCCGAACACGTCAATCGTCACCGGCATGCCGATGGTCTTGAGCGTGGAGTGCAGAAACCCGATCTGGTCGCGAATGACCTGCGCGCGAAGTCTTCCGTTGGAGAGCGGGTAGACGGCTTCGTTCACAAGCCGCTTCTCATCAGGGAAGCGGACATAGTCGAACTGCACTTCGCTGAACCCGAGACTGTACGCTTCTTTTGCCAGATCCGCGGCGTACTGCCACACTTCGCGATGATGCGGGTCGAGCCACGGCTTGCCGTTCTTGTCCATCCACGGCTCGAGATTGTCCTTTCGCTTGATCGCCCACTCCAGCTTCGAGCTCGCGAGAAGCGGATCCTTCGCGACGACGATTCGCGCAATGGGATAAATGTGGTAAGCAGCCATCGTGTCGAGAATCGAGCGCAGGCGCTCGTGCGACATGTCCCGGTTCGTGTCGGCGCCGATCGCGATCGCCAACGGTACCTGCGATTTGTACAGAACAAAACCGCGATCGTCTTTCACATCGATAACGAGCGCATTGACTTCGGTCGTCTTCGCGATGGTGATGAGCTGGCCCATCCTTTCGCCGAGCGCGGCCCACCGGTTGACGTAGAGTCCGCGCACAATCTCAGGCCGGCGCACATGGACGATCTTCGCTCTCGCAATCGAATCTGCCGTCAGCGAATCAATCTGTGCCTGGCTAGTGCCGCTCTTGACGGGACTCGCCGTTGCGCGGACGGACTTCGGCGGGGGTGAATCTGCGCAGGCCGACAGCAACTGAAACACCACGAAGATTGCGCTTGTGCAAAGCATCACGCCTGATTTTTTGCGACGCGCGTCGCGAGTACCGCTAGAGTGCATTGACCTCTGCGGCGGCATCCGACAGGTAACCCATCTCCTTTACGACGACTTGCGCCTGTTGCGTAACCATCGTCAGCCCGCTCGAGACTCCGGCCATCCCCGCCGACCGATAGCGAAGAAGCTCGAGACGCATGCTTCTGAGGAGCTGCCGGCAGTGCTCGAGCTTTGTCTCGGCATCTGCTCTCTTTTTAGACAGGTCGGCGACGACACGCCGCTGCCGCTTGAGATGAGCGAGTCGTCGCACGCGCTCTTCGCTCGCGCGATAGTCGAGCGGGTTCGCCTGGCCTTCGAGTCGGGTGATCTCTTTCTCGATCGCGTCGGGCGTGTCGCGGTTGTCGCGCAGGTCGAGCTCCGCCAGTGATGTCGCCACCTGCATTCCCTTGCGATAAATCGCATCCGCCGACGTGCCGACATCCGGAATCTGCTCCTTTTCCGCTTTCGTCATTGCCTGGAGCTGACGATAAATCTCGTCACGGTCCATCCGGATCGACGCGAGAGCGGACCCGTATGGCGAAGTGTCAGCCGCCAATGCTCCTGGCGGCATCGTTTCGCCCGGCAGCGGCGAGCGCGGCATGCGCGCGCTGTTTCCGCCGAAGGAGCTCGACGGAAGCGCCGGCTTCTCGGGGAACAGCCCAACGGATGCGCGCTCACGAGCGCGCGCCCGAACCTGTGCCCGCTTCGTTTCGTCGAACAGCGCGCGTGCGTCGTCGATTGTCTCTGCCGCAACGTCGAAGATGAGCCGGTCGCGTGGCTGCCGAAAAACGTCTCGCCAGTTATAGCCTTCCTGCCACAGCTTCGAATACTGCACGGCCATCATGATTGACCAGACTGCCGTCACGGTAAAAAATCCCGTGTCGCCAAAAATCGAAACCGGGATGATGATTGCATTCACCGCGAGGAAGGGCGCCAGCTTCTTGCGGAACTTGCGCACCGGCTCGGCGTTCCATCGATCGAGCTCATCGGGCAAGGGCGCGCGTTCGCCGCGAAGCCCCGATCCCGTGCGCGTTGCGACAGTGCCGCGTGATACCGACGGGTCGCGTTGCGTTCCCGGCGAACCCGAGCCGCCGACAAGACCGTACGCGGGCATGCTCGCTGGCGATTGGGCCGTGCGAAGCGTCGGCATCACGCCGCTGCTGAGGGCGGTAACAACAGACTCGGCGTCCGGAAAGCGATTTGCCGGATCCTTCTCGAGAAGGATCATGATCACCCGCGCGAGATCCGGCGGGAGATCGATACGGCGCTGATCAACCGGGACCGGGCGCTCCGACAGATGCTTCACGAGCATCGATGGAGTGTTCGGCGCGTTGAAGGGCAGATCGCCGCAGGCCATCTGGTAACCGACAACGCCAAGTGAATAGAGATCGCTGCGGCCGTCGATGTTCGACTCGCCCGCGGATTGCTCAGGCGACATATAGGCCGGGGTTCCGATCGCCATGCCGGTGGCCGTCAATCGCGAGTCGCCCTTGTCGGTCAGGGCGCGGGCGATACCGAAATCGGTGACCATCGCGCGACCACTGTCAGCGTCGAGCAGGATATTGTCCGGCTTGATGTCGCGGTGAACGACGTTGCGCTTGTGGGCGTACGCAAGGGCGTCGGCAACTTCGCGAAGGATTCGGCGCACCTCGCCCGGCTCCATGGCGCCATGTTCCTGGAGCCGCGTCGCCATGTTGTCGCCGGCGATGAACGCCATGATGAAGTAAACGAGGTTCTCTCGCTCTTCGACGTTGTAGATCGGAACGATGTTGGGATGGCTCAGCTGCGCGGCCGTTTCCGCTTCTCGCAGGAAGCGGGAGCGGATGTCGGCGCGGAACGCCAATTCCGGAGGAAGCAGCTTGATCGCGACGTTCCGCTTCAGGCGTTTGTCCATGGCGCAATAGACGATACCCATTCCGCCTCGCCCGATCTCGCTGTCTACTTCATAGTTGGGCGCGAGAACTTTGGCGACGTGGGCGCCGAGGGTATCATCGGGTCTTAATGGCATAATACGCGCGTCATACCGACATACAAAGTTTGGGAATCATGCCCCCGTGGCGTATTTCGGTCGCTCAAAAGATGCAGTATAGGGTCACAACTAAAAGACGTACTTCGAAAAGTAGTCGTTTCAATTCTCAGGGATAATCATGGGACAGCGTCAAACTATACCCGTTCTGCCACTTCGCGGAACAGTAATCTTTCCGGGTCTCACCGCGCCGATTGCGGCTGGCAGACCGGGAACTCTTCGCGCCATCGAGTCGGCCCTCAAGGGCGACCGTCTCGTTTTCGCCGTTGCGCAGCGTGACAACACCGACGAGCCGACTCCAGACATACTCTACTCCATGGGAGTGATCGCGCGAATCGGCCAGATTCAGCGCGGACTCGGCGGAGTTCAGCTGCTGCTGCAGGGTGAGCAGCGAGCCACCGCTCTCCAATACACCACCACCGACGGATATCTCAGCGCCGTGATCGTCCCGGCCGAGGAGATGAATCCGGTCGATGAAAACGATCCGGCGTTCACCGCGTTGCAAAAAGAAACCCGCGAGCGCGCCGCAGAGCTTGGTGAGCGGCGCGGACTCCCGGAAGAGGTTGTGCACCAGGTTCTCGATGCCGTCACCGAGCCCGGCAAATTCGCCGATCTCGTCGCCGGATACATCGAGCTCTCGGTACCAGAAAAGCAGGGACTGCTTGAAACACTGAACATCGAGGAGCGGCTGCGCCGGGTTCTCGTTCACGTTCAGCGCCAGGTTGGCCTGCTCGAAGCTCAGGAAGACATCAAGTCGCAGGTCCAGGAGGAGCTCGGCGAACGCCAGCGCGAGATGTACCTGCGCGAGCAGATGAAGGCCATCCAGAAAGAGCTCGGCGAAGACGACCAGAGCAAGGAGATGACCGAGCTTCGCGACAAGCTCAACAAGCTCGAGCTGCCAAAGGATGCGCGGCTCGAGGTCGAGCGCGAGCTCGGACGTCTCGAGCGCGCGGGCCGCGAATCGATGGAAGCGCAGGTCATCCGCACGTATCTGGAGTGGATCGCCGAGCTGCCGTGGAATACGCGATCGGACGATCATCTCGACCTGAACAATGCGGCTGTTGTGCTTGAGGAAGACCATTACGGCTTGAGCGACGTCAAGGATCGCGTGCTCGAGTTTCTCGCCGTTCGTCAGCTTCGTGCGCAGCAACTGGCGCAGGAAGTCGAGCGGGAGGGAGAGATTAAGGCCTCGGTGCTGAGCGCTGACAAGGACGAGGCAACCCCTTCTCTTGCGATCGGCGAAGATGAAGACAGGCCGATCACCGATCAAAAGGAAGCCAAGGCGAAGGCAATGGCAAAAGGCCCGATCCTCATCTTCATCGGACCTCCGGGCGTTGGCAAAACTTCGATCGCGAAATCCATCGCGCGTGCGCTCGGGCGCGAATACGTTCGCGTCGCTCTTGGAGGCGCTCGTGACGAGGCGGACATTCGCGGACATCGTCGTACATATGTAGGTGCGATGCCGGGACGAATCATTCAGGGAATGAAGCAGGCCGGAACGAAGAATCCCGTTTTTCTTCTGGATGAAGTGGACAAGCTCGGGCAGTCGTATCAGGGTGATCCGTCGAGCGCGCTGCTGGAGGTGCTCGATCCTGCTCAGAACGACACGTTCACGGATCACTACCTTGGCATTCCATTCGATCTAAGCGAGGTATTGTTCATTGCGACCGGAAATTTCGTTCAGAATATTCCCGGCCCGCTGCTCGATCGCATGGAAGTCGTGGACTTCTCCGGATACACCGAGAAGGAAAAGGCCGAGATCGCGAAGAAGTATCTCATTCCGCGTCAGCTCGAAGAGTCGGGATTGGGCGACAAGGGAATTCATTTCACCGACGATGCGGTGATGAGTGTCGTTTCGAACTACACTCGCGAAAGCGGTGTTCGCCAGCTCGAGCGTCAGCTCGGCGCAGTGGCGCGGAAGGTTGCGCGCAAGATTGCGATGGGTGAAACAGGGCCGCTTGTTGATGAAGAAATCACGGCGGACGAAGTCCGGACGCTGTTGGGCAGACCGAAGGTTCATCCGGAGCGCGCGCAGGCTGAGAATGAGGTCGGCATTGCGACGGGCATGTACTACACGCCGATGGGTGGCGACATCATGTTCGTCGAGGCATCGATTCGGCGCTACTATGGCAGCCGGAATCCTGACACGTCAGAAGTCGGACCTGGCGGAGCCGTGTCGCTGATTCTGACCGGCCAGCTCGGCGATGTGATGAAGGAGTCGGCTCGCGCGGCGTTCACCTACGCGACGAACAACGCGGCGAAGCTCGGCATTCCAAAGGATCGGCTCGGCGCGATCGAAGCGCACATTCACGTTCCCGCGGGAGCGATTCCAAAGGATGGTCCGTCTGCCGGTCTCGCGATCGCGACGGCTCTCGTGTCGGAGATGTCCGATCGCGCGGTGCGTCGCGATGTGGCGATGACAGGCGAGATCACCTTGCGCGGCAGAGCGTTGCCGATTGGCGGCTTGAAGGAGAAGGTCCTCGGCGCTCACCGTGCTGGCATCAAGCACATCATCATTCCAAAGGCGAACGAGGCCGATGTCGAGGATGTCCCCGAGGAGGTGCGCGAGACCCTGAAGTTCTATCCAGTCGAGACGTTGATGGAAGTCCTCGAGATCGC
This sequence comes from Gemmatimonadales bacterium, assembly GCA_038254845.1. Lineage (GTDB taxonomy): Bacteria > Gemmatimonadota > Gemmatimonadetes > Gemmatimonadales > Gemmatimonadaceae > UBA4720. The sequence goes on along the minus strand of JBBSFT010000055.1, from coordinate 1,534 downwards.
GCTTGTGAAGCCGGCGGCGGTGGAGGACGTGAAGCCGCTGGAGTCGGCCGCCTAATCGGAATGTGTGCGAACAGTGACGCTACCAGGCCCAGCCGATCGACAGTCTCCCGATGGGGACGCCTTCGGTGCCGAAATCGTTGTTCAGCAGGCGCTTTGCACCGAGCCCGGCGGCTGCCGTCAAGTGCTGGTCGCGGCCAAGGATCCAGACGTAGTCGGCGCGGATGCCGATAGTTGCTGACGACCCCTGGCCATTGGAGCAGCTCAGGCAATTGGACGCCCTGGTGTCATCCACGTTGATGTAGCCGACGCTTGCGCCGATGGAGAACCCCCGAACGGCCAACCCGCCGGGATAGTAGCGGACAATGCCGTCAACAGAGCTGTAGCGTGAATCATTGAAGTCATAGCTCGATGCGGCACCGGCGAGCGAGACAGTGGACGTCATCGCATGCTCGAACTCGGCATTGTACCACTGGAACAAAAGTCCAATCGGATTAGCTGAAACGAGATTCGGCCTGTCGATGCCACTTCGGGCGGCTGACGATGATTGAGCCAACGAAGGTGAGCTGATCGTCGTGATCGCACTAACCGCAATGACTGCGAGGATGCCGCGAGAGAGTTTCATGGTTGCCCTTGATGCAGGTGATGACGCGGACGGGATCAGCACTGAGTTATCCCAGACACGCGAGAGCAGTAGCGAGCCCAACTTAACGACTTCCGGGCCCGCTCGCGCCTGCCATTTGTCACGCTCGCCAACCACTTCCTGCCTAACAACGACGCGCGAAGAAAATGGTTTGCCGCTAGAAGCCGATTGGCCCGAACCGGAAAACTTTCCACGGATCAGCGCGAAGTGGTTCCGGCTCGGTTCCTTCCACGAAGTATTCGGTGTACCGTCGCCCCGCGGGAGTGGCGATTGTCGCCAATTCGCCGGTAACACGATCGAGCTCGCCGCTGATGACCCCAATCGGCGGCTGCCATTGCCCGGCCGACCGCTCAATCGACGAGCGCCCTGTACTACTCGCGTAGTATCGCGCCATCATTCTCCCCCACACCGGCGCAGCGAGCGATCCACCAGCCGCACCGGCAGCAATCGTCTTGGGGAGGTCGAACCCCAGCCACACTCCGGCAACAATGTCGGGAGTCAGCCCGATGAACCACACGTCCGAATTATCGTTGGTCGTTCCGGTTTTTCCCGCGACCGGAATGCTCGCCGGCAGGTACTTCCGAATCGATGACGCTGTTCCCCGCTCGATCACATCGCGCATCATGTCCCGCACGACGAATGTTGCGCGCGGGTCGAGCGCCGGCGGGAGTGCGCGAACCTGGCCGGTGTAGACGACCTTCCCCGACTTGTCTTCGATTCGGTGGATGAACCGTGGCTCAACGGGAGTTCCAAGATTCGCGAATGTCGTGTACGCAGCGATGATGTCGAGTGGCTGCACCACCGACGCGCCAATCGCACTCGACGGATACGGTGCAATCGGACTTTGAATTCCCATTCGCTTCGCCAGCGCGATGACTGAATCCATTCCCACCT
>JBBSFT010000054.1:0-16156 GCA_038254845.1 Gemmatimonadales bacterium | reverse complement strand
GGCAGCCGCGTCAGGCGGGGCAGGCTGTTCGTTATCTCGGCCGTCTCGTTTGCGCTGCTGTTGATCCTGTTTTCATTCGTCACCTCACGTCCGGTTGCATCGGGGCTTCTGCTCTTGCTCGGATTGACGATGCTCGTGAACGGGACGCTTGCCAATGGCATTCTCCAGTCGGTCGTTCCTGACGAGCTTCGGGGCCGGGTGATGGCCGCATACGTCTTCGTGTATGTCGGGCTGACTCCGATCGGCTCGCTCATTGGTGGCGCGGTGGCTCATGCGACAAGCGTTCAGTGGGCCATTGGTACGGGAGGAGCGGTGATGCTCATCTATGTTGCCTGGGCATTTACCGAATTTGCCGAGCTTCGGCGCGTGTGACGCGATTCATTTGATGCACGTCCATCCGGCTCGGTCGGAACCGCAATTCCCGGGCAATTTTCGCGTCGCACCCGAGAGCTTACAGCAAAGGGATGTGATACGTACGACCGTATTTCCGAAGCGCCGCGCGAGCTGGTTCCCGATTCGAGGGGGCCAACTGGGGAGCAGGCGGCAGTGGCGGCTTGGAGGTCCAAAACGGACCTCAAAAGTGTTATATTCAAGGGTTGAGAATAACGCTCCGCGCGGCGACGGCCGGCGGAGCGTTAGCGACATATGGCACCACGAACACTGGACGGCGAGGCATAGATGCCGAAGTCAAAAACACCTCAGGCCATTTACCAGGCCGAGAAAAAGCGCTCGGAGCGGGATCGCCGCGCTACGCACGCAGCGCTGATGAAGGATGCAAAGGCCGCGTTCGATCAGATGATCGAAGATGGAAAAGCGGCTCGAAAGGGAGGACGTCCCAAAGGAAGCAAGACGCGAAAGGACGGCGACCCGTTGTAAGGCAAAGAGGCGGACCAGAAAATGGCCCGCCTCTTTTTACGCGATGCCGTTCTTCATCGCGTCGATCATCTTGTCGGCGAATGTATCGATCTCATCGATGGTCGTGTAAACGTTGGGCGTGATGCGAAGACCGCTGAACTCCGGGTGCAGAATCGGAGTGTTGACGATGCGGTGCTTAGTCATGAGCCACGAGCCGAGTTTCCCGAACTCGAGCCCATCGACACTGACAAGCGCGATCGCGCCCGAGAACTTGCTGTCGAGCGGAGTCAGGACCTTCACGCGCGGACTGTAGGCGAGGAGCCGCTTCGCCCACCTGTCGCGCAGATACCTCAGGCGCGCGATCTTGCGATCGGTTCCGATCCCGCGATGAAACGCCAGCGCCGCCGAGATCGCGTTGTGATTCGCTGCCGGGTGCGTGCCGATCTCCTCGAACTTCCGGATGTCGTTGTCCTGAGTCGCCGCCGCAGCCATCAACGGCCACACTTTCTTCTGCTTGTCCTTTCGGACGTAGATGAACCCCGTGCCAATCGGCGCGAGCAGCCACTTGTGAAGACTCGTTCCGTAAAAATCGGCTCCAAGATCGTCCCGCTTGAACGGGAAATGTGCAAACGCATGAGCGCCGTCCACGATCACTTCAATACCGAGCGGCCTCGCAAAATCGACGATCTCTCTGATCGGCATGATCTGCCCGGTGAGATTCGTGATGTGCGGCAGCTCGATGATCTTCGTATTCGGCGTGACAAGCGCCTTGAACTGATCGACGATGTATTTCTGCGACGGTGGCGGGAGCTTGAACGAGACCTGCCTGACGACGATGCCTTCGCGTCTCGCCCGCTGGTCCCACGCCGTCAGCATTCGTCCATAGTTCTGGTTTGACACGACGACTTCATCGCCCCGCTTGAGATCGAGGCCCATGATCATGATCTCGTTCGCTTCGGACGCATTGCGCGTGATCCCGATCTCTTCGGTATCACATCCGAACTCGCGCGCGAGATCCCGACGAACGCTCTCGATCCTTGGCTCGAGGACACGCCACATGTGCTCGACGGGAAGTTCGTTCGTAAACCGCAGATCCCGGATCATCGCCTCGAGCACATGGCTCGGAGTCGGGCTGATGCCGCCGTTGTTGAGGTTGATCATCGTGCGATCGACGTCGAACGCGCGCTGAATCTCGCTCCAGTACGACTCGTCGTCGGCGAGTGAGTTCGGCGTTCGGTCGCCCGCAACCAGGTTCGCGCTCAGGAGCGAGCCGATTGCATTGTCGCGGAAGATTGCCTTTCCGCTCAGACCCGCAGCCGCGAGGCCCGATAGAAACGTCCGCCGTGTCGTCACCAGCTCTCACGCTGCAGGGTGAATGTCACGTCGCCGGCCCGCAATCCTCGAGGAATCCGTCGCGAATGAATGACACCGGAATCTGGCCCTGTGACATGAATCGCTCGTGAAATTTCTTCGCCGAGAACGCGCTCCCCATCCGGGCCTTGCATGCCCCGCGCAGCTCGACGATGGAGTTCTTGCCGAGATTGTACGTGATGGCTTGCGTCGGCCACTTGGAGTAACGGTAGATCGCCCGTGAAGCCGAATCGAACGCGGCCTTCGCGGCGGGATCGCCTGCCGCACGCGCCCGCGCACCCCGGGCGAACAGAACGTGCTCGGTGAAGTAGTCAATCGCCTGATCGTAGCTCATGCGGCCTGTGTGCAATCCCACATCGACGCGGATGCGAACGGCGCGCAGAAGCTGCCCTTGAAGCTCGTACAGATACTCGCCCGGAGAATAGAACCCGTACTTGTGATCGGGCACCTGCTCAGCCATCAGCTCTTCGCTGTAGAGTGCCCAGCCTTCTGTCGCCATCGAGTCGCTCCACATCGACGACGAATCTTCAACAGCGCCGGGAGTGAGCCAGCGAATGTTGGAGATCTCGCTGCTGTGCTCGGTCATGTACTTGAAGTGCCAGTCGTGCCCCGGAAATCCTTCGTGCACGGCGGTGTCAGCGACAGACGAGAAGTTGTTGAGCTTGAGCGCGTCAGGGTTGTTACCCGTCGGCGTCAGATAAAACCGGCCGACACCCGCCTTCTTGAACGGAGGTGCGGGGTAGTACGCGGCGTCGATTGCACTTCTCAACACCGGCGGCGTCTGGACCACATCGAGCCGGTACGTCGCTGGAATATCGAACAGGTTGTGCTCCCGCCCGTAAGCGACCGCGCGCGATCCGGCATCGCGGTACCACTTGAACAGTTGATCGTCGTTTTTCGGCGAATCCTTCGAGAGGAAGTCCATCACCCTCTTTACGCTCGCGTAGTTGTCGAAGTCGTTGCCGAACGGGAGGTTCAGCTTTGCGTTGCTCGAGAATTCCCTGGCGACATCGACGATCTTGCCGGTGTACAGCGCCACCTGCGCCGCGCCGTATTCGTACAGCTCGGCCGCTGAGCGCGGATCGCGCAGAACATTGTGAACGCGCCATTCGTACTCTTTCTCGCCGGACTGATAGCGGTCCACTGTCTCGTTGACATCATACGTCTGGGAGAGGAACGCTCCGAACTGATCCCACGCATTCGCCGCAATCAATCCCGAGCTCGCGACCTGCGCCTCCATCGCCGCGGCAAACGGCCGCGCGCCGAGGAACTGTTCCGCGGTCTTCGGAAGAGTGGTGCGGAAGTAATCGCCATTCGCCTTGCTGCCGTTAATTCCATCGCGCTCAACCATGCGACGATCCGGAATTATTCCAGCTTTCCTGCCAGCAAGAAGATTCGCCTTCGCTACCTCGAGATAAGCCGGTACTGCGAGCGAGCGGGCGACGACTTGCTGCCACTCTGGCTCAGTCCCCAAAAGGCCACCGGGCATCTCGGCCATTTGCTGGATTTGCCAGTCGATACCGCGAAACGGCTCATTCACATATGTATCGATGGCGCGCTGATAGTACCGCAGCTCGGCGATCTGATGAACGAGGAAATCGAGCTGAGCCATCATGAGCTGCTGGTCTGCTTTCTCGCGAACCGGGAGCGATGCAGCAGGAACAAGCGCAATCGACGCGCGAAGATCCCGATAGAATCCCACTTCCGCGTTGAGCGACGGCTGCGAATAGTCACGGAGCCGCGTGTTGGCTGTCGCCAGCGTTGGACTGTATCCATCTCCGCCGAGGTAGGTTGACGTTACCGGATTCTTGTCGAGATGGAACAGGAAATACCGGTCGCGCAGCTCGGCGAACGTGCCGGGCAGAATCGTGGGTGCAGGAAGCGGCGCAACCGGCGCGGTCGATGGCGCACAGGCTTCGACATTTCGGAGAATGCCGAGCCCGGCTACTGAAATCGTGGCGCGTTGAACGAATGAGCGGCGGTTCATCGGAGGGAGGGGGATTCGGAAGTCATGCGTTGAGATATCGAGTCTTGAGAATGTTGGCGTGATGGCTTTCGTGCCCGGCAAGAATGAATGCCAGAGCGCGGACGGTGATCTCCGCGTCGTTCGCCATTCCGCGGCGTGAGAATGCCTCGTCGTCGAGATTGGCGAAAAATCTTATCGTGGAGCGTCGAACGTAATCGAGCTCGTCCGCCAGATCGGCGATGCTGACATTCGAAAACGGCCCATTCCTGACGTAAGAGTTCTCATCGAAGCCGGGGACCGGGGTCGCATCAGCGCGCGCGAACCGCAGCGCGCGATACACAAAGACTCGCTCAGCGTCGATGACGTGGCCGATCAGCTCGCGAACGCTCCATTTCTCCGGTGCGTAACGCTTGTCGCCGGCCGCCTCGGGAATGGTTCTGATGAGTGAGAGGGTTGGCGTGATCTGGCGGCCGAGGGTGTCGACGATGTCGCCATCGGGGACGCGATCGATGTAGGTACCGTAGTACGGAAGAAAATCTCCCGCCGCGGGGCGGGTCGCGCGAAATGAGATGGTCACAGTGCGGCTCGTCGGTGGCTGGTGACTACTGCTTTCTTGAGCAAGGCGATCTGTCCACCGTGATAGGCGGCGTGCTGCGAAACTCCATGGAGCAGAACGGAGAGTGAGTTCTCGCTCTGCGGAGCCTTCTCCGCAAGATGCTCATCGTCAAGGGCGAGAACGGAATTGTGCAGGTTGCCGTGACTTTGCCGCAATGCGTCCTGCGCTTGGAGCCACCGCTCGGTCGATGTATCGTCGAGGACCGGCCAATCTTCATTGCTGGATGGTGCGACGCGACCGCCGGTCAGCCGTCGTGTGGCAATGTTCGCCCACGACGTGAGATGAAGGACGAGCTCCCAGATGTTGTGGCCAGTTGGAAGCGGCCGTTGAATCGCTTCCTCGAACGTGACTCCCTCGAGCAGCTCGGCCAGAGATGATCCGTGCCAGGCAGGACCCCTCAGCGCGCGATCGAGCTCGTCGGCAATCAGCTCGGCTTGTGTCAACGGCTTCTCGAGGTCAGAGTGGCCTCCATCGGCGAGGCGCTCAGCGAGCCCGTCGCAATGCTGATTGCTGCCGAGGCGGCGAGCGCGCCAATGCTCGCCCAGCCTATCTGCGTGTGTCGATATGCTGTCATCGATTTATTCCGGAGCTGCTGCGAGCGTTAGCGATTCTGAAGCGACTGCTCGATCCGGTCGATGCGCTCCTGCATCGACGCCAGCAGCCGCTTTACGTCCTGGATCTCGCGAAATGTACGGACGTTGACCTCATAGTCGAGCTCGCTTCGCTTGTCGGCGAACGAGCCCTGGCGATTCTGGCTGATGAGCAGAAACCCCGTTATGAAAATTGCCTCAATCGAGAGCAGAATGCCGAGGAGTCCAAACGGGTAGTCGTCAAATCTCGCGGACATCGTGACGAGGCCGGTGTTGATCGCGATCCAGAGAAAAAACCACACGAGGTGGATCACGATGAAATACGGATTGCCGATGAATGCCGAGACTCTGTCGGCGATCCTTTCGTGCACACGGCTTTCCCGCTCGATTTCCTCGGCCGCGAACTTGAAGTCGCCAAGCGCCTTGCGGCAGTCGGAATTGCCGCAGAAGACCGCGTCGGCCGGATTCGCGCCGCCGCAACGAGGACAGTTGATTCGTGCTGTGACGACGTCCCCCGCTGTCACGTCCGCGGCAGCCAGCGCCGGCTACCAGATGCGCGCGCGCATGTCACCCGACCGGACCATCGGGTCACCCAGCTGGCACCCGAACGCTTTGGCGAACTCGGGCATGTTCGAGAGCGGCCCATTCACGCGGAAGCGGCCCGGTGAGTGCGGATCATTTCGGATCTGGAGCAGGGCTTGCTGCGGAAGCATGTTCGCTCGTCGCGCCTGTGCATAGGCGAGAAAGAATCGCTGTTCCGGCGTGAATCCGTCGATGAGTCCGGGCCGCGACTTCCTCGCAAGCGCTTTCTCGAGTGCGTCGTACGCAACCGATACCCCAACAACGTCCGCGAGATTCTCGCCAAGCGTGAGCTTTCCATTGACGTGCACACTGTCGAGCACCGTGTACGCGTTGTACTGATCCTCGACCATCTTGGCCCGCGCCGTGTAGTGCTTCGCGTCGTCGGCGGTCCACCAGTCTCGCAGATTGCCCTTCTCGTCAAACTGCCGTCCCTGGTCATCGAAGCCGTGCGACATCTCGTGCCCGATCGTGCCGCCGATACCACCGTAATTCGCCCCATCGTCGTACGAGGGATGAAAGAACGGAGTCTGAAGCCGTCCGGCAGGGAAAACGACCTCATTGAGCTGCGGGGAGTAGTAGGCGTTCACCGTTGGCGGCGACATGAACCATTCACCGCGGTCCACAGGGTTTCCGATCTTGGCGATATCGCGGTGTTGAGCGAATGCGCGAGCGTACAGGACGTTCGTTGCAAACGGCGCGTTCTCGACCTGCAACGACGCGTAATCACGCCACGTGTCGGGGTAACCGATCTTCTTGTTGAACGACGCGAGCTTGACGAGCGCCTGCTTTCGCGTGCCCTCGCTCATCCAGTCCGCGCTCATGATCCGATCCTTCATCACCGACCGAAGATTCTCGATCATCTCGATCGCCGTTGTCTTCGCTTCGGGCGTGAAGGCAACTTTCACATACTCCCGCCCGAGCGCTTCGCCAAGAATCCCGTCTGTGGTTGCGAGGCAATGTTTCCACCGCGGCTGTATTTGCTTCGCGCCGGTGAGCATCGAGCGGAACGCAAAACTCTGGTTGACGAACGCACTGCTCAGGTACGCGCTGGAGCCGTTGGTGAGGCGCCATTTCAGATACGACTTCCAGTCATCGATCGGTACCTGCCGGAGGGCCGTCTGCACCGTCTTGAAATACTCCGGTTGGCCAACGACGACGTTGGAGATTCCTTTCAATCCGAGAGTAGAAAGAAACGGAACCCAGTTAAACGCCGGCGTGATCGCGTTGAGCGCCGTCACCGACATCGGGTTGTAGTTGGCAATCGGATCGCGCAAATCGACCGGTGCCTTCGAGCCGAGCGCGAGCATCGTCTCGAGGGCCATCACTCGCGCGGCATGCTGGGCAGCGTGATCGGGCGATTCGCCAACCAGCACGAACGTCTTGCTGATGTTATCGATGTAAGCTGCCTTGATCTTCTCCGAGCCGGCGTCCGTCTTCGTGTAGTAATCGCGGTTCGGCAGACCGAGACCGCCCTGGTTGACGGAGACGATTACGAGCGAGCTATTGCGCGCATCCTGGTCGGATCCGAATGAGAACAACGGCGACATCCCGACTGCGTGCTCATGCGCGATCTCGGCGTTGAGCTCCGCGCGAGTCGAGATGGCATCGATGCGGGCGATGTCAGCCATGAGTGGCTTCGCGCCCGCAGCCTCCGAACCCACCGAATCCATGCAGCTCGAGTAGAACATGCCGAGCTTGCGCGTGTTCGGGTCCTTTGTGGTGGGAGCCGCCATCGCAGCGGCGTCGAGGACGTCGCGGAGAACGAGATTGTTGCGCTCGGCCAGCTCGTTGAAGCTGCCCCATGTGGAATACGCTGCCGGAACCGGATTAGCGGCGAGCCAGCCGCCACTCGCATACTGATAGAAATCGGTGCACGCTTTCGTGCCGGGGTCGAGATCGGCGAGCCTCAAGGGTGGCCCAACCTTGATGGGCGCCTGTGCGCCGATCGGGAAGGCCAAGCAGACCGTAACTGCCAGTGTCAGGCGGTTCCAGGAGCGCTTCATCGTCTTGTCATGGTGGATGTTGTTCAGTCCGCGCGGGCCGCGGCAGGCGCTCCCATTCTCGCATTCATATTAAGCACCGGTGTCCGGCGCCGTGCAAGAATGCCGGTGTCTGAAGTTTCCAATCTGTGCAGCCCAGCTCGACGTTCGAGCGATGCGCCGTTTTCCTGATAGAGAGAAACAACAGATTTTTTTTTCTACTCTAACTGTTGCTTCTTCGGGTGTTGGCGGGCTTGTGATGCGTTAGGCAGCGGGGGCTGACTTCAGGTGCTGTACGCTGCCGTACAGCGCTCTCGGTACCATCCGGCGCGTGGCAACAGTGACAGCTGACGCGACAAACTGTCGCAGAAACAGACGCTGTCCGGGGAATGGAAGATGCGCTGGCACCTCAACACGGAGAAGTGTTCTGCAGATCGGGCATAAGCACTGCTTCAGCGGCCACCGCGCCCCTCTTCACGAGGCGGACGGCGGCCCTCACTTTCTGGAAGGAGTCACAAGATGCGCGCGTGGTCTGTTCTTCTCGTTTCCTGTGCAGGCTTGGCCGTGGCGGCCTGCAACGACAACGGCACGAGCCCTGACAAGACCAGGGGTCACATGTTGCCAAACAGCCTGGCGAGTGCCACCCAGGTTGATACGGCGAAAGCGACAGCTGTCCTGCCCCTGTACCGAGGGCTCGATGCCTCGGGTGGATCGGTCTACTACATCATCACCGAGTCGAACGACATTGAAGAGTCCGTCCGCCTCGGTGTCAACTGGACGCCGAAGCTTGTTCACGCGCTCAATACCATCGCGGTCCAGAAGGCAACCACGACGTCGGGCGGACGGTCCAACCCCAACAAGTTTCCCATATTGAAGTTCAGCGGCAACGTGGACTTCTCGCCAGTTCACAAAGTCATTCCCGGACCCGACATCTTCCCGCTCAACCCCGCCAGTACCGCCGGATCGGTGGGCGACGCAGTGTATTCGCCCCTTGTGACGTATGACGGCAAGACCATCTACAACGCCGCCCATATTGCCAACAAGACAGGCCTGCACGACAAAGTCATATCCATGGACACCGTCAACATGACCGTAAAAATGCAACTCGTACACGGTTTCTATGAGGGATTCGCCATTCTCTACTCCAGCACTGAGGCCACTGACGAGGATCTCGCCGCGCTCGAAGGAGGCACCTTTGCGCCGACACTGAACGCGGCGCCGTCGGCGGGAGACGACAAGTCATTCCGCTCGGCTCGCGAGGCGCTGATTCCGGTGATTAATGGTGCGACTGGCAAGGACAATCCGGAACGTCAGGGACTCATGTCTGCCGCCCTTGGTGAGGGCGATCCGGGAAACATCTTTCAGGAGCAGGCCGGATGCCTCGACTCGAGCAACCCGGCCCAGTTCTGCGATGCGGTTGGCTACAGTCCGTTGTGGGACGTGCATCCGGTCAAATGGACTCAGGCCGCAATCGACAAGGGAATTCGGCGCCGGCTTACCACGGACAAACGCGAACAGATCGCACCGCTGAACGTAATCGACCTCATCGCCGACGGATGGCTGGTGGCCGGCGCGCCGGGAGGGCCTCGCAATGCCTCTCTTGGTGGGCTCGCAGCCGCAGAGCTAATCGTTAACTGTCCCATCATCTTCGTTGCCGACGCGGCGCGATGACCGCCGCTCTCTTCGGAAACTACACGGCATGCTGCTGCATGACCTCAAGAAACGACCTGACCAATACGGAGTGGGACTCATGACCGATCAGAAAAAAACAACGATCACGCTATCTCACATCGGTGAGCTGTGGCAGGAGTCGACTCGCCGTGAATTCATGCGCGTTGCCGCACTTGGTGGCACGGCGGTGCTCATGCCAACCCTGTTCGCCTCGTGTACAGACTCCAACAATAATAATGACGACGTTACCGCCCCCGTGGCTGGTACGGTCGTCATCGATCTCGGCAAGGACTCAGGCGTGCTCAACTACGCTTACGCGCTCGAGCAGCTCGAGGCCGCTTATTACACGCGAGTCGTTACCGGCATCTCAAGCTCCGGCCTGACCGCGGCCGAGCAGACTGTGCTCACTGATATTCGCAATCACGAGGTGATCCACCGAGACTTTCTCGCGACTGCTCTGGGAACAGCGAAGATACCCGATCTGTCGGTTGACTTCAGCTCTGTCGATTTCAGCAATCGGGTAAGCATTCTGCGGACAGCCAAGACGTTCGAGGATATCGGTGTCGGTGCCTACAACGGATCGGGCAAGCTACTCAAGGACGTGAAAAACCTGCTCGTTGCAGGGAAAATCGTGTCTGTCGAGGCCCGTCATGCGGCGGCGATCAGGGATCTCCTGAACCCGGGCTCGAGAGACTTCGCCGGCGACGATATTGTCGACCGAACTTCCGGGCTTGATCAGGAAACATCCCCGACCCTCGTAGTGGGCGGCCTGCTGACTTTTGTCAAAACGCCCATTCAACTCGTATCCACACCGTAAATGCCGGAGCTATCGATCATGAATGAGAACAAGTCTGTGCTCGAGACCATTGAGCCGGAAGTCGTCGAAGCGCTGGTAACACGCCGCGATGCGTTGAGAAAGGGATTTGGGCTTGGCTCAACGGCAGCCGCCGCAGGACTCGCTTTTGCCAGCGTCCCGCTTGCCCTGGCGGCGGTTGCAAGCCAGGTCCGGGCGCAAGGATCGCCGAGTATCATCGCGGTTCTCAACTTTGCCCTGACTCTCGAGTATCTCGAGGATGAGTTTTATCGAAAGGGTCTAGCGAGTTCCGCTGCCGCCGCATTTACGGCGGGCGAGCGCGCGGCGATTGAGCAGATCAGCATGCACGAAACGTCGCATGTGGCATTCCTGCAAACCGTCATCAGAAGCATGGCTGCGACACCGGATGCAAAGCCAACGTTCGACTTCACGGCGCGCGGAACTTTCCCCGATGTGTTCACGAACAAGGCAACGTTCATGGCCGTCGCTCAGACCTTTGAGGATACGGGCGTTCGCGCATACAAGGGGCAAGCGGGTGCAGTGCAATCAAGCCCCGGTGTGTTGACAGCAGCGCTTCAGATCCACTCGGTCGAAGCGCGTCATGCGTCACAGATTCGCCGGCTTCGCGGGCAGAAGGGTTGGATCACCAATGCCGACCGCGGAAGTCTTCCAGCAGCCGCGCAAGCGACCTACGCCGGTGAGGACAACACTACCCACAACGGCGTAAACGCCGCCAGTCTCGGCACCAACTTCGGCGGTACCGCGGCGGTGACTGAAGCATTCGACGAACCGCTGACGATGGATGAGGTCCTCGCGATTGCCCGACCGTTTATTGTCTGATCGAGCCTTGGAGGGCCGGCCGAGCGGGTATCGGTTGTGCCCTTTCCTATGACGGGTGGGCGAAGTTGGCCGACGGCAGGCCGATCAGGTTGAGGCGTGATCCCTCCTTTGCCGTTACTTCTGCCAGCCCTGCCTGGATCACGAGTGTCATCAACTCCCGTGCAGATTCCTGAGAAAAGACCCTCGCCTCGGGGAGGCAACGTGTTAGCAGCGGTGAACCGGCAAGCCGTGTTCGGGTCAGTCGGGTGATATAGATCGGCGCATCGGCGGGAATCAGGCGTAAATCATCCTGCCCTTCGACGAGAATTCTCAATCGGTTCCGATACTCACTCTGCTCGAAGACACCCTCGAGCTTTCTCCGCATCCTGCCATCGGATACGATAAAGAAAAATTCACCAACGACCATCAGGTTGTTGACCTCCGCAAACAGATCAGAGCACATGGTCACGGCAATCATCGGAACACCGAGGCGGTCGGCAAGCCGCTTGGCATCCTCTCGGTGAAACGCCGTGGTGACGACGGCACCGAGCGACGGGGGAGTATCGGGCAACTTGCCTCCAAGTCCCAGCATATCAAAATCGGCCGCAATTACATTCAGCCCGTAATCCAGGTTGAGTTCATCGGCAAGAGACCATATCTGATCTTCGTTCGAGTCTATCACCAATGCGTGAAGCTTCCGCGACTCGAAGACGCGGCTCAGTTGTCGGCCCAGGAACGCAGGTGTCACGCCGCGGTGCAGCGAGTGCATTGCAATATCCACGAGCCAGTCGATTCCGGGATTTTCGCAGTTCACGTGTGAACATGTGATGTAAAAACCGGACCGTTGGCGCCGCTCCACAAAACCGGACGTTACCAGCTCGTCGTAAGCGGCCATGATCACGCGGGCATCGACGCCAAATTCCCGCGCAAACGATCGCACGCCTGGAAGTCGGTCGCCGCTTTTCAAAATACCGAGAGTGAGATTACTCAACAGCTTGCGCCTGATATTCTCGGCAATCTCGTGCCGCCGCAAGGAATTTCCCATCAGATCACCACCCCTGAAATGGACCTAATCAAGTCGGATGTTTATACGAAAGCTTCAAGGGTTCGGATTTGCGACGTCCTGGCAGCCGTTCAGAGCCTAACGCATACTCGATACCGCTTTCCCGGTTGGGCGAAAAAAACGGCGCCGTGAAGGCGCCGTTGTTGAACCCCAGTAAGTCGGTCAGCTCGCGCGAAGCTGCTGTGCCGGCTCCTCATGGAGAACAGGAAGCTCCCAGGAGTTGCCAAGCAGCTTCTGGTAGCACCGCTTCGGAACGATCTCGATTCCCTGGGCCGTCAGCTTCTCGTACCGGGCGAGCTTCTCGGGATATCTCGCAATCGACACCGTTTGATAGTCGAGTGACAGGAAGAACCGGTCGCTCAGGCTCATCGCGAAAAGCTCGGTGATGTCACGGGCACGAGCGAGTCTCTCGACGCCGAGCACTACTTCGGTGCCCAATCCCTTGCCATGCTCCGTCTTCGCGACGGCCACCGACGACACCTCGGCCAGCGAGGGCGAAAACTCCTCCAGGGCAGCACAGGCGACGACGCGTGCATTGACGACCGCAACGACGTAATTGTCGATGTTTATCGCAACCTGATCGACCGTCCGCGGAAGCATGAGACCTTCCGCGACGTAGCACGCGACAAGATCCCAGATCTGATCGGCATCGGCGCGCGTGGCCGTGCGGACGACCGGATTCGCGGCTATCGCTAGAGCAGAGAAGGGAAGCGTCATGGCCGAGTGATTATGCACAAAGAATGTATAAATAATCACACCTTTCAGCGCAATACCTTTACTCCGATCAGTTCGCCCTGACTACAAACATCGGTCGCTCCGAGCAATCTTGTGGGATGAAATCCAGAGTCTTCGGCCCGTTTGCCACAGGCCTTATCGCCGTCGCCAGCGCGTGCACGCCAGCCGTTACCAGCCAGATCCTTCCTGCGACTGTCCCGGCCGGTGTGTGGCCAGAACGAGCCGTCCGCCGAGACATTCCGCTCGGCCCGCAGATCCGGAAGGCATATGCTCGCGGGACACGCGACTCTACCGGTGCTCCGGGCCCTCGATACTTCCAGCAGTCTGTGGACTACCGCATCGACGCCACTCTCGACCCTGCCACCAGCCAGATTCGCGGGACTGAAACTATCACCGTCCACAACACGACTCCCGACACGTTGAGCACGATCGTCATCCGGCTGTATCAGAACTATTTCACACCGACGGTATCGCGAAACGACTATGTCACGGACATCACAACGGGCATAACCATTGACCGCATGTCGGTGAATGGTGCCGCGATTTCCCTGACCGACGCCAAAGCCTACCGCGTCACTGACCGAATTGGTGTTGTGAAACCGTCGCACCCGGTGTTGCCAGGCGCAAACGCCACGATCGAGGCTTCATGGCATTTCACAGTACCGAACGTGGACACTACGGCGCGCGGCGAGAGAATGGGCCGCTGGGGCAACTATCTCTACCAGGTCGCCCAATGGTATCCGCAGGTTGCGATGTACGACGACATGCGCGGCTGGGATCTCGACCAGTACCTCGGCATCGGCGAGTTCTATAACCAGTTCGGCAGCTTCGACGTTCGCATCACGGTGCCCGGCGGTTGGCTCGTTGGCGCCACGGGCGACCTTCAGAATCCGGCCGATGTCTACTCGCAACGCACGCGCTATCGTTTGGCCGCGTTGATGCGGTCAGACAGCACGGTCCACGTCGTCGAGCCGGGCGAGCGCGGCGCGAGCACAACTGCGCCTGGCTCGACTCTCACGTGGCACTTCACCGCACCACGAGTGAACGACTTTGCGTTCGCTGCGTCACGCGACTATGTCCTCGACGCGACCCGGTCTAACATTCCGGGCAAGGGTTACATCCCGGTTCACGTGTTGTATCTCCCTCAACACGCGCAGTACCGAACCAACAATACCGCCCAGCTCGGCGCGCGCGCGCTGGAGCAGCATTCGCGCTTCGTCTTTCCGTACGAATTCTCGCAAGGCACGATCGCCGATGGTCCGGAGACCGGGATGGAGTATCCCATGATCATCTTCAGCGGCTCGAACCTTGGCGTAACGGTTCACGAGTTCGGGCACGAGTGGTTTCCGATGACCGTCGGGTCGAACGAAACGCGCTACGGTTTCATGGACGAGGGCTTCAATGAATTCATTGACGCACCGGCAGTCGCGAACATCACCAACAAGCCAGTGAACTATCAGAATCGCTCCGCAGGATATCGCCGCGTCGCAGGTTCAGAGCTCGAGGCGGCCGCGATGTGGCCCACGGACTACGCTGGCCCGAACAGCGGCGTCGCGACGTACACAAAGGCCGAGGTGGCGCTTCACGCCCTCGGTGGAGTCGTGGGCGACTCGGCCGTGAGACGAGCATTCGCCGCGTACGCCATTCAATGGAAGTACAAGCACCCATCCCCCTGGGATTTCTTCATGTCGATGAACCATTCGCTCGGCCGCGACCTCGGCTGGTTCTGGAATGAGTGGTTCTTCATGACGAGCACGTTCGATCAGTCGATCGAATCAGTCACATCGGCTGGGGGGGCCGGCGCAATCGTGGTTCGCGACAATGGCGAGATCGTGATGCCGATCATTGCGAAAGTCGATTTTTTGGACGGGACATCGGAGACGGTGACGGTTCCGGTGGAAACGTGGTTCGCCGGATCGCGGCGCGCGTCGGTGAGCGTGCCGTTGCGTGGACGGACAATCGCAACCGTCATACTCGATCCGGAAAACCGGTTTCAGGATCTGGACACAAAGAACAACGTCTGGACCGCGAAATAATCGCGGTTCAGACGCTCACTCAGACCGGCGCTTTCTTTCCTGTGGCGTGTTGCCATCCGACTGCGGCGCCACGCTTGGCTGCAACCTGAGCGAGACCGACGGCGAGCGCTGTCGTTGCTGTCCACAACAGCGCCTCGCCCCATCCAGTCTTTGGTGATTCCGGATCGCTTGGCGGCCGCCGATGCGTGGCTGTTGTCCACGCGGACTCGAGTGATCTCTCGACAAGTGTGCTGGCAATCATCGCGGCTCCAGCGCCGACCACCATCCATGTGATCTTCCTGGTTGCCCGTTGCTCGAGCTTGTTCATCGCGGATTATCTCTGCGCGTAAACCGCGGTGCGGCCAGCGCGATCGAAGGTGAGAACGTTGTACGGTTCCTTGTTTGCACCCTCCATGCCGGGTGATCCCTGAGGCATGCCCGGCACGGCGATGCCGGCAATCGCCGGCTTCTCGGCAAGCATCTTCTTGATGAGATCCGCAGGCACGTGACCTTCGACGACATAGCCGCCGACAACCGCGGTGTGACACGCCTGAATCTCGCGCTTCACTCCGTATTTCTGTTTCAGCAGCGAGAGATCGGGCATGTCCATCGTCTCAACCTTGAAGCCGTTGGCCTCGAGATTTTTCACCCACTCCTTGCAGCACCCGCAGTTCGGATCCTTGTAAACCTTGATCGGAATTAGCGCGGCAGAATTCGATGCGAGCGTGGCCGGAGCCGCAGCTGGTGTGGCACTCGTCGGCGCCGCAGCGGTCGCCGCGGATTTTGGCTCGCCCGTGCACGCACTAACGCCAAGCGCGGCAAGGGCCACCGCGGTGCGCTGACTTCTATTCATGATGGTCCATCTCCGCAATTGTTTTTATTGACGGCTGCCGCGTCTTCTGAAGACGCGCGGCGACCCGCTCCGCCTGCTCCAACACTCGAAGTGTATTCAGCCCCGCGAGCTTTCGCATGTCCTCGTCAGACCAGCCGCGATGCGCGAGCTCGGCGAAGAGAGCTGGATATTTCGAGACGTCCTCGAGCCCCTGGACGACATCGGTGATGCCATCGAAGTCTCCGCCG
>JBBSFT010000053.1:0-16300 GCA_038254845.1 Gemmatimonadales bacterium | reverse complement strand
TTTCATGAGCCGCGCTACGTCTGACTTCGATGCACCGTATGCGATTGACGAGCCTTCGAACCGGCGAACGGCAAGATCACTGTAGGCGTCGACGAGAACGCGGTCCTGCGCGTTGCGCGACTCGAGTATCTCACGAATGCCACCAGCAGCCAGCGGAGCCTTGATCTCGATAAGAAGGGGCGTCGCTGGAAACGCATCAACGACTTCTTCGAAGGATGGGATGCCGTGCCCTGCACCTTTGTAGGGATGTGTCTTGTCCCGATCGCGCGTGAACGTCGCGCCTGCATCGAGAGTTCGCAGCTCGGCGAATGTCGTCCGGGCAATCTCGCGAGCGTCACCCGTTGTCCGCATCGCGGTGGGGTCGTGGTGAACGACGGGAATTCCGTCGGCAGAGAGCCTCACATCGAACTCGATCGCATCGGCGCCGAGCGCAACCGCCTGCGCAAACGATTCAAGCGTATTCTCCGGCGCGTGCGCGCGATTTCCGCGATGACCGACGACCGGCCGCGCGTTGGGATCGAGCAGAATGTTCATCGCCGTAATCTACGACGCGAAAAAACGAAGCGGCGCGCGGTGGTCACGTGCCGCTTCGTCACAACGTGGTGGAGATCGACTCTAGAACGTGACCTGAACCCTGCTGATGATCAGCGTGCCGATCACTCCGCCCTGCGCGAACTCCTGATGCTTCTTGTTCGTGAGGTTGGTACCGTTGATCGAGAACAGTGCGCCATTCAGGAACGACGGGTGAATCGAGAAGCCCGCATCGAGGAGCGTGTACGGGCGAATGTTGCCGCTGATGTACGACAGAGCCTGGAATCCATCGACGTGTCTCTCGCGAATTTCAGCGTTCCACGCGCCAGCGTCGTTGCGATAGCGCAGCGTCACCGAGTGCTTGTTGGCCGGAGCATTGAGCGAGATGTCCTGCACTCCGCCAACTTCCGAACGCGGGAAGAGATTCTTGTTGACGAATGAATACGTGCCCGCCATCGAGAATCCGTGGTCGAGCCCGAGCTCGGCACCGAGGTCACTGCCCCAGAGATCGAGGTTACCGAAGTTGCGGTACGTGACGATCACGTCAGAACCTGACGAAAGTGACTCGTTGAAGTTCACGACGCCGAGCGGCACTCCCTTCGCCGTGGTGCTTCCGGAAACTCCGCCGAGCGCACCGGCGATCGTTGGCGCAAGCGCGCCGATCTGCGCCGCGGGAATCCCGATTGCTGCAAGCTTGCCCGCGATGAATGCACCGAGCGTCGGCGCGTCGAGGAAGACGTTCGGCGTCTCGATAATGAGCGGCCCGACGAAGTTCTTGCGGTTTTCCTTCCACACGTCAAGCGACATCTGAAGGCGATTGCCAATCAGCGATCCCTTGTAACCCGCTTCATACGTGTTGTGAATCTCCGGCTTGAGCCGAGCAACGTCGCGAAGATCGGTTGGTGCGACATCGAGGAACGTGGCGTTGCTCTGGAGCGTTCTGAGCCTTGTGCCGACTTCCGTCGTCGTAGGCTGCTGGGCCGCGAGGTACCCGATCAGCTGCGCTGCCGTCGCGGCGCCCACGGCGGGCGTCAGAGCTGCAATCAATCCAGGACCTGCTGCGCCAAAGGCTGCCCTGTAGAGCAGCGCTGCCTGCGCAGGCAGCTGTTGAACCGTCTCCGTACGAGTGAACGCCGTTGGGACCTTCATGCACAATCCATTGCCGACGCCGCCGGCGCAGGCATGACTGAACGATAGCCCGGTGGTCGGCACGCCAAGGGCTCTCACACCGAACAGCTTCGTTCCAGTCGAAGGAATTCTGTTCGCCTCGAGGTCGAGGAACAGGTTGTTCGTGCTCGGCGTCGAGAACGCGCGGTTGTAAGTGAGGCGGAAGTCCTGCCTGTCGTCCGGCTTGAAGACGAGCGCGACTCGCGGGGAAAACACGGCACTCTCGAGACGGCTGTGCTTGTCGACGCGAGCGGCGGCCGTGAGCTGGAACATGTCGCCGATGTCGGTCACTGAATGGACGTAGCCGCCATTCTCGGTGATGTCGTCGTCGTTCTCGTTGCGGCCGTTAATGGTGCCTTCGGTCCTGGGCATCGTGTGGATGTAGTCGTAGCCGAAGAGGAACCGCTGGCGCGACCCGAGGCCGAAGCCGTCCTGAACCTGTGCGGCGAGCTGTGACGATTTGTCGATAATGCAGGCGCGATCGGTGACATCGGGACAATTTGTGGCTGGCTTGACAGCATTGAGCAGAAAGGTCTTCCCGGCGTCGCTCGTGTTGAGGAAAACCTGCCCGAAGAGCTGGTTCACGCGACCCCGCAACTGGTACGTCTGGTAAATCCAGTCCTTCACCTGGGCGGGGCCGAGTCCGGTCGGCTCGACCGCGCTGCCGGCCATGCTGCGACCGTAGTTGGCGATGATCTCGCTCGCCGGCGTCGGACGGAAATCAGCTCTGATCTCACCGCCCTGACGGTTTACGTCAGGGTCGCGAAGCTTTCGCTCGCCGACTGTGTCATTGACCTGGTAGCAGACATTGCCCTTATCGGCGAAGCTGGATCCACCGCCGCAGTAATCCCATTCCTTCGCGTGGAAGACATCGTAGGTTGCCTTGACCCCGAATTTCGGTGACGGGGCCCACGCAGTGCGAAAAGCGCCGCGCACGAGCGACTGGTTTCCGCCGTCGAGCGTCAGGGTCGTTCCCTGTGACGTGAAGGGCGATTTGGTAAAGATCGACATGACACCGCTGGCGGTATTCGGACCATATAGCGCGGCGCCGGGACCAAGCACAACCTCGATGCGCTCGATGTCTTCGTTTGTGGTTGGAGAGAGGTACGGGATGTTGACCCGCAGCGATGGGATGAACGCAAACCGGTTGTCGGTGAGCGTCAACAGCGCGCCGGAGAAAATGTTATTGAAGCCCCGGGCAACGATATTCGACCGGGCGATTCCGCCTCGCGCGACATCGATGCCGGGAAGGGCGGCAACGTGGTCGGCAATGTTGACTGCCGCTCGCTCCTGGACCTGAACTGCATTGATGACCTCGATATGGGCCGGCGCATCGAGAATCTTCTCGGGCTGCTTCGACACCGAGGTCACGATGGTGCTGAGAGTGGTCGCCACCGAGCTGATGAACACGTTCGCTGTCGCGACGCCACCGGAGCTGACGACAACGCCCGGGGTGTTCATTTCGGAGTAACCGATCCGGCGGGTTCGAACGGTGTACGTACCCGCCGCGAGATTTGTCAGCCGAAAGTCACCGTTTTCGTCGGTTGTCGTTGAGGCGACCGAGCGAACTCCCGAGACTGCCTGGACGACGACATTAGCGACAGGCTTCCCGGCATCCGTGACCTTGCCGGAGATTGATCCGGTTTGAGCAGCGGCAGGAACCGCAAACGCCATGGTCGCCAGAACCAGCAGTAGTCGTATCCGGTTTGCGATCATCAGTTACCTCTATTGCATGATAATAGTTGTCTCGGGCGCCGCGGCATGGCGGAGCGGTCGCTCGAAGGATGGGCCATAGCTAAGGTCGGTCTTGCCGGCCGTCAAGATCGGATCGCCCGAACTCATTTGTACTTGCCGCGTCTCGTCACGCGCGCAATTATGAAAGCATCCGGAGGAGCGTGAGATGAGCACAACGATCGAGCCACCGATCACCCGCCCGAGTTACGAACAACCTGTGGATGATGACCCAATCATCACGTCGTCGGTCGCCCCCCGTCCGGCCGGTCGCGAACGGCTTATGTCGCTCGACGTCTTCCGTGGAATTACGGTTGCGGGAATGCTGCTTGTGAACAATCCCGGCACCTGGGCAGCCATCTACCCGCCGCTCGAGCACGCCCAGTGGAACGGCTGGACGCCGACTGATCTCATCTTTCCATTCTTTCTCTTCATCGTGGGCATCACAACGCACCTGTCGCTGACCGCGAGACGCGAGCGGGGTGACGACGATGCAACCCTCATCAGACAGATCATTCGCCGCGGCGCGATCATCTTCCTGCTCGGGTTTCTGATGGCGGCATTCCCGTTCTACCAGTACGGAACGGCAGCAGGGCCCGGCGCCACCCTGCTCCAGAAAATTATTTATCGCGCGCAGCACGTCCGTATCCTTGGGGTCCTTCCCCGCATCGGTCTCGTCTACATCTGCGCGGCGCTCCTGACGCTGAGAACCAATCTCAAACAGCAAATCGTCATTCTCGCGGTTCTTCTTTACGGTTACTGGTTCGCCATGACGCTCATCCCGCTCGATGGGACGTTGAACGGTGTTCCCGGGCGCTATCTTGGATACCAGTTGCTTGACGCACCGAGCGAGACTCTCGCCGCACATCTTGACCGAGCAATTCTCGGGATGAATCACATCTGGTCGGGCAGTGTGACGTTCGACCCGGAAGGCCCGTTCTCCACCATTCCCGCAATCGGCACTGCCATGCTCGGCGTCATTGCCGGCCGCTGGATATCGCAGCCGCGGCCGCTGATCGAGCGCATCGCCGGATTGTTTGCGGCAGGTTGTCTCGCGATGGTAGTCGGACTGATGTGGAACTGGTCGTTTCCCATCAACAAGAATCTGTGGACGAGCTCGTATGTCCTGTTCACAGCCGGAATGGGTGCCGCCACGCTGGCTACCGTGATGTGGATTGTGGAGGAATACAAGGTCAGGTGGTGGACCAAGCCGTTCGTGATCTACGGCGTCAATCCGATTGTAGCGTTCGTCGGATCAGGTGTTCTCGCGCGGTGCATTTACACGCTGTGGCTTGTTCCGTATCAGGGTAAGCCGACGCCGATGGAAACGGTGATCTACTCCGAGGTGTTCGCGCCGTTCATGGAGCCGAAGAACGCGTCGCTGACGATGGCGTTTGTGACGGTGTTGTTCTGGTTTGCAATCCTCGCGTTCATGTACAGGAGGAAGATCTTCCTGAAAGTGTGAGGACTGCTGGAGGACTGCTGGAGGACTGCTGGAGGACTGCGGACACTGCGGCTAACTGCAATGGTGGAGAAAGGCGGGAGAAAGGCGGAGATAACCGGGAGACACTCTCGTGCTAGCGCGGGGGTCGCATCGAGATCAACCCGATGTATTGGTGGTTAAAACAAATAATCAGTTTCCGTTTCCAGCGTCGGCAGCGACGCCTCCCGCCGTTCTCTCTATCTCCCGCCGTTCTCCACCATCGCCGTTAGCCGCCGTCCCGCAGTGCCGCGGTGCCGTAGTTCTCCGCCCTTCCCTCAGCGGCTCCCCTGAAGCCGCTTCAGGACTTCGCCGAGGGACTGGATCTCTGCACCATACGTTGCCCAGTCTCCCGATCTCTGTGCGGCGATCGCCCGATCGTAGTGAGACCTTGCTTCCGCGATGATAGATGCGCTCGACGGAGGCGTGGCAGTCACCTTCGCCGCGCCAGTCGAATCGCGCGACGCCACTGTCGGTCCGATCTGCGAATCAGGAACCGGCGGCAAGTTTCCACCAAACAGCCTCGCCAGGCCTGCCTCGAGGGTCTCTGCCATCACCACCTGATTCTGATAGGCGACGACGACCCGCTTGAGCTCCGGAATCTTGCCGCCCTGCGCCCGCAGGTAGATCGGCTGGACGTAAATCAGCGCCTCCTCTATCGGTATCACCAGCAGCTCCCCCCGAATGACTTCAGAGCCGCGTTGATCCCACAGCGTCAGTTCGCGCGAGATATCAGTGTCCTGATTGATTCTCGCGGTGATCTGGCGGGGACCGTAGACAAGACTCTGCTTCGGAAACCGGTACACGCTGAGCTTGCCGTACTTGGCGCCGTCGTTGCGCGCGATCATCCACGATGCAAGGTTGTCTTTTCCCTTCGGCGTAAACGGCGCCATGAAGATGTATTCCGCCTTTTGCTCTTCCGGCAACTTCATGACGATATGGCGCATGAACTGCTGGCCGGTATCGGGCTGGTCGCCGACGGCAGGCGATTGCCACTGATCCTCGCGATGGTAGAACGTCTCGGGCGCATCCATGTGATACGTCGCAAAGAGTGACGTCTGAATGCGAAACAGATCCGTGGGGTACCGCATGTGCGCGCGCAAGTCTGCCGGCATCGCCGCAATCGGCTTGAGAATGCCGGGAAAGATTTTCGCGTACGTCGCGGCCAGCGGATCGGCGGGGTCAACCACGTAGGCGTCGATCGAGCCATTGTACGCGTCGATGATGACCTTCACGCTGTTGCGCATGTAGTTCGTCCCGTTCACCACACGCTGCGAATATGGATACCGGTCCGTTGACGCGTAGCCGTCGAGCATCCACTTGAGCTCGCCGTTGTCGGCGATAATGAGATACGGATCCTCGTCGAAGGAGAGAAACGGCAGCGCAAGCCGCACCCGTTCGTCAATCTCCCGATTGTAAATCACCCGGCTGTCGGCCGTGATGTCGCCCGAGAGAAGAATGTTGAGCGCGCCAAAATGGAACGCGAACATCGCGCGACGCAGGAACGAGCCGACTCTCACACCACCAGTCCCCTTGTACCGGGTCGTCACATTCTGCTCGCCCGACGGGTAATCGAACTCCGCCGGCCTCGTATTGACGAAGACATGATCGCGGGTGAGCTCGCCGAAGTAGATCTGCGGCCGAGAGATCTTGAGGCTGACGGTTGAGACCGGCGGCAAATCCTTCACGAACAGCACCGGCAGACCTTCGGATGTCACTTCGTTCACCGGGCTCAGTGTCAATCCCATGCCGTGAGTGAACGTGAGATGCTGATTGATGAACGATTTGGTCGGCAGCGATTCGGCGTTCAGCTCCCGCGGCGACAGCAACACCTGCCGGTAGCGGCCGTTGATCATGTAGCGGTCATCATCAACCGAGACAAAGTCGTAGTACGTCCTGATTTCCTGAAGCTGCCCGAACGTCTGGAGCAGCGGGTCGCGATCCCACAACCGCACGTTCTCGACAGTGGACGAGTTCGCCCGAATATCGTCGATGCTGAGTTTCGCGTCGCCGGTAAGATCGCTCATGTCAACCTTGTCGAGGCCCCACGCCGCCCGCGTCGCCCTGATGTGACTCTTGAGCTGCGGCGCTTCGCGGGTGAGCTCGGTCGGTGCAACGATGAATCGCTGCATCCCCCACGGAAACAAGCCGCCGACAACGATGGACACGGCAACGTACGCGATGAATGAGACGAACGTGAACCACACGATCTTGTGACGGAGCATTCCATAGATCACGAGCGCCGCACCGACGATCGCCGTAAATGCAATGACGTGCAGTGCAGGATAGTTCGCGTGCAGGTCGGTGTAACTTGCGCCGACCAGCGGCCCTGTCGTGCTGTACAGCAGCTCGGGGATCTTGACGACCCAGATCTGGACTGCAGTCAGGAGCAGAAAGGCCACCAGCAGCGCCGCGACGTGCTTATCCGCGGGTTCCTGGAGGCCGACCCGCTGCGGCGGAAACGTCACGCGGCCACGAAGCATGTGCAGAAACAGCGACGCGATGAGCGTGATAATTACAAGCCCGCGGGCAATTCCAATCGCGGTTGACAGCGCCGGTAGTACAAACACGTACCACCCGATGTCACGCGCGAATACCGGGTCAACAGCGTTGAAGGGCGTGTGGTGAAGGAGCTGCAGGACTTCCATCCAGCTTCCGGCGGCCGTGAGTCCGAAGATCAATCCGAAGACGACGCCAACCGGCTTCGCCACTTTTGCGAGCGCCTGGGCGATGTCGACGGGAGGAAGCTCGGGATTCACCCGCCACAGCACCGGCGACTTCGAGACGCCGCTCGCGGCATAGTGCGTATTGAAGGCGATGAACGCGTAAGCGACGGCCGCAACAACGATGAACAGCGTTGCCTTGGCAAGCAGCTCGGTTGTGAATACCGACTGAAAACCTACCTCGCGAAACCAGAGCCAGTCGGTGATGTAGCCAACCACACCCGGCAGCACGGTGAACGCAAGAAAGACAAACAAGATGATCCACACAGCGCGAAAACGCCGCATGCGACTCTCCGAATCAGAGGTTCTGGGGACGCTTCCGTTCGTTGGCCTACCGGCCGAACGTAACGTGGAAATTCTGCCCCGACGAACGGATGATGCCTTTGAGCGTGTCCCGCTTCGCGAGCTCGCCGACAAACGTACCTGCCCCGAGGAGGTCGAGGACCACCTGCGATACTTCGTTTCGGCCGGACACAATGCTCGAGTCGCCACACGCGACCCCGGGCGTACACGCATTGTCGGTTCGTCCGTCGGCCGTCCACTTGCCGGTCACGATGCCCGGTGCCGACTGAACGAGCACCAGGCGAATGTTCCTGATATAGAGATCCTGATCGAACGATCGCCACTGGCCGGTGAGATCTGTCTTCGCCGGATCGGTCGGCTCGCTGCTGCACGAGACAAGCGCACCAATCCCGCACAAACCCGCGATGAGTCCGGCCGCAATCCGGTTCAGCTTTCTGGAAATTGTCACAGGCCTAATAATAGCGCATGCCACTAGGCCGCTGTCGGCACGGGCCCGGCTGAAAACCGGCCGACCTGAGTCATCATCATCGCCGACACGACGCCAATGGCGAACACACTCAACCAGAGTACTCTCGCGCCGAACGATGCATATGTTGCTGTACCAGCCCACGGGCCGACAGCAAACGCAATATTGAACGCCAGCGCGTACGCTCCCATGTACTGCCCCCGCCTGCTCGGCGGCGCAACCTCGGCCACATAGGCAGAAGCTTGGGGAAAGAGCATCATCTCTCCGAACGTCCACACGACGACTCCGGCGATGATCACGCCGGGCCCGGTCGCAAAGGCAAACATCCCCGATCCGATCGCGAACAACAGTGAGCCGAGCGCAAGAACTCGCTGATGCGCCCAGGTGGCGGTTGCAGCGTTGAGAGGCACCTCCATGAACACAATCATCAGCGTGTTGATGGTGAACAAGCCGCCATAAAACGCGGGCGCGAGGCCGAGATCCTGAACGAGAAAGAGAGACATCGGCCCTTCGTGCTGGAAAAACACAACGCCGGTGAGAAACAGCGCGAGCAGGAGAAACAGCATGTTGCGGTCGTTGGCGATGGGCGGGCTCGAGTCGGCCCCGGTAATCGATCTCGCTTCTTTTTCCAACGCGAAAATTCTCGCGGATGCGAATGGCACCGCGATCAGCACGACACCGGCGATGAGCGTCGTGATTCCGTCAACCAGAAAAATCGAGCGAAAGGACCGGGCGACGAGAAATCCTGCCGCAGCGGGGCCGATGCTCATTCCGAGATTGATCGCAAGTCGAACGAGCGCATAGGCCGGCTTTCGCTGTTCCGGAGTCACGATTCCGGCAACGAGCGTCAGCGTGGCCGGCCGGAAACATTCACTGACGAGCGCCCACAGCAGCGTGATCGAGACAATCGCGCCGAAGCTGCGAGCAAGCGGAAATACGAGGAGAAGAACGCCCGTCGCGATCAGCGAGGCCCGCATTATCGGCACGGGCCCGGTGACATCACTCAGTTTTCCCGCGATCGGGGAAACGATGATTGATCCTGCGCCATAAACGCCAAGGACAAGTCCGGCGTTGGCGGGGCTTAACCCGATCTCGCGAGTGAGATACAGGACGAGAAACGGCAACACCATCGTTCCGGCGCGATTGATCAGCGAAGCAAGCGCAAGAACCCACACGTCCGCCGGCAGTCCGCGGAGACTTCGCCAGATGTTGAGTGATGAGCCCGACATCCCATTGGCCTTTGCTCGTGCAGGCATCTCGCGGCAGGATATCGCGGGCATCCTGCAGCGTCAAGAAACGCTTGTTTATATTTTGGCCATGAAGCTCATCATTAATTACTCGTCTTGCGCAGCAGTCGTGGCGCTGGTTGCGGCCTGCATGAACGCCGGCACACCAGTACCGGCGCGGACTTCGTCGGCTATCACCGCCGCCGATGCGAAATACAGGATCTACGCAATTGCCGACGACTCGATGAAGGGACGCGACGCAGGAGGTGTCGGCAATTTCATGATGACCAGCTACATCGCGCGCGAGATGGCACGACTCAGACTCGAGCCGGGTGGCGAGAACGGAACGTGGTTTCAGACAATTCCGATGATCCGCCGTTACGCCGATTCTTCGTCGACGTTATCAGCCGGCGGTCATGCGCTCGCATTGTTTACGGACTTCGTTCCAGTGCGGCCGACGACGACCCTGAGACTCGGCACAACGCTGAGGAGATCCGGAGTGCCGGTCGTTTACGGCGGACGCCTCGGCGATTCGTCCGCTATGCTTCGACAATCGGACATCACGGGGCAGCTCATCGTGTTCGACGCTCCGACGGGCGCGAACGGAATGCCGACCGGTGTCTATGCGACGCCGATGACGATTTCTGCAGATCGGTTTCGTGGCGCTGCAGCGATCGTCGTTGCCGCGCTCGACATTGTCACGCCGGCGACCGCGATGTCGCTTCGGTCGCGCGGAGCTGGCCTGACCGGGCAGGATCAGTCCTCCAGCGTTTCGCCGATGGGACTCGTTGTGACGCGTGCTGCGGCAGAGCTGATGACGGGTGCGCCGCTGGCGACGATGCAACCTGGCGCGACGGGCATGACGGCAAACGTCAACATCTCGTTCGTCGATAAGCACGTGGATGCCCTGGCGCGGAATGTTGTCGCGATTGTGCGCGGATCGGATCCGGCACTCCGGGGCGAGTATGTCGCGATCGGCGCGCATAGCGATCACCTCGCCATGCTCGCGCGGGCAGTCGATCATGATTCGCTGCGCGCGTTCAATCGAGTGATGCGGCCAGAAGGCGCACAGTCTGCCGCGGCAACCCCGACAGCTCCACAGTGGACTCTGATTCGTTCCATCCTCGACAGTCTTCGGCGCATTCGGCCAGCTCGTCTCGACTCTGTTTACAACGGAGCCGACGATGATGGATCGGGATCGGTCGCTCTTCTCGAGATCGCGGAGTCGCTCGCGTCCGGTCAACGCCCGCGGCGATCGGTGTTGCTGGTGTGGCATACGGCTGAGGAGGCCGGGCTGCTCGGATCGGCGTGGTTCACCGATCACCCGACGGTTCCTCACGACTCGATCATTGCGCAGCTCAACATGGATATGGTCGGCCGCGGCGGCGCCACTGACCTTCCGACTGGCGGGCCTCGTAATCTTCAGGTCATTGGGTCGCGGCGCTTGTCGACCGACCTGGGGAATGTGCTCGACTCCGTCAATCTGGCGCGCACTGTTCCATACAACATCGACTATTCTTTCGACGCACCCCGACATCCGCTGAACCGCTACTGCCGAAGCGATCACTACATGTACGCACGTACGGGAATTCCAATCGCATACATATCCCGGGGGTACCACCAGGACTACCATCAGGTTACCGACGAACCGCAATACATCAACTACGAGGGACTCGCCACAATCGCCGGCTTCGTTCGCGACGTTGCGATCGGCGTCGCGAACCGCGATGACCGAGTTCGGGTGGACAAGCCGAAACCGAACCGGTTAGCTGCCTGCCGCCAGTAGCGCTTATCCCGTGGTCGTCAGCGCCCGAGCGAGAACAATCAGGAAATCCGGCTGATGCATCATTGCTTCGTATGCATCGGGTTTGACCTTCCTGAACTCCGCGCTCGGACGCGGCTCAATCAGGCGATCGATGACAAAGCCCGCGTCGCTGAGCGCTGACGAGATCTCCATGAGGGGCCGGCGATAGAACTCGACGGTGCCAAGCCACTCCCAGTGATCGACAACGTGCTCGATGTCGAAATAATTCGTCGTGCCGAACCGCGTTGCCTCGGCAGCCGGGTGATGCGTGGAAAACAAAACCCACCCGGCCGGCTTGAGCACGCGGCGGAATTCACCGAGAGTCGGCCTCCAGTCCGCCATATAATGAAGCACGAGCGGGCACACAATTCCGTCGAACCGCGCATCCGAGAACGGTAGCGCGTCGTTGAGGTCAGCGTGCTGAATCGTCAGCCGGCCATCGTCACTGCTTGTGACCTGCGCCGCGAGGCGCGATCGCGCGTGCTCGACCATCACCACGCTTCCGTCGATTGCATCGACATCGGCGCCCCGGTGCAGCAACTGCTCCGAATACCATCCGCCGCCGCATCCCGCGTCGAGAATTCGCGATTCCGTGACGCCCGGCATCGCGGCGAACATTGCAGGCCTTTCGTATAGTGCGTTGTATGGCGACTCGTCAACGCGCTGAGCGTATGTATCACCAATGCGATCGTAATTGAAATCCGGGCTCATGTCCTTTGCGTTGAAGCCTGGGCGGCGCTCTTCTCCAGCTGCCGGCTGGTGATCAGGAAGAGAGCGCCGCAGCCAAGGAACAGCAATACGCGCCAGAGTGTGTCCACCCCGTCGACATCGACAATCATGAGTCGTCCGAATACCGGCGGCGGCGAATGAGTCGCCCGACTTTGATCGCAGCTACATACCTTGGCCCGGACAACTCGCGCAAAATAATCATCGAATACACGGCGATGATTCCGAGATAGACCGCGTCACGGTTTAATGTTCGACTGCTGTGCGGCCACGTGCGTCGGGGCTCAGCAGCCTGATAACACGACCTGTCTCGATTAGCCAGTTACTCGCGACGGAGATCTGATCGGCTCAGTGTAACGGGCCGCGTTGGCCGCCACCAGTTTGCGGCGCATGATTGGCACCTGTGTGTAACCCACTGCGGCGGCGATTGTTAGTAACACCAGGCTGATGCGCTCGGCGTGCCACGACGACATGACTTGAGTCGTCGCCGTCCATGAGACACTGAGGCCGAGCGTGACGAACGCCAGCCAGAGAACGGATTGCCAGCCGCGCATGAGATACAGGTAAAGGCTCAACGCGCTGAGGACGGCAAGGAACAACGCGGAGGCCGGAATGGAGCCACTCGGCACGGCGAGGATGAACGGCGTCAGAAACCCGGTCCCAACGGCCATCAGCGCGAGCAGCGCTCGTCGCTCGTTCAGAGCAATGAGACCACCGGCGATGCTGAGCGCGAGAAAGATGAGGCGTGCACTTGAAATCGAAATCAAGTGATACGAGACGGCCGCAGCGTAGGCGCTGATGTACCAGGCGGCGAGGGCCGCCCCGATCATCAGCTCGCGGAGAGCCACCGGAGATACAGCGTCGTCGGCCGCAGCTTCCATTCGGCGACCGTAGTACATGAGCGCCGCGCCGATTCCGACGCCGGCGATGACTCGGAACAGCGGTGTGATCCAGCCGTGGCCGACCGCGTATTGATGCCGACCGACCGTGGCTTCGGGATTGGTCCTGCCATCGGGGATCGTTTCACCGCGGACCGCGCCCACTGGTTTATCGGCCGCGCGAGCGGTGAAGCTTCCACGGGCGACGTCGCGCCCGCGGACAAGGCGTCAACTGTTTCAGAGAGCGCCGAGAGCTCACCCTCCATCCCCTTCATGCGGGACCTCATTTCCCTCTCAAAATCTGACTCGGCGCTCATTTTTTTCTCCCGCGATCAGTTTCGCGATGGTGGAGTACGGGCCCTCGACGCGAATCAAGTTGGGTTGGCGGTCGCTCGCGTTACATACGTAAAACAGCGTAGGACAATGTTATGGCTGTTGATTGGCCGATAACGCAAATGTTCAATCGCTTCGTGCCCATCACGGCACGAAGCATGATATTGTTTCGAGAACCAATGCCCTTCACTGCATCCAACTGGGTCGTCGAGCGGGAATGACGAACACCCCGTTCGACACCCAGGAAAACCTGGCCGTGAATGGCCCCGCCAAGCGGGGTCCCTCGCTCAGGCTCGCTCTTACGATCGCGATTGTCGCAGGGGGCATTGCAATTGGCGCCACTATCGCAGTCATCAGGAACGACTTCTCGACCCTCACTGAAGCGCTTCTCGCCGCAGTTTCGCTGCTTGCGGTCGGCGTCACTGCCTATGGCCTCATTCAGGCGGTTCTCGCGATTGTCGATAGCGCCGGCGAGCGAAGGCGTCAGGATCGCGTCGTATCCGAGCGACGCCAGGGCGACCGGGCGAGGAAGCCAAAAGTCCCCTGACAAGACTGGTCCACACATTTCCCGGCGCGCTAAATTTGCCGAATGCGTGGTCTCTCTATCTTCGCCCTGTTTGCCACTGCTCTTGTCGTCGCGTGCAGCGACACAAGCGGCCCGGCGGTTGCCGTCACGTTGAAGCTGTACTCGGTCGATGGACAGATCATTCCCGCTCCATTGAAGAGTGCGGCCGGAAAATCCGTCACGATCGGCGATGGGCGGCTTCAGGGAACGAACCGCGGCTTCGCGTGCGGCATGTCACTCCAGCTCTCCCAGGGACCGCTGACAGCGATCGATGTGCCCGATTGCCGGCTGCTCACCGGCCAGGACAAGAAATTCACGATTGTGCTGACTGATACCCGGTTTCCCGCAGGGTTGCACGAGTACCGATTCACCCCCTGATCGCTGGGCCGCTCCGCAATAGGTTTCACGCATTCCTCCACTCATGCACAGGCGTTCAATGCCACACCCCATGGACCTCCGCGCCTCATCGCGCCAGGCCCTGACCGACAACGGATTCATTGCTGACATTCCCGCCGCTGTTGCGGCCGAGGTCAATGCGCTAAACGAGGGATCAGCACGCGGCGCGACTGCGCCGGACCTGACCACACTGCCATGGTCATCAATCGACAACGACAGCTCGCGAGATCTCGATCAACTCGAGGTGGCGGATCAGCTGGCCGGGGGAGACGTTCGCGTTCGCGTGGCCATCGCCGACGTTGATGCGCTCGTGCCGCGTGGCTCCGAAACGGACAAGCTCGCCGCCGCAAACGCGACGTCCGTGTACACTGGCATCGAAACGTACCCAATGCTTCCCGAGCGTCTTTCGACCGACCTCACGTCACTGCGGGAAGGTGTTGACCGTCATGCCGTTGTAATCGAGTTCGTGGTTGCTGGCGACGGTACGATCAAGTCGCACTCGATCTATCTCGCGGAGGTCCACAACTTCGCGAAGCTGGCCTACGGAAGCGTCGGCGCGTGGCTCGAGGGAAGCCGCACCGTGCCGTCATCGGCAACAGCAGCGATTCAGGATCAGATCCACCTGCAGGACGGTGTGGCCAACTCACTGCGGGCGTCCCGGGCACGAGCCGGCGCTCTCGACCTCGAAACCATCGAAGCACAGTCTGTCCTCCACGCCGACGACAGCGTGTCGATCGAGCTCGTCGCGAAGACGCGGGCGAGTCATCTGATCGAGGATTTCATGATCGCTGCAAACGTCGCGATGGCTCAGTTTCTCGATGAGCACAAGTCACCGAGTATCAGGCGGGTTGTTCGCACCCCGGAGCGATGGAACCGGATCGTCGCGCTCGCCGCGGGGATTGGGGAAACACTTCCCGCGGAACCGGATTCGATGGCGCTCGAAAAGTTTCTGGCAAAACGAAAGAAGAGCGATCCCGACCACTTCGCCGACCTGTCGCTGTCGGTCGTAAAGCTGATCGGTCCGGGAGTGTATGCACTGCACTTACCAGGCGGTGAGGATGCTGGGCATTTTGGTCTCGCGACCCATGATTACACCCATTCAACCGCACCAAATCGGCGGTTTGCCGATCTCGTCACGCAGCGGCTGGTGAAGGCAGTCATCGCGGGCAAGCCATGCCCGTATTCGAACGACGAGCTCGACCAGATTGCGCGGCATTGCACCGAGCGGGAGGACGCCGGCAGGAAAGTAGAGCGTCAGGTTCGGAAGATTGCCGCGGCCGTGTCGATGGCAGACCATGTCGGAGAGTCGTTCGACGCGATCGTCACGGGTGTCACTCCAAAGGGGACATTCGTGCGGCTTCTTCACCCGCCCATCGAAGGTCGCGTCGTCACCGGTGAGCACGGTCTCGACGTGGGAGAACGGACGAGGGTGAGGTTGCTCTCGACCAATGCGGTTCGCGGCTTTATCGACTTCGCGGGGGTTCCTGGCTAGCGCGTCTCGAGCGAGAACGGCGCGAAGTCCTTGAGACGCGCCGAGGCAAAGAGGCCCATGCCGCAATCGCGAAAGCCATTTGCCTTGAGACGCTTGCGATAGAAAGCGGTTGTTCTAAAGAAACCGGTCATGTCACTTGCCTCTTCGTCAATGTCATCATCGGACGTGATCACGTGAAGGTACAGGACGCCGCGGCACTTTCGCGCGAGCCGCGTGATTGCGCGGTCGATATCCGCATCCGGGACGTAGCGGAGCACATCGCGGCACACAACGAGATCGGACGCCGGCCCTGCCATGCCCTGAATTGCGACGTTGCGATGCCCGTAGAGCTCGCAGGCCGCCCTGCTCGCATCGAGCGTTTCGATGTTACGACAGCTCTTGTACTGCCTGGAAAACTCCCCTGCCCACCAGCCGGTGCCCGCGCCGACATCGGTAAACCGCTTGATCTCCAGCTCGATGTAGTTGCAAAAGGCGAGGAC
>JBBSFT010000052.1:0-16659 GCA_038254845.1 Gemmatimonadales bacterium | reverse complement strand
GAAATCGTCGTCAGACCGGCCAATGGAATCGTCGAGTGGCCCCGATTCTTCAACGGGCTCGGGCGCGTCAATGAGGTCGAGGTCATCGAGCCGGGAGATGCCGTTGTGATGCTCGATCGGCGGGGCGGCGCCGGCCGGAGTTCGTCCAACAGGAAACGGAATGATCTGCGGGTCGTGCCTGGCGGCGACATCAGAAGCGTCGGCGTCGTCGGGGTCATCGACAAGGGGGGCG
This sequence comes from Gemmatimonadales bacterium, assembly GCA_038254845.1. Classification (GTDB taxonomy): domain Bacteria; phylum Gemmatimonadota; class Gemmatimonadetes; order Gemmatimonadales; family Gemmatimonadaceae; genus UBA4720. Next base: position 16,427 of record JBBSFT010000052.1, on the reverse strand, counting down.
AGATCAATCGGCGCGATGTCGGCCAGGCCGTCACTCGCCGGCGATTCGTCGAGGGGGATGAATCTGAGCTCACCGGCGGCGGTAGGCGACGCTTCGCGGGCCTCGTCGTCAGCCGATGCGGGCAACGATTGAGAGTCGGGCTCGGGAGCGTCATCGGCGTCAGTAACGTCGAGCGACGTCAGCTCGAGGCCTTCCAGCGCACCAACCGACGTCGCCGGCATTTGCGTCCGGGGAGCCTTGAGGCCTGGCACATCGTCATCGTCGAACTTCGGGACCGGCGCAGGCGGTGTATCGAAATCGAGATCGAGAAAGACGAGACCTTCTTTTTTTCGCGGCCGGGGTGTCTCGGAGCGCCGCGGCTTGAACGCCGGGTCGATTCCTTTCATGCGATCGCGAGTCGCCGCTGCCTCACCGCCTCTTCCTTCCGCCTCGAGGGTGTCGTACAGAATCTCGAGCTGCTCGAGCGCTTCCTGCTTGCGATCAGCGCGCGTAAGCTGTTCGGCCAACATGAGTCGAACGTCATCCTGGCCCGGACAGAGATCAGCGAACTCCTTCAGTGCGCGAAATGCCTCGTCCATCTTCCCGACGCGCTGCATGCGGTCGGCATACTCGAGAAAATTCTGCTTCGCGTCGCTGTTGAAGCCTTTCTTCGCGCTGATAATGCCGAGCTTGTAATAGATGATCGTTCGGCCGGGCGAGTAGCGAAGGATCTTGTTGCAGAGCGCAATCGCGTTGTTGAAGAAGCCGCCCTCGGCGTAGAGGTCGGCGGCCTTCTCATAGTACTTGATCGCCTGATCGTTATTGCCGATGCGGTAATGAATGTCACCAACGCGATTATAGAGCGGCACATCGCGCTCTTCATCGCCGGCGTGCGCGCCGTTCAGGACCTGTTCGTACAGCTCGAGTGCTTTCTCGTACTGTTTCTTGCTCTCGAACTCGGCTGCTTTCTTCTTGAGCTTGGCGGTATTGGACATCTGGTCTGATCGGCGTAAAACCCGCGCGGAGCCGAGTCCGGCTGCGCGATGAGTTCAAGTTATCGGAAGGCTAGAGAGCGTGACAGGGTTTTCCTCTCACCCACGTGCCCATACAACGACGATCACCATACCAATACGGTATCTCGCGAGCGTCTTCGGCCTCCCACAGGGCAAGATCGGCGGAGAACCCTGGAGCGAGCTGGCCGACGCTGCTCGCGAGTCCAAGCGCTGCCGCACCGTTCACCGTTGCCGCAATAATCGACTCGGCGACGGACATGTGAAGCTGGCTGACACCGAGCGTGAGAATCAGCGGAAAGTTGAAGGTTGGTGATGTGCCCGGGTTGAAATCGGTAGCAAGCGCGACTGCCGCTCCCGCGTCGATCAGAGACCGGGCGGGAGCGTGTCTGTCCTTACCGAGGAAGAGCATCGTTCCCGGAAGTACCGTCGCCACGGTGGTCGAGGAGGCAAGCGCGCCGATTCCGGCCTCAGAGATTGCGCCGAGATGATCCGCCGACGTAGCGCCGAGCTCGGCGGCGAGCTCGGCGCCGCCGTGTGGCTCGAGCTCGTCGGCATGCAGCTTCAGCGAGAGCCCGGCCGTGCGTGACGCGCTGAGGATTTCGCGCGTTTCGGCAATCGTGAAAACACCGGGCTCACAGAAAACGTCGGCGAACGAGGCAAGATTTTCTTCGGTGACGCGTGGAAGCATGTCGTCAATCAAGTGGCGAACATAGTCCGCGCGTCGCGATGCGGTCTGGCGAAATTCGGGCGGTATCTCATGAGCGCCGAGCCAGGTCGGAACGAGACGCGCCGAAACATCACGGGCGAGCCGCTTGACGACTCGCAGCGACTTGAGCTCGTCATCGAGAGATAGACCGTAACCTGACTTTACTTCGATTGTCGTCGACCCGTACGACATGAGCCGGCGGATGCGCGGCAGCGCAAGATCATACAGATCGTCTTCACTGCGTGAGCGCAGGTCGGCGACTGATGAGTGAATGCCCCCGCCGCGGCGCGCGATCTCCATGTAGCCGACCCCCGACGCGCGAAGTTCCTGCTCGGCGTAGCGCGCGCGGCCGAAGATCGCGTGCGTGTGGGAGTCGACGAGTCCCGGCGTCAGGACTCCTCCGGCGCAGTCAACCACGGTGGCGTCGGGATGACGACGACGAAGGTCGTCAGTCGCGCCAACGCCTGCGATGGCGTCGTTCGCGACTGCGACCGCCGTGTCTTTGAATATCCCGGCATCCGCCATCTCCCTTCCCCGCCGTGCGCGCCCAGGCCCGCTGCATGTTACGACCTGCGCCGCGTTGACAAACAGGAGCTCGCTCACGCCATCACTTCGCGAATTCGTGTCAGCGTAATCGGTGCCTGCGCCTCACCGCGGCAAGCGTAATAACACTTGTTGCAGTCGATCGGCTTGTATTTCCGAAAGTCGCGCCAGTGAAAATCGGGCTCGAAATCGGGACACCGTTTGACGTGTCCGGACGGGTCGACGTGAATGGTGCGGATCCCCGACCGGCATGGCTCGGTCACGAGGCCGCGCACGTATCGCGGAATGTGCTCGAGATAATAGTTGGAGTTGGTGATGACGCCGCGATGTTGTCGCTTGAATGCAAGCAGCTCCGTCATCACGGCATCGAGCTCGTTGATCTTCTCGTCACGAATGAGACCTTGCTGGCTGCCGTTTTTCGAATCGGTATACGAGCTGAAGTTCACGCCGACACCGAGCTCCTTCGCGCGGAGGACGATCGGCATGAGCTGGTCGAGATTGGAATCCTTGATCACGGTATTGAAGCGGATGCTGTCGACGCCCATCTCGCGCATGCGTGGAATCACGTCGAATATCCTGTTCGAAAGCCCAGGAATCCCCCTCGCGGCGTCGTGACGGTGGTCGAGAAAATCGAGCGAGATGTTGAACTGGTGAATGCCGGCATCCCACAGCGACTTCGCGCGGTCGGCGGTGAGCATTCCGCCGTGCGTGATCAGCGTCGAGTACTGCGTGCTCACCGCTCTGTTCACGCCGGAGACGATGTCCTCGAGGTCACGCCGCAACGTCGGCTCGCCGCCGGTGTAAGTGATCATCATCGGGTTGAAGAACCGTGCGGCATCGACAAAACTCTTGAGCTCGTTCACGCGCGCCGATGGCTCGGTCTTCCAGTAGTCGCAGAAGCCGCAGCGTGCATTGCAGCGAAGCGTCACCTCGAAATGAACGAGCACCGGTTTTTTTACGACTGACAGATAGGCGTACTTCGCGAGAAAAATCGGGACGTGCCACGGCTTGAACTTGCTCGAGAGCACTACTGCCCCGAATTGCGCGCGACTCTATCGTCACGCATCGGGATGTCGATCTCATGGCGCGCGGCAGCGGCGATTGCTGACTCGTATCCCGCATCGGCATGACGGGCCACGCCGATTCCGGGATCGTTCGTGAGAACCCGCTCGATCCGCTCGCGCATCTCCGGACTGCCGTCGGCGACAATGACCTGACCAGCGTGAAGTGAATTGCCAATGCCAACGCCGCCGCCGTGATGGAATGACACCCACGATGCGCCGCTTGCGACGTTGAGCAGAGCATTGAGAATCGCCCAATCCGCGATCGCGTCGCTTCCGTCGAGCATACCTTCGGTCTCACGAAAGGGCGACGCGACGCTGCCGGTGTCGAGATGATCGCGGCCGATGACAATCGGCGCCGAGATCTCGCCGGATGCGACGAGGTCGTTGAGAGCGACGCCGAAACGCGCCCGCTCGCCCTGACCGAGCCAGCAGATTCGCGCGGGAAGGCCCTGAAACGAGATTTTCTCGCGGGCAAGCGTGATCCACCTCCTCAGATGCTCGTCTTCGGGAAACAGCTCGAGAACGAGCTCGTCGGTGCGCGCGATATCGGCCGGGTCACCGGAAAGCGCGACCCAGCGAAACGGTCCCTTACCTTCGCAAAACAGCGGGCGGATGTATTCCGGAACAAAGCCCGGAATATCAAACGCGTCGTGAACGCCCGCATCGAACGCGACTGTCCTGATGTTGTTCCCGTAGTCGAACGTGGTCGCGCCGCGGCGTTTCATCTCGAGCATTGCCTCGACGTGCACGACTGCCGATGCTGTTGAAAGTTGCACGTAGCGAACTGGATCAGCGGCTCTCAGTGCGAGGGCCTCGGCGAGTGGCATGCCGGCGGGCACATATCCATTCAGCATGTCGTGCGCGCTCGTCTGATCGGTAAGCACGTCCGGAATTATCCCTCGCGATGCCATCGCTGGCAGCACATCAGCAGCATTGCCGAGCAGGCCGACGGAAAGCGGTTGGCGAGCGGCAACGGCTTCGCGGATCCACCCAATCGCTTCATCGAGGCTTGCTGTCTTGCGATCGCAGTAGTGTGTCTCGATGCGCTTGTCGATGCGGGCTTCGTCAACTTCGATGCACAGCACCGCGGCACCTTGCATCGTCGCGGCAAGCGGCTGTGCGCCGCCCATTCCGCCCAGTCCGGATGTCAGCACGAATCGACCGGCGAGTGACCCGCCGAACAACTTGCGCGCAAGCGAACCAAACGTCTCATACGTTCCCTGCACGATCCCCTGCGACCCGATGTAGATCCACGATCCCGCTGTCATCTGGCCGTACATGATCAGGCCTTTCTTCTCGAGCTCGCGGAAGTAATTCCAGGTTGCCCAGCGGCCGACGAGATTGCTGTTCGCGATGAGCACGCGTGGCGACGAGGCGTGAGTGCGAAAGATTGCGACTGGCTTCCCACTTTGAACGAGCAGTGTCTCGTCGTTCTCGAGTCGGCGAAGGGCCGATACGATTGCGTCGAACGCTTCCCAGTTCCGCGCCGCCTTCCCCGTCCCTCCATAAACGACGAGATCATCCGGCCTCTCGGCGACTTCGGGGTCGAGGTTGTTCATCAGCATTCTGAGCGCAGCTTCCTGCTGCCAGCCTTTGCAGGATATGGAGAAACCGCGCGGGGCACGCTGAGGCCCGCGCGCGGAACAGGCAGCCGTCGTCTCATCGGTTGAAGCGATTGCCACGTCCGTCATCCTTCAGCTTCCATAAATCGGCGGCCCCCGATTGCGGCCGAGAGCAGGTCGATGTCGGGACTGAGAACCCGGTCTTGCGCGAGCGGGCGCACCAGCTCTCTCACCGTCGCATGGGCCGCGGCGGTCTTCTTTCCGGGCTTCAACGGAAGGCGGTAATCGAGCCCCTGCGCAGCACACATCAGCTCGATCGCGAGCACGTTGCGAACATTATCGATGATCCGTCGCGCCTTCCATGCCGCTCCCATCGACATCGGAACGACATCTTCGCGGTTGCCATCCGTGGGAATCGTATCGACCGTCGCGGGATGCGACAGCACCTTGCATTCGCTCGCCAATGCGGCTGCAGTAACCTGCGCCATCATGAATCCGGAATTGACACCCGCTTCGGGCGAGAGGAATGCCGGCAGTCCCTGATTGAAATCGGGATGCACGAGTCGATCGACGCGACGCTCGGAGATTGTTGCAAGGTTGGTCATGATGATCGCCAGAAAATCGAGCGCCATTCCAACCGCCTGACCGTGGAAGTTTCCGCCGCTCAGTGTCTCACCGTTCTCGAACACGAGGGGATTGTCAGTCGCCGCATTGATCTCGCGACGCACGACCTCGGCGATCCAGTCGAGTGCGTCGAGAACGGGTCCGTGAACCTGTGGCATGCAGCGAAGGCAGTAGGCATCCTGCACTCGTGGATCCCCATGTCGGTGGGATTCCCTGAGCTCGCTGTCGGCAAGGAGGTCACGGAACAATGCCGCTGATCGCGACTGGCCCGACTGACCTCGCGCGTCGTGAATGCGCTCATCAAATGCAACCGGAGTTCCAAGCAACGCCTCGAGTGACATCGCGCCGGCAACGTGTGCGGTGTGCCAGAGGGTGATCGCGTCGTACGTAGCGAGCGCGGCGATCGCCGTGTGCGCCTGCGTTCCGTTGATGAGTGTGATTCCCTCCTTGGGCCCGAGCGTCACCGGCGCCAATCCATACGCGCGGAGCAAGTCGCCAGCGTTTCCGGACCGACCATCACTGGCCGAGAGCTCGCCTTCTCCAATGAGCGCGAGCCCGAGCGCCGCGAGTGGAGCGAGATCACCGCTCGCGCCAACGCTTCCCTGCTCGTGGATCGGCGGATGAAGGCCCGCGGTCAGCATTCCGGCAAGTAGATCGACGAGGTCGGGACGCGCACCGGAAAATCCCTTCGCGAGAACGTTGGCGCGAAGCAGCATCATCGCTCGTACTTCCCGCTCGGGAAGAAACGGTCCGACTCCCGCCGCGTGACTCCTCACGAGATTCACCTGGAGCTCGGCCAGCCTGTCGAGTGGTATCGCAATTTCGGAGAGCTTCCCGAAGCCTGTCGTGACGCCATAGACCACGTCACCCGTTCTCACGATGTCGCTGACGACGCGCTGAGTTTTCAGCATGCGAATGCGTGCGGCGTCGGCGAGCGACACCCGAGCTCCTCCGATTGCGACAGCTACCACGGAGTCGATGGTCAGACTCGATCCATCGAGTATCACCTCACGCTGCATCGCGGTCACCGGCTACCGGGAACGTCGCGCCAGGCGAGAACATCACCATCGATACCGCTCTCCCGAATATTGCCGCCGGCCGAATCCCCATTAATGATGTGGAGAACGGAGTCCAACCGTTACTGCCCCGACTGCCGGTATGTCTGCCTGTCGAAGTTGAACTTGATGTCCGGCTGGGCGTTCAGCGCGACGAAGAAGTTGAACGAGAAATTGCCGGTAGCCGTCCTCGAGAAACCGAAGATGGCACGCCAGTCGTGAAGCGCGCGCTGAAGCGTAACCTGATGATCGGCGAAGCGCTGAGTCTGGAAATCGTATGTCGTTCCCCACGTCCCGGACCACTTCTCGGTGAGGTGAAAGCTCATCTGCGACGCGAGATTTTCGCGCGACGGAACGCGAATGAATGGCGTGCCGTTGGTGATGCTGCCAATTGGAACAGCAGCCGTTGGGTTCGTTGATTGCTGCTGGACGCAGAGGTCGTACGCGAACGGGTTCGCGTTGTTCAGAAGCCCCTGGCAGAGCTCGCGCGGGTCCTGCTCGATCACCGTTCCGTTTCCGGTCGGGGGACGTTGGCGCGACGACGTAAACGTAAACGACGCCTGCCACGCTTGTGTCGCAGGCACGGCGTAGAGATTGTTGCGGTTGGCGCTTCCGGCGACCGGTGTTGATGCAACTCGTTGTGACAAGGCATCATCCGCGTTCTGGCCAAGTCGCTCCGTCTGCGGTGAGGTATTCGGAATCGCCCGGCCGAACACGCGGGCGAGCGCACCGAACACGCCTGAGTTGCCGTTGATGCTGAATGATGCGTTGATGTCGGTGCGGTACGGCTTGAACTTCGCGCTGTCGCTGATCGGGTTCCCCTGAAACAGCGAGTACCTGACGCCCAGCGCAAATCCCGGGAGCAGATCGGAGTTGAGGCGGTAACCGAACGCGTCGGTCGTGAAGCCGGACCGTCCGGTTTTTCGCTTTCGCTCGAAATCATAGCTCAACGGGTCCATCGACACACCGAGAAGCTTGACCTTCCGCGGATCGCCCAGGCTGGCCGTATCCTTCGACTTCATTTTCGCTTCGAGCGTCTGCGAAACGTTGAGAGTGACGGCGTTCGAGGCGAGGTTGCCAAGATAATCGCGCGGGTTGATGTTGAGCGCGGCGAGGAAATCGCGTCCGACGTTCGCTGCCGGCGCGTAAGAGTAGGTGAGTCCCGGCGAGATCGAATGCCTGAAGCGGCTCACGCCAAAGATGCCCGGGAACAGACCGAAGAAAGTGGGTGACGCCGACAGCGCGTAGCTGGCTCTCTTGGCCTGATGCACGAAGCGGCCACCCGTCTGCTCCGTGCGAACCCAGAAGGAATGTCCATCGACGTTCTGAAACGAGATCGATGGCGAGAGCTTGAGAGTGGATGGAAGGAGCGTCGGCAACCCAAACCCTGTCGTCCAGTCTACCTGCGTCGCGTAAGTCCTTGCAAACACCCGGTTGGTGACCTGCGTCGGATCGTCCTGATTGATCACCGGAATCCGAACCGGTGCATTGTTCTCCTGGTCGCTCGCCGTGAAGGAATTATTCAGGCTGAACCCGAAAATCCTGAGCGGTGTCGAGAACGACAGATTCGTCAGGCGCGAGTCACCCGTGAGCAACACGGAATCAACTCCGCCGGCCGAATTGGGCGTGCGGCTATAGGCGAATTCACCGGTGCGGTTCACTTTCAGCTGCTCGCTGTTGTTCACCGACAACTGCGGCGTCCACTCGAGCCAGCGGGCCAGCGCGAGCGTCGGCGTGCTGATGCTGAAGTTCGGGAAATCCTGCGAGATGTCCTTGCGGCCCGGGTACTGTCGCCGGCTTCCGCCGATGCTGAACGATGCTGGCCCGAACTGTTCCGCAAAGTTTACGTGACTCTGAATTGTCGCGAGCGCCTGCCGCGGATCGAACGTATTCTGCCGTTGCAGCACGGTGCTCGTGACGAAATTGATGTCGGTCGTGAGATGGGTAGTTTGCGAGAAATCCTGCTGGTGCGCCCATGAGACCGCGGTGTTCCGCTGGCCATCGCGCTGCGACAGTCGCGACAGTGCAAGGCGCCCGGTCAGGAACCGGTCGAGCCACCGATATCTCCATTCGCCATTGAGTCTCACCCATCCCGGATCGCTCGATGATGCCGCCGCGCCGCTTCGCCAATCGAGCGAGAGCTGACCGTCCATGTAATCGTTCAGCGCGAAATAATACCCGAGATTGTCGAGGTGCCGACGATATGAGGGGCTGTTGCGAAAAATTTCTCCGACGCCAAACCGCGGAGTGAGAATGCCGCTTCGCCATCCCGACCGCATGTCCTGGAAAATGAATGGCAGGTAGAACACCGGCACATCGCCGATGTACAGCACGGCCGGCCGCGCCACCATGATATTCTTGGAGACCATCTTGATCTCCTTCGACGCGAAATGGTAATCGGGGATGGAGTCGTCACAGCTCGTGATGATGCCGTTCTTCGCGTAGAACGCCGTGGATTTGCCGCCGGTCGTATCGTTCCGGAACGCAGCGATCTGACCCCGCACGAACCACTGTTCGCCGCTCTCAATCGACGTACTGATGTTTGTCACCTGTCCGCGACGCTGCTCGACGTTGTAGGTCATTCGCCCGAGCGCGATAACGTCCGCGCTGCCGCGAGACGGGTCACGCAGCATGAGCGTGTCACCAAGAGCGACGACAACTTTCGTCGAATCGTTGTAGGTGATCGTGTCGCCCACAAGCAGCGTCCCGCCGCGGCCGACCGCGGCACGCCCATTCTTCGGGCTTCCTTCCAGGTACAGAATGCGATGCTTCGCATCGAACTGCACGTTCAGGCCCTGATACCGCGTTACAGAGTATCCCTGACGTGCCATCAAGGCCGTTTCGACAGAATCTGGCGCTGTCCATTTTACTATCTCGCGGGATACGGAGTCGGCACGGAGAGAATCGGCTTTAGTCGAGTCGCTCACTGCCCGCCGTTGAATGTTCGGCCGAGTCGGGCGCGTGGTGACCTGCGCCGAAGCGGACGAGGCGATCAGCAACATTGCAGCACCCGCGACGAGCGTCCTCATACCTCGACGCCCAGGCGTCGTGGCTCGCGCGCCGCCATCTCCTCGCGGCGCCGCTCGAACGCCAGCTTCGCCTCGAGCTCGGCAGCGGCCTCCTCGTCGCGCTCGCGTTTGCGACGCTTCCGTGTCACCATGAACGACAACGCGACGCCGAGCTCGTAGAGCAGGTAAAGTGGCCCCGACAAGGCGAAGAGCGTCGTCGGGCTCGCATCCGGCGTGATGAACGCCGCCACGACGACGGTGATGACGATCGCATGCCGGCGATACTTTGACAGGAACTCCGGCTTCACGATGCCGAGCGACGACAACAACAGAATCGCGATCGGCAGCTCGAATGCGAGGCCGAACGCCAGCATCATGCTGAACGCAAAATCAAAGTACTCCGTCGCCTCGATCATCGGCTTGAGCGACGCGGACTCGAAGCTGTCGAAGAACTTGAGCGTGAACGGCATCACCATGAAGTAGCACAGCGCCACTCCGCAGAGAAACAGGAACACCATCGCGAACAGCGTCGGCACGATCACGCGCTTCTCGTGCTTGTGAAGCGCCGGAGAGAAAAATCCCCACAACTGGTACCCGATCACCGGCGTCGCGAGCAGGAGCCCGCTGAACATCGACGCATTGAGAATGATCTTGAACGACGTTCCCGGATGGGTATAGATCAGGCTGCCATTCTTGAGATACGGCCGGATCGGCTCTGACAAAAATCCGATGAGGTCGATGCGCTTCTGGGACAGGATCACGTACGACGCGACGATGCCGACAAGGATCGCGCCCGCAATCCAGAACAGGCGATGTCGCAGCTCCTCGAGGTGATCGAGGAAGGGCATCTCCGTATCCGCGACGACCTTCGCCCGCGGCGCCATTGTATCAGCCAAGAACGCGCAACCGCTCGCGCGCGAGCTCTGCTTCGTCGGAATCCGGATAGCGGCGAATCAGGTCGTTATACAACCTGCGCGCCGCCGTGGTGCGTCCTGCCGACTGCGCGTTGAAGCCCCGCTTGTAGAGGGCGGTCGGAGCGCGTGGAGACTGGGGATATTTCGAAACGACCATTGCGTAAGCCGTGTCAGCCGGCGCCGCCGACCCCTCGGCCGCCCAGGATTCCGCAACGTAGAACTGCGCATCAGCCGCCATCTCGGAATTCGGAAAGCGCTGAAGCAAATCTGTAAACGCTGCCCGCGCTGCACTGTTCCCTCCGCGGGTGATCTGGTCACGGCCGATCTGGAACAGCTCGCTGGGCCCGGGCGCGTCCCGCGGCGGCACAGCAGAAGACGAGACCGTGTCGCGCCCACCAGATGGGAGAGAAGTCGACGCAACCTGACGATTTCGCTGCTCGATCTGTGCGCGCAACTGTTGAAGGCGCTCCTGACTCTGGCCGGTCGTTGCCTGGATTGCGGCGACATCCTGCTTGAGCGCGCGCATGTCGCTCTGCGATTCGGCCCGCATCCGATTGAGCCGGGTGCTGAAGCCGGCAATCGAGTCGGTGACTGTGCGAAGCGTCGTCAGAATCTCGACGAGCTGCACCGCCCGTACGGAATCATTCGCATCGACCTCGGCCCGCTGAGCCGACACGTCGTTTCGAACCTCGTCGAGCTGCGCGACGGACGCGAAGCAGCCCGCAACGCCGAACGCGGCCGCTGTCGCCAATACGATTCTTCCCCGTCCAAACGCCATCATGAGTTGCCTTCTCAGCTGATTATCTCGAACTCGGCTCTACGGTTCAGGGCGTAAGCCTCTTCCGTATTACCCTGAACTGCCGGTCGTTCCTCACCCATCGTCACGATCTCGATTCTGCTCTCATCGATTCCGAGGGCGGCGAGATAACGCTTCGCTTCCGCCGCTCGACGCAATCCAAGCGCAAGATTGTACTCATCCGAGCCCCGCGCGTCGGCGTGACCGGTGATGCGAATCCGCATCCCTGCATGCCGAATGATGATGGGCGCCTTCGCCTCGAGTGCGGCGCGCGAGTCATCGCCCAGCGTTGAATCGTCGAGGTCGAAATAAATTGTATTCGACATCGTCGTTCGCTCGGCAGCGGAGACAGGAGCGGCGCTTGCCGGACCGGCTGCGGCAGCCGCAGCAGCCGCAGCCGCAGCGGCAGAGCGCGCAGCCTCGGCGCGAGCGATCGAGTCGAGCCTCGCCTGTTCGCGAACTAGACTGTCGGTGTTAATCCGGCGAGGCGCCGGCCGCACCGCCGCCGGTTTTTTCGCACATCCGGCTGCCGCGACTGCGACTGCCAGTGCAATTCCGAGTACACGCGCCCTTGGTAGCATGATGGATTGGTTGAATGTGTGCCGAACTGCCCGTCAGGGAGTCGTGATCATCGGTGACCACGCCGAGAGCCGCGCGCCGGCATAGCGCGTGAGCTGACGGAACCTGCCGGACTCGGTATCGAGAATCCAGATCTGTTTCGAGCCGCCACGGGTAGACGACAGGGCGAGATGAATACCGTCCGGACTCCACGACGGACCTTCATTCTCGCCTTCACTCGTCAATCGCCTCGGCTCCTTGTCGCGGATGTTGATCATCCACACCTGAAAATCGCCATTTTGCTGCTCATATGCGACAGCCCGGCCATCCGGCGACCAATCCGGAGCAGACCGATAGCTCCGAACCCCGGGCGTGAACGGAGTCAGCAGCTGGACGTTCGTACCGTCGGCATCCATGGTGTAGATCTGCGGATACTTTGAGCGGGAAGAGAAAAAGGCAATCTGACGGCCATCCGGGCTGAAGCTCGGACCGCCGTTGTCGCTGCCTCTCCCGAAGGTGAGGCGCTGCGGATTCGTCGGGTCCTGATCGTTCACCATCATCAAGTCGGTCCCTGACTCGGAGCCGCTCGCGTAGACGATGTACTGGCCATCGTGAGAATACGCCGGAGTGATGTTGAGCCCACCGCCACCGATCGTTCGCGTTCTCCCGGTCGCAAGCTCCGCCTCCTCGAGCTGGGTACCTCCGCCGCCAGCAACGAATTTCGAGTACACCAGCTTTTCGCCACCCGGATGCCACGCTGGCGACATCGACTGTCCGCCGCGGGTGAGAGGGCGGTCGTTTGCGCCGTCGCTGTCGACAATGCGAATGAGTCCGCCTTGCACGTAAGCAACGCGGGTCGCCGCGATGCCGCTCTTGCCGGTGATCCACCGCTGAACCTCATCGCTGATGTGATGAATACCGATCCGCAGCCCATCGGCCGACGCAATGCGATTCAATGAATCCTGTTTCGCGAGCCGCGATGCCGACGACAGAATCGATGCGGCGACAGAATCGCGACGATCTTCCTCCCACCGGACAATACCGCGCTTGACATACGCAGCTGCCGCTGAGTCACGGCGAAGCGAATCGCGAACGATGAAGCGGCGAGGCCGAGTGTCGGTCGCGAGCCGCTTCCGCCGCATGATGTCACCGCGGATCTTCAACGTCCGGAACACTGAGTCACGCACTGCCTTTTCCCGGAATGTCGTGGCGACTGTAATCGAATCGACGAGACTCGCGTCGCGATTAGCGGGAATCGGCGACACACGAAAATCGCGCGAGTCGATTCTTCTTCCGGACGAGACGTCATAGAGCGCAACGGTGTATCCCGATGGCGTCTTTCTCGCGTGAACGATGGCAGCGACACCGAGGTTCGCGAAGAGCGGATAGTTGTAGTCCTGCCCAGCCGCCGGCGTGAGTCCCGCAAGCGTAGCGTCGTCGAGCATGAGCGGTCGCACCCGGTCGCCGTAATCGAGGTCGCGCTGGATAATCGCGCGCACGGAATCGCCCGGCGTCGAATCGACGGGCATGACGATGACCTTTGGAGTCGTGCCACGAGGATAGCTCAGGCCAAGCCGCACACCAGGCTTTACCTGCGATGTATCCTGGCCGCACGCTGTCGTGCTGATTGCCGCGGCCGCGATAACGCCAACGATCGCGGCGGTGATTGGACGATGCATCATCTTATTAAACGAGGATCGAAGCTGAAGACGACTGGCAGGGCATCATCGTGAAACCCTTCCGGAAGACGGCCGAACTCGCGGGCCGCGGCTTCGACAGCGCCCTGTGCCTCGAGATCGAAAGCATAGTTTCCGGACCGCGTTACGAAGCCGATGCCGATGACCGAGCCATCGCGCCGGATCACGAATCTAACCTCTGCACGCAATCCTGAGTTCGAGTCACCGGGATTAAACCGAAGCGCAATCTGCCTCACGATGTTGTTCAGATACCCGGGGAAAGGGAAATCGATTCCCTCGATCTGAACGGTTGCCACATCGCTGCCCTTCCCGCCGATTGGACCACCTCCGGCCTTCGGTGCCGGAGTCGCCGAAGCCGTTTGTGCCGGCTTCTCCACAGGGGTCGCCTTCGCGACCGGTTTAGGGGGAGCGACTTTCGGAGTTGGAATCGGTGATTCCTTTGCTTTGGGCGGAGTCGGCGGCACCACCGCAGGCGATTTTGCCGGAGGCACAACCGCCGCTTCCGGTTGAACCACCCCAATCGCACGCGGGCCTGCCGGCGCAGCGATGATGTTCACCTTGTAGATCGGAGGCATCGCCTCGGGTGGGCTCTTGCGAAATCCGATCACGACCAGCGCCACGAGTGTTGCGTGAAGCGCGAGCGAAATCCCCGCGGGGCCGCCGAGACGAGTGGCATTCCACTCCGTCACTTACTGATCCTGCTCCGACTCCAGAACCAGTCCGACATCGGGGATGCCCGTCGCCCGCATCACGGCAAGAACTTTCGCGACGGTCCCATACGGCACACCCTGGTCAGCGCGCAAATAGATCCCGTCCTTTCCGCGCGCTGATGCAAGCGCGCGAAACGTCGCGCGAAATTCGGAAAACGTCAGCGCGGTCTCATCAACGTGGATCATCCCTGCCCTGTCAACGGTGACGACGAGGCCACTCTTTGGCTCGAGAGGTCGCGCCTCCGCTTTCGGCAGCGCGATGTCAACGCCACCCTGCATGATCGGGGCGGTGATCATGAAGATGACCATCAGCAGCATCATGACGTCGATCAGGCTGACGACGTTGATCTCGGCGTTCAGCATCATCCGGTCCCGGCGGCGTCGCACCTAGATCCGTCCCTCGCGCACCATCAATGCGATGAGCTCGGATCCAAACCCGTCGAGCTCGCCGTCGATGCGATTGAGACGGTGGGCGAAAATGTTGTACCCGAAGACAGCGGGGATTGCGACACTGAGCGCTGCCGCAGTCGCGATGAGCGCCTCGGCGACACCCGGTGCAACCGCGCCAATGTTGCCCGAGCCCTTCGTCGCAATGCCAATGAACGCTTCGATGATGCCGAGCACAGTTCCGAGCAGGCCGATGAGCGGGCTCACCGAGCCGATCGTCGCGAGCGACGGGACAAACCTGCCCAGCTGATCGCGAACCGCACCGCTCTCGGAGTCGAGCACCTGACGCAGGGCCTCGACCTGTGACGCGCTGAGCCGTGCGCGCCGCTCTCCCTGCGGAGCAAGTGCCGGCGTGGTCTCGGTGAGGAAGCGAATCGCCCGCGTCATCACTCCTTTTTGCGGACTTGGCGGCAGGCTCGCCGATATCTCCGCGGCGTCGTCGAGCGAGTGAGTGTGCGCGAACCGGTCCATGAACGTGCGGCCTGCAGCACCCGCACGCTTGAACTCGATCGTCTTGGCAACCATGATCGTCCAGCTGACGAGCGACAAAACGCCAAGGATGAACAGCACGATCTTCGTTGGACCCGTTGAGCTGGTGATCAGCTCCAGCGGAGAAGACGGAATCGCTCCTCCGATCTGCATCATGATGGTCGTCATCCCGGATTCGTTACCGCTCGTGAGGCCGCCCACGCATACGTCTCGGCGAGGCCGTCCTGGAGCGACATGCGCGGCGCCCACCCAAGGACGCGACCCGCCTTCTCCACGTTGAGAAAGCTTTCCTGTTGCTCGCCCGGACGCCGGGGAGCAAAGATGAGTTCCGCGTTGCTTCCGGCAGCGCTCTGGAGCATTCGCGCGAGATCGACGACCGATGTGCCTAGCCCGGTACCGATGTTGAACGCGCGGGCGTCCATTCGCTCGGCCGGGGGAATGGCGAACGTCGCCGCGCGGAGGACGGCATTCGCGACATCGCCAACGTACACATAGTCGCGGGTCTGAAGTCCGTCGCCAAATATCGTCAGCGGCTTCTCATCGTGTATGCGCGTGCAGAAAATCGCCACCACACCAGCCTCGCCATGCGGATCCTGTCGTGGACCGTAGACATTTCCGAAACGAAGCGCCACGTGCTCGAGCCGATGGAGTCGGCCGTAGTACGCGAGGTAGTACTCAACGGCCAGCTTGGAGATTGCGTACGGAGACTCCGGGTCTTTCGCGTACGTCTCGGCGTTTGGAGGCCGGTTGAAATCCCCGTAGATGGCGCCGCCGGTGGACGTGAAGATGATTCGCGACCTCGTTGCCGACTTCCTCATCGCCTCGAGCAGATTGAGCGTCCCGACGATATTCGTCGTCGCATCGAAGACAGGATCGGCGACGCTCTTTCTGACGTCGATCTGGGCAGCAAGATGAATGATTCTATCAAACGACCCGTCCGTGACGACGTGTGCAGCGTCCTCGGATGTGACGCTGACTTCATGGAATACCGCGCCAGCCGGAAGATTCTCGCGTTTTCCGCTCGACAGGTCATCAATGATCTCGACGGCGTACCCGTTCCCCAGCAGCGTATCCGCAACGTGAGAGCCGATGAATCCGGCTCCGCCCGTGACAAGTGCCCGAGGCGTCACGCGTCGCCGTCCCTGGGCGAGGCCGAGTCACGCTCGAGCGCAAACAGGTACCTCGCTGCGTCGACTACTCCTAATCCGCGCCCATTCGCCGCCGCGGCCCGCAATCTCACGCTCGGCTCGTGCAAAAACTTG
>JBBSFT010000051.1:0-16931 GCA_038254845.1 Gemmatimonadales bacterium | reverse complement strand
TGTACACCCATGAGAAGTGACGTTAAAGATCTTTCCTTACAACCAAAACCAAGGGGACATTTCTATTGGTGTAACTATGGGGACACTTCTAATGGTGCTGGACAAATCGGCGCCCCTCCCGTTGACTTAACCTTCAGCAATCCGTAGGTTTAGAGGCTGTCCCAAATCGCAAATACACTGATTTTGCCCGGCACCATCGATCATTCCGATGATGGGTGCGGGCTCTATGCACGGTCTGACTTTCCTTTTTTATGAAGACTTACAGCGCAACGCCGGCTGACATTCAACACGACTGGTTCATCGTCGACGCGGACGGGATGGTTCTCGGCCGTCTCGCCACAGAGGTCGCGCGGATCATCCGCGGCAAGCACAAGCCGATGTACACGCCGCACATGGACACCGGCGACAACGTCATCGTCATCAACGCCTCGAAGGTGAAGGTGACCGGCAAGAAGGGAGAGCAGAAGCGCTACTTCCATCACACCGGCTACATGGGCCACGAGCGGTTCACGCCGTATGCGTCGATGCTCGACAAGCATCCCGAGCGCGTGATCGAGAAAGCGGTCTACGGCATGCTGCCGAAAACGGCACTTGGCCGCCAGTCGCTTCGCCGCAAGCTCCGCGTTTTCGCAACCGACAAGCACTCCCACGCTGCGCAGCAGCCGAAGGTGCTCGACCTTAACAAGAAGAGTGAGACGAAGTAATGGCTGAAGCTGGAACCACGCATACAATTGGACGGCGGAAGGAAGCTCGCTGCCGCCTTTATCTGAAAGCTGGGTCGGGCAAGTGGCAGGTCAACGGCCGCACGCTCGGCGACTACTTTCCGCGGCCCGCGCACGTCGCCGCAATTCAGCAGCCATTTACCGCCACCGACACGCTGGGTCGCTTTGACATCATGGCCCGCGTCGAAGGCGGCGGACTCACCGGCCAGGCCGGTGCGCTTCGCCTCGCAGTCGCCCGCGCTCTCGTCAAGCTCGACGAGACACATCGCCGGAAGCTCCGGGATCTCGGGCTTCTGACTCGTGATGCCCGCGCTGTCGAGCGTAAAAAGCCCGGCCGTCCAAAGGCACGCAAGAAGTTCCAGTTCTCCAAGCGTTAATCGGATCTCTAACTGAATGACTGAACCAAACCTCGATCAACTTCTAGCCGCCGGAGTTCACTTCGGCCACCAGACCCGTCGCTGGAACCCGAAGATGCGTCGTTTCATCTTCGCGGAACGCAACGGCATCCACATCATCGACCTCCAGAAGACCCTGCGTCAGCTGGAAATCGCGAAGACGCTGGCACGCAATGTCGTGCTCCGTGGAGAAAGCGTCCTCTTCGTCTGCACCAAGCGCCAGCTCGTCAACATCGTGAAGGATGAAGCCGATCGCGCCGGTGCCATGCACATCACCGAGCGCTGGCTCGGCGGCCTGCTCACGAATTTCCAGACGGTCAAGAAGCAGGTCCGAAAGCTGAAGGACCTCGAGGCCGGCAGCGAAGCCGGTGGAGATTTCGAGAACTACACCAAGAAAGAGCAGCTGATGATGTCACGTCAGCGCGACAAGCTCTCCAAGAACCTGAGCGGTATCAAGAATTTGAGCCGTCTGCCTGGCTTGATGTTTGTAATCGACTCCAAAAAGGAGCGCATCGCAGTCGCTGAGGCGAACAAGCTCGGAATTCCGATCATCGCGCTCGTCGATACGAACGCTGATCCGGACCTCATCACTGTTCCCATCGCCGGCAACGACGACGCTATCAAGTCGGTCGAGCTCGTCACGCACGCGATCGCCGACGCGATCATTGAAGCAAAGCGCGAGGCACCGATTCGCGAAGAAGCAGAGGAGACGGAGTCGTACACGTACAGCTCCGACCGTGGCGCCGAGCCGGAAGGCGAAGGCGACCGGAAGAGAAAGCGCCGTCCGCGGCGTCGCCGGGCAAAGCCTGAAGCAATTGCGGCCCGGCTCAAGACAGGAGGCGAAGGCGAAGGAGCAGGAGAAGGTGAAGCGACGGCCGAGGGCGATACCATTGGGGACACTGGTATGCTGACGGGCGACGCATCCGACGCTTCGGGGGAATTCGGAGTTAACGCCGAGACTCCTGAAGGTTAACTTCCTCCTGCCCGCGGGCAGACCCGCCGCCGGCCTGCAAAGCCGGCGGCGTTCTTTTAACTGACCACTACGCGCTCCGAGCGCAAGCTGGAATAACAAAGGGTAGATCGATGTTCACAGCAAAAGACGTAATGGCCCTCCGCCAGCGCACCGGTGCCGGCATGATGGAAGCAAAGAAGGCCCTCGAAGAGCACAACGGCGACATGGACAAGGCCGCGGAACATCTTCGCGTGAAGGGCATCGCCAAGGCCGACAAGCGTGCCGGCAAGCAGACAAGCGAAGGCGTCATCACGAGCTACATCCATCACAACGCAAAAGTCGGCGTGATGGTCGAGATCAACTGCGAGACCGATTTCGTTGCACGCACCGATGACTTCAAGACTCTCGCTCGCGAGATCGCGCTTCACATCGCGAGCGCCGCGCCCGTCTCGGTCGACAAGGATGGAGTGCCCCAGGAGCGCGTCGACAGCGAGCGCCGGATCGCCGAAGAGCAGGCAAAGGCGAGTGGCAAGCCGGAGAACATCGTTCAGCGCATGGTCGAGGGTAAAGTCGAGGCTTACTACAAGGACAATTGCCTCGTGTACCAGCCATGGATTCGCGAGCCGAAGAAATCCATCGGGGAGCTCATCAAGGAAGCTTCGGCGAAAGTCGGCGAGAACATTCAGGTCCGACGCTTCGTTCGCTATCAGATGGGAGAGGAGTAACGTCCTTGACCTCGCCGGCGTATTCCCGAGTTCTTCTCAAGATTTCCGGCGAGGCTCTCGCCGGCGGCAAGGGAGTTGGATTCGATCTCGAGACACTTGGGCGAATCGCCGGTGAGATCAAGCAGGTGAAGGACACTGGTGCCGGAATCGGTCTCGTCATCGGCGGTGGCAACATTGTCCGTGGCGCTCAGTTCTCGAAGCTCGGCATGGACCGCGTCGGCAGCGACTATATGGGCATGCTCGGTACAATCATCAACGCCCTTGCGGTACAGGACGTTCTCGAACGCGCCGACGTCGAGACCCGGGTCATGACGTCGATCAACATGGAGCAGATCGCGGAGCCGTTCATTCGGCGGCGTGCCCTGCGTCATTTCGAGAAAGGTCGCGTCGTGATCTTCGCCGGGGGCACAGGCAATCCGTATTTCTCGACCGACACCGCGGCGGCGTTGCGCGCGATCCAGACCAAGTCGCAGGTGATCATCAAGGCGACGAGCGTCGATGGCGTCTATTCCGCGGATCCGAAGAAAGATCCGGCGGCGACGCTGTTCGAAACCATCAGCTATCGCGACGTCATGCTCAAGGAGCTTGGCGTGATGGACCAGACGGCGATCGCGCTGTGCCGGGAAAATTCACTACCTGTCATCGTTCTGAACATCAACACACCAGGAGCCATTGCGCGCGCCGTTGCCGGCGAGCGCATCGGGACACTCGTTCAATGAGCACCATTCCGCAGATCATCAAGGACTCGCGCGGAGCGATGGAGAAATCGCTCGAGAGCTCGAAGCGCGAGCTCGGCTCGATTCGCACCGGCAAGGCATCAACGAGCCTGCTCGACACTGTACGCGTCGACGTGTATGGACAGACGATGCCGCTCAATCAGGTCGCCAGCGTTTCTGCGCCGGAGCCACGACTCCTCACGGTGACGCCGTGGGACAAGGGCCAGCTCCAGGTCATCGAGCGCGCAATCCGCGACTCCGATCTCGGGCTCAATCCGATGTCGCAGAGCGGAGTGATCCGCGTTCCGCTTCCCGCTTTGAACGAGGAGCGGCGCAAGGATCTCGTAAAGGTCGTGCACAAGCTCGCCGAAGAGGCGCGCATTGGAATTCGCCACGCTCGTACCGAAGGCCGCGACAAGCTGAAAAAGCTCGATCGCACGAGCGAAGACGATGTGAAGCACGCCGAGAAGGATCTGCAGAAGGCTCACGATGACTTCATGGCGAAGATCGACGAGCTCCTCAAGGCAAAAGAAGCCGAAATAATGGAAGTCTGAGCTCGTGTCCGAGCTCATGAGGCGCGTGTTGTTCGCGCTCGTCGGCGCGCCTCTCACAGTCGCGCTCATCTACATTGGTGGGTGGGTATTCGCGGCGGCGCTCGGCGCAGTTGCGGCAATCGGCGCGTGGGAGCTGATCCGAATGGCCGCCACCGGTGGATCGGAGCCGCTCGAGATTCCGGGTATCGTGCTGGCGGCGCTCATTCCGCTCGCCGTCCATGCCGCGTATCTCGGCGTCTTTCATGTGACGCTGACGATTGCCGTCCTGATTTTTCTGGCACTCCTCGCAACGGTTATCTGGGCTCGTGGGGTGGGGCGAAAGCCGCTCATCGCGCTTGGGGTCACAATCGTCGGCATTATTTATCCGGCGCTGGTTACATACATGTATCCGATCAGATATCACGACTACGCGGTCGGCGCATTGGCCGGAACAATCCTGGTGATGTTCCCGATTGCCGTGACATGGGCGACGGACATCGGCGCATATGCGTTTGGCCGAATGCTCGGGCGACACAAGCTGATTCCCTCCGTGAGTCCGGCAAAGACGGTCGAGGGCGCGGTTGGCGGGTTGATCGTCGCCGTCATCGTCACGTGGCTTTATGCGCTGTTTGCGCTCAATCCCTTTGCGCACCTTGGGCTGAGGCCCGCCGGACTCGTGCTGTTTGGCGTCTCCGTTGGAGTTGTTGGTCAGCTCGGCGACCTTGCCGAGTCGCTGCTCAAGCGCGACGCGGGCGTGAAGGACTCGTCGAAGCTGCTTCCCGGTCACGGTGGGATTCTGGATAGATTCGACAGTCTCCTGTTCGTGCTGCCCGTCGCGTATCTGCTGCTCGGGACATTGCTGCTGCCAGTTCCAGGATGACTCGGAAGGGAGTCGCGATCCTGGGATCGACCGGATCGATCGGCAAAACCGCACTACGTGTTTTGTCTCGCCAGCAGGACCGCTTCGTCGTCACCGCGCTGACTGCGAACACGAACGCGACGCTGCTTGCCGAGCAGGAGGAGAAGTTTTCTCCGGGGTACGTTGGGCTTGTTGATGAGACAGAGAAGGCTTCTTCCGGCTGGGGCCGCGGCGACAATGTGCTCATTGAGGCGGCGACGCGCAACGACACGTCGATCGTCATCAACGCCGTTGTTGGTGCGGCCGGACTGGATGCGACGCTCGCTTCTCTCCGCGCGGGAAAGCGCGTCGCTCTCGCGAACAAGGAAACTCTCGTCGTCGCCGGTTCGCTGGCAGAGGCTGCGTGCAGGGAGGGCGGCGGCGAGATCGTGCCGGTGGATAGCGAGCACAGCGCGATCTTTCAGTGTATCGGAACGCGGCCCCGGTCGGAGGTGAGGCGCATCATCCTCACCGCGTCAGGCGGACCGTTCCGGGGATTGAGCGAAGAGCAGCTTGGCGCCGTCACTCTCGACGACGCGCTCAAGCATCCAACGTGGACGATGGGCCGCAAGATCACCATCGATAGCGCCACGCTCGCAAATAAGGCGCTCGAGGTGATCGAGGCGCATTTTCTCTTCGGACTCGATTACGACCAGATCAATGTGGTCGTGCATCCGCAGAGCATCGTGCACTCCTTTGTGGAGTTCATCGATGGAAGCGTCGTCGCGCAGCTCAGTGCGCCGAGCATGGAGATTCCGGTGCTGTATGCACTGACGCATCCCGAACGCGCGAGTGATGACGGTGTACCACCATTTGATCCCGTTGCCAGCTCGCCGCTGACATTCGAGCCGGTTGCGGAATCAAATTTTCCCGCTCTCGGTCTCGGTATTTCTGCTGGCAAGCGTGGTGGCGCCGCGCCGGCGGTGTACAATGCGGCGAACGAGCAGGCAGTAGCGCACTTTCTGGCGGGCAAAATCAAATTTGGTGACATTCCGCGGGCAATCGAATCGGCGCTCGGCCGACTCGGCGATCTGCCTGGGGGAAGCAGGGAAGAGCTGCTCGCGGCCGATGGTGAAGCCCGACGGCACGTAACGGAGTTGTTCTGATGCTTGCTTATATCGCACCCATTTTCGTTTTTGGACTCGTCGTTTTCGTTCACGAGCTTGGTCACTTTCTCGCGGCGAAGGCCGTCGGCGTTTACGCGCCGCGTTTTTCGATCGGTTTTGGCAAGCCGATCTTCAAGAAACGGCACGGCGAGACGGAGTATGTGCTGGCGATGCTTCCGGTCGGCGGCTACGTGCGGATGGCGTCGCGTGAAGACGAGTCGACCGCGTTCATGGAAGGTGGAAGCGAGAATGTCGTGACCGAAGTTGCGACCCACGGTGAGGCGCTCGACCCTGATGCGATGGTGCCGTTCGGGCCCAAGCCGATTCCGCCGGATCGCTGGTTCGAGTCGAAGCCATTGTGGGCGAGGATGCTGATCCTGTTCTCGGGCGTGACGATGAACGTGCTGCTCGCGTTCGTTGTGACAACCGGAATGTTCGTGCATTACGGAGATCCGTATCTGTCGACAACCGCCGATTCGCTGTTTGCCAGCAAGCCGGCGGCCGTGGCTGGCTTGCAGCACGGCGATAGTATCGTTGCGATCAACGGCACGAATGTCGATTGGGAGGGTCTCGTCAACCGGGTGAGTGCGTCGCCTGGAGTTCCTCTGACGTTTCAGGTGGTTCGCGCAGGGCAGGTGCGCGACGTGTCGATTACACCGGTGTCAGACACAGCTCGCAGTACCAAGACCGGCAAGATCGAAAATGTTGGGCGCATCGGCATCGTGCCGAGCCAGGCGACTCGGCCGATTGCGTTCGGCGATGCAATCGTTGCCGGCGGCAAGGCGACGTGGGTGATGGCCGGCACGGTCATCGAGGCATTGCGCGGCCTCGCAACGCGAAAGGTGTCGGCGAGTGAGCTTGGCGGCCCGATCATGATCGCTCAGGCGTCGGTTCAGGCGGCCCGCGGCGGGGGCGAGCAGCTGTTTTTTCTCATCGCGCTGATCAGCACCAATCTCGCGGTGTTCAACCTGCTCCCGATCCCGGTGCTCGATGGCGGCCAGATTGCGATCAATCTGCTCGAGTCACTGAAGGGGAGTGCCTTCAGCGCGAGAACGCGTGAGTACATCCTGCGCGCCGGGCTGGCCGCGGTGTTGCTGCTATTTGCGCTGGTGACCTACAACGATCTGAGGCGGTTGGTGATGAGCATGATGCAGCGTTTCGGCTGATCTTCGCTGCCATTGGTTTCTCGTTAACGCGCACGTGTTGTGATCCGGCGCGACGTGTCGACACTGGCGAACATGTTACCGATCAGTGTGGCTGTGGGGCGCCGGAAAGCACCGAGGTCAGAGATCCTGTTTCCGGCGGCTTCTCGTGGCCCAACAGCAGCAGCAGCGCAAAGATGCCGTAGGTCGTGAGATGGCCGACCAGCTCTCGCCAACCCAGAAATGGCAGAGTCAGATTGAACGGAACCAACGTCACGAGAATGAGCAACCGGACAAATGCCCCTGAGAAAAGAATCAGACCGATAGTAAGCTCCACGGTGCCCGCTATTAGCAGGAAAGCCCGGTCGTCGACCTGCGACATGCCGATCGCGGGAAAAAAATTGAAGTGATGACTGGAAAGAAACGCGAGGCCCATCGGCACGTTCCAGAGCTTCTCAGTGAAGGCCACGACAATGATTCCAGTTGCAATGGATATGCGCAAAACCGTTATGATGTAGGGAATGAGGGTCCTGATTGGTTGGTGAAGCCGTTCCATCGCCATGTCGAACGCTAGTGGTCCCCTTCCCGTTACAAAGAGAAAGAACGCAACGCCGAGGATCTCCGGGTGTTCCAGGAGACGAATCGGACCGAAAAGAAAAAGCCCGCCCACCCAGAGTATTCCGAGAGCAGCCGCTGCGGGCCGCGTAAGTGCGCCGTAAACAAAACTCAGCCCGATAACAATTTCGGCCAGACCCATGACGCCTCCGAGGAGGTTCACCGGGAGCTCCAGATTTGGTACGAAAAGCTCCCTGGTGATGCCGCTTATGAGAAGCGTAATACCCATGTGAAGCCCGATTACGAGAGGAACCCAGGAGAGGATTTTCTCATAGTTTTCCCAGGTCATTCCGAATCGTACCGGGCCAGGAATAATGCTGCGTCGTCCAACTGCGCGCCACAGAATGAACGTGGCGGTGCTCACACCAACGGCAATCGCGATTGCAATCAGGCTCTCGGGGCGGCTCCACTGATCGAACTGGACCGGGAAACGCGCTTCATCGGTGAACCATCGTTCGTGCAATATCATTCCGTGGCTCCGGTAGTGGATGCGCCACCTGCATCACACCCATTTGCGACTCGCGATCAGACTGTCTTGATTCCGAATACCTGACGAAGTGCCGATCTGGCCGCGTGATATCCGCACATCCCGTGGACTCCTCCGCCCGGTGGAGTAGACGCCGAGCAGATATAAAGTCCCCGCACCGGGGTCGAGTAGGGATTCCAGCGAATCATCGGCCGGAAAAGAAGCTGCCGGAGCGTGTTCGCGCCACCGCCGATGTCGCCGCCAACGAAATTCTGGTTTCGCGCCTCGAGCTCCGAAGTGCACATTGTGTGGCGGGCGAGCACAAGCTCGCGAAATCCGGGAGCGAAGCGCTCGATCTGCGCCTCGATCCGCGGAAGCATATCGACAGTCGATCCCGCCGGTACATGACAGTATCCCCACAATGTGTGTTTGCCTGGGGGAGCCCTGGATGAATCGAACCGGCTCTGCTGCGCGACAATCACGAAGGGGCGTTCGGCGTGCTCGCCGCGCGCGACCGACGCTTCCGAAGCCGCAATTTCTTCGATTGTCCCACCGAGATGGAGCGTCCCGGCGCGCTCGCACTCTGGCGACCGCCATGGCACCGGCCCGCCAAGCGCCCAGTCGACTTTGAAGACTCCTGGTCCGTAACGAAATCCCTT
This sequence comes from Gemmatimonadales bacterium, assembly GCA_038254845.1. Taxonomy (GTDB): domain Bacteria; phylum Gemmatimonadota; class Gemmatimonadetes; order Gemmatimonadales; family Gemmatimonadaceae; genus UBA4720. Next base: position 8,002 of record JBBSFT010000051.1, on the reverse strand, counting down.
CAGTCCCCATCGGTAAAACGGTGACAACCGCTTGTCGCCGAGTGCAAGCACCTGACGGGGCGTCAAATCCATCAGCACAGCGCGCGACCCCGGTAACTCACTCAATGATGTCACCGGCGTACCAGTTTCGATCTGGCCCCCAAGGCTCGTGAAGTACGATGCGAGTGCAGCCGTGATGCGCTCCGAGCCATACCGCGGAATCGGCCAGCCAACCCGGTGTCCAGCAACGCTGAGTAGAATCGCTGGTGCCGCAGTGCCGGCGCCACGCAATGGTTGAATGGAGTGTCCAGCGATTCCGCCCACTAGCGCACGGGCGCGCGGGTACGAGAATCGCTTCGCGAGCGTCGAGACTGATTGAAGCCCGACGAGGCCGAACCGGGCCATTAAAAGTGGATGAGCCGGCCGGAAGAACGGGCTGAAGACATCGGTTGCAAGATCGTCCCACCGGTGAACAAAGGGTTCGACGAGATGACGATACGATTTCTCGTCAGCGCCGAGACCCCCTGCAGTTGCTGTCAGATCTCGCTCGAGCAGCTCCGGCGGGTCGCGATCGAACGGATGGGCGAGCGCGATTGACGGCTCGATCCACTCGAGGCCGTGATTCTCAAGCGGAATTGACGCCAGGAACGGTGAGGCAGCGCCAAACGGATGCACTGCAGAACACACATCGTGTGAAAAGCCCGGTATCGTGAGTTGTTCGGTGCGGGTTCCGCCACCGATCGTAGCAGCGGCTTCGATCACCCGCACCGACAGACCTGCTCTCGCAAGGACAACCGCGGCCGAAAGTCCGTTCGGCCCGGAGCCCACGACGATCGCGTCTATTGAGCTCATACTGAACTAGTCGCCCAAATCAGCAATATCAGTGGCCATACCGGAGAACGAGCGCTTCGGTGAGCTTCAGCGATTGTGCGGTAACATCAATGTTTCACTTTACCGACCATCCGGTCGAAAGCCTCATACTGCCCCAGGCGATTACCAGATCGCCATGCGGCGCGCCGGGTTCCCGCGACGGAACCAGCCACATAGTGAGCGTCTCGAGTGGCGCCGCCATTGTCGACTGCTTCATGTCAATACGGGCGACGTCGTTTGCGGGATTGTAGGTCATTGCCGCGGCCATTGGAGACTGCCCCATGTCTTTCTGGATCAGCAGCTTCCATCCGGCATGACTGGGAAGCGATTGCACCACGTAAGTGCCCCGGGGAACTTTCTGTCCGCCTACCATCAGGTCGAGGTCGGTCGTGAGCATGGTAGCTCCGTTAGCGCCGGTCCGCCACGCCTTGTCATACGGTACGAGACTATCAGTCAGAAGCGCTCTTCCCCGCAAATTGGGCTGACCGTAATCAATGCGGATCTTCGACGGCTGTGAATTGGCACGCGCGGCACTGTCGCCCAGACTGATCAGAATCTCGGTCGTACCGCGGCCGCTTGGAGCGACCCGCAACGGGGTTTGCGCGGCGACTGAAGTAGTAACGCCGGTGAGAAGAGCCAGTGAAGCGAGTTGGGGGCGGTATCGCATGGATGGATTCGCTCAAAAGTTAACGGGTTGGTAAAGCACGAAGGGTGATGTTATGACCCGTTGCTGCATCTCGCTAGGTTAGCGGATCGGGTTACTTCCCGGATCAAGCGCGTCACGAAGTCCATCGCCGATCAGGTTGAACGCAACAACTGTCAGCATTATCGCGAGTCCGGGTAAAACCATGAGCCGTGGAGCGCTGAGGAAAAAAGGTCGCGCGTCGCTCACCATCGTCCCCCACTCCGGATCAGGCGAATGCACACCGACGCCCAGAAAGCCGAGTGCCGCAACGGCGAGGATGAGGTCGCCCATCTCGATGGTGGCAAGAATCAGCACAGGCGGCAGCACGTTTGGCAGAACGTGTTGAATCATGACGTGGCCGTTACTCCCACCAAGAGCTCGGGCTCCTGCGATAAAATCTCGCTCACGCAAACCAACTACAAGTCCGCGAACCAGGCGCGCGTAGCCGGCCCACCACACTGCAATCAACGCAAAGAGGACGCTGCCAAAACCTGACCCGAGAATTCCTGCGATCGCCAGCGCAAGGAGAAGGCTCGGAAGCGCAAGAAAGACGTCGACAATCCGCATAAGAATCTCATCGACGAGACCCCCGTAGTAGCCGGCGATGATACCGAGCGAGACCCCGATCGACATGATGAGTGCGGTCGCGACACCGACTGCGGCCAGCGACCAGCGCGCGCCCCATGCAATACGACTGAATACATCGCGGCCGAGATCATCGGTGCCGAACAAGTGGCGAAGCGTCGGCCCCTCCAGTCTGTGCAGCGCGTCAATCGCGTTCGGGCCCGCGAGGCCGAGAAATGGCGCGGCAAGCGCGACAAGTATCACGGCGCTGACCAGGACAAATCCGGCGACTGCGAGCGGGTTATTACGTGTCCAGAGGCGTTTGCCGTCGCCGCGGCCCGGATGGGCCATATCCGGAAGTCGTCCGACAGCGAGAGAGCTCATCTCCCGCCCACGTGATGGCGATCAACACTCGTCATGGCTCGTCCGATCCGCGGATCGAGACGCGAGTATAAAATGTCGACCATCAGATTGGTGACGACGAACGTCGTGCCCATCAACAGCATGAATCCCTGGATGAGGACATAATCTCTGTCGTGGATCGCGTCGAGAATCACCGTGCCAAGTCCCGTCCGCCCGAAAACAGCCTCGACGATCACAGCACCGCCGACAAGTCTGCCGAAGCGGAGGCCAGTGAGAGTGAGGATCGGATTGAACGCATTACGAAGAGCGTGGCGGAGCACGACGCTTCCTCGGCCAACTCCCTTTGCGCGAGCGACGAGTATGTATTCTTCGCCAAGCACCTCGAGCATCGAGGCGCGCACCAGTCGAGCGAGCGACGCACCTTCAGCGACGCCAAGTGTCAACGCCGGGAGGATCAGGTGACTCACTCCGCCGGATCCCGATACGGGCAGGAACCGGAACCCGACCGCAAAAAGCAGAATGAGCAGGTATCCCATCACGAATGAGGGGATCGACGTCCCAACGAGTGATGCGATCCGGGAAAAATGGTCGATATATGTACCGCGTCGTGACGCGGCAACGACGCCCAGCGGGATCGCGATCGCCAATCCCAGAAGCAAAGCCGTCACGGCCAGCTGGAACGTGCTCCCGAGATTGTCGACAAGAATGTGCGTCACCTTCTTTCCCGAGCTGTAACTGACCCCCAGGTCGCCCTGAACGGCGCGGCCGACCCACTGCAGGTATCTGACTGGAAAGGGGCGGTCGAGGCCCATCTCGCCACGCAATGCGGCAACTTCCTGCGCAGTCGGCGGATCTCCAGTGCGCTGAAGCAGCAGCAGTTGCGCGGGATCGCCGGGCGCCAGCGTTGCAAGGCTGAAGGAAAGAAGCGATAGCCCAATCCACACGGGTATGATCGACAAAATGCGCCGGGACGAATACGCGTTCAGGCCCGGCCGCCGTTTTTTATCGCGTGACCCGGACGCTGGCCCAGCTCTGATTCAGTCGTGAAGGATGCGGGACGAATCCCGTGACGCGCGTGCTCATGGCATAGATTCGGGAAACCCCCGCCAGCGCGATCGCCGCAACTTCTTCATCGACGAGCACATGCATCGCTTCAGCGGCAGCTTTCTGGGCCGCGACATGGTTGACGCCTGAAAGAGCCCTGTCGACAAGCGAGTCAAAGCGCGGTCCGACCACCATGAAGGGCGCGCTTCTGACGTTCGACTTAGAGTACCACCTGAGCGCGAGAAGAAACGCGGGGTTCGCGTCATTCTGGTTCGCAACTTCGGTACCAAGATCGAATGTTCCGGCGTTGAGGCGGCTCTCGTAGGACGCGGCGTCAAGCTCATCGATCCGAAGCTCGATGCCGATCGCGCCAAGCTGCGCCTGAACATATTGGGTGACGGAGCGATCAACTGCGCCTGACTGCACGATCATCGAAAGATTGAGCCTTGACCCGTTCTTTTGACGAATCGAGGAGCCCGTCTGCTTCCACCCGACGGAATCGAGCAGATGCTTCGCCAGTTTCGGATCGTATTCGACACCGTGCACCATCGTTGCAAACTGACCCAGCACGGTGGGCGGATTGATTGTGCTTACCTCCGTCGCGTACCCTTCCATGATGCGACTTACGAGAGCGCGACGGTCGATCGACATTGCGATGGCCCGCCGGAGCGCAGGATCCGACATCCGACTGTAACCTGGAGCACCTCGCGTCGCGATGTACATGACTATGACTGCGCCCGGAGGAGCGATCACGACCTTGATCCCCGCGGTCGCCCTGAGAGCGGCAACCATGCTTCGATTTACATCGAGGATCAGGTCGACATCTCCAGACCTCAGCGCCAGAGCCCTTGTGTTCTCGTCCGGGATGAAGCGAAACGTTACCCGATTCGACTTTGCCTTCTCTCCCCAGTATGAGTCGTTTCGGTCGACCGAAAGGTGGTCGCGCGACTTGTACTCGCGAAACCGGAATGGGCCTGTGCAAACCGGACGCGTAGAAGGATCCGTTCCGGCTGCAACGATGCCGTAGCTGAGGTGCACCATCTGCTCGGGAAGTCTCAGGTTTTGCCGTGCCGGACGAATATCGACGGTGGTGTCGTCCACGACCGTCACCGAGCTGTCGCCGAGGAAGCTGTATTGAGTCCTGTCCTTGATACCTTGCTCGAGCGTGTACTTTACCGAAGCGGCGCCGAGCCGCGCGCCGTTGTCGAAGACCGGTCCCGAGCGGAGTACGAATCGATAAGTATTGTCGCCTCTGTACTCCCATCGCTTTGCCAGCCACGGCTCGACACTGAAGTCCCTGCCGAGGCGCAACAATGGCTCGCAGATTCCGGCATTCAGCGGATACCGGCCAAGTCGCTGACGATTGAGCTTCAGTCCGGCTTCGTCGCCGCCGATGCCGACAACAAGACTGTCTGAATCGGCGCGAGCATCGGCCGCGTCACGAGGCGGGTGGCATCCAGAGGCACAGGCGCATGCGAAAGCGAGGAGGGCGCGAGATGACGACCGGCTTAGCAAGGGCCGCTCAGCGGACGGTTTTGGAAGCGACCACGCTTAGGTGAACTCGTAGCCTTCCAGTTCGCTCACTGCCTGGTCGGCCTCACCAAGCATCGTGAGCAGTCTCATCTGTTCATCGGCGTGCTCCGCGCTGATCCTGCTCATTGCGAAGCCGACATGAATCAGAACCCAGTCGGACACTGCGAGCGGCGTCTCGTCACGAACGAGGTCGACATTCACTTTTCGGCGCACGCCAGACACCTCGACGACCGCCATGTGCGGCTGATCGGCAAAGAGCTCTACGATTCTTCCTGGGATTGCGAGACACACATAATCTCCGTGACAAGTGCTTTCGATGCTAATCAATAGACTCGATTGTGCAATCACGTGTCAACTGATCGTGCCCAGTGGTCGAGTTTTTCAGCCGAGGAGGCTCTTTCGCGCGCTCCCGTTTAATGATACAATCCGAAATGGAACGGCACTGCATTTGAAGCACCGTTCTTGCTCACGTAATGATGCGCCGGGCGGAGCCAGTCAATCCGCCTGCCGATTTCCGGCGTATGGATATTTCAGATTCGCAAAGGAGCCCCAATGGCGACAGCAGCGATCGAGAAGGGCGCGATGCGGGGACATCAACCGTCGATTCCCGCGACCGAGCCGCATCCGCGTAAAGAGCGACTGCCACTCGGCCCCCTGAAAACTGTTCATGTTTTCTGGATTGCCGGGATGAGCTGCGACGGCTGCACGGTGGCGGTTGCCGGCGCGACCAACCCCGGAATCGAAGGGTTGCTGCTGGGAACTGTCCCCACGATGCCGCAGGTCATACTGCACCACACCGTTCTTTCGGTCGAGGCGGGTGACGAGTTCATCCAGCCGATGAAGGATGCATGGGAGGGGAAGCTCGAAGATCCCTACGTGATCGTCGCCGAAGGCTCTATTGCAGACGAGAGAATCGCCGCGCGAACCGGAGGCTACTTCTCCGCGATGGGGAGCCAGGTTACGGAAGGGTCCGAAGAGGGAATGCCGGTGCCGACGGCCACGTGGATCTCGCGCCTCGCGCCTGGCGCCGCAGCGACGATCGCGATCGGAACGTGTGCTACGTGGGGAGGAGTACCAGCCGCGGCAGGGAACCCGACTGGCTCGATGAGTCTCATGGATTTCCTGGGGAAGGATTATCGGAGCGCATTCGGTCTGCCTGTCATCAACATCCCGGGATGCGCTCCTCAGGGTGACAACTTCACGGAAACGGTATTCGCTGTACTTCTGTTTCTGCAGGGTCTCGGACCTCTGCCGTCGTTCGACGAGCTTGGCCGGCCCTCATGGCTGTTCACCGAATCCGTTCATCGTGGATGCACACGTGCGGGCTATTACGAGGAAGGCGTCTTCGCGAAGAATTATGGCGACAAGGAGTGCCTGATCGAAATCGGGTGCTGGGGCCCTGTCGTCAACTGCAACATCGTGAAGCGCGGCGCGATCAACCACATGGGCGGTTGTATGGAGGCGGGGGGCGTTTGCATTGCGTGCACGATGCCCGGTTTCCCTGACAAGTTCTCGCCGTTCTATAAGGAGCCGCCTGGCGGTATCATCTCTACGACGATGTCCAGAGGCGTTGGCGCCGTGATCCGCCGGGCAAGACGGCTCTCCAACCGAAACGCGAACACTGAGGTTCGCTGGGACAAGCTGGATCACGTGCCAAGCGGGTGGGCAAACGTCCCTATCGGTTCGCCGTCCCTCAAGGTGGTGGAGTTCTTCTACAAGAAGTGGCAGTTCTGGGGGGCCAAGGAGCCTGGCCGGCCAAGAGGAACTGAGGATCGCTTCTGGGGCGGCGACCGTCCGGGAACGCGTAGCGATTATCTCGACGACAGCTCGGCGTGGGAGGACACCCGTGACAGACACTGATCTCTGGCACGTATGGTGGCTCTGGATGGGCATCGCAACGCTGGTCGTGTTGATTGCCGCAACGTTACTCCTCACCATCTGGCTCACCGCGCGAAGCATTCTCGCTCATGCGGTACGGGCGCTTGGAGCGGCAGAGAAAATCCGGCAGAGCACGATGCCCATCTGGGCGCTCCAGACGACAAACGAGGTCGCCGGCGAGATTCTCGAGACAGTCCAGAGTATCGAGGCGAAGGGCGGCAAACTGGTGGAAGCGCTCGAAAGTCACGCCGGTGCAGGAGGCGCGCATGTCTAGTGTCACTGCTGAGACGGTCCAGACAATCTGGATGATCTCACTTGCCGTGTTCACGGTTGTGTTGGTGGTTGTAGCAATCCTTCTTACGCTCATTCTGCGGACTGCGCGAGACATTACAGGCGGTGTATCGGCGATCTGGAACGTCGGGCAGCGCATCGCGAACAATACGATTCACATTGCGTTGTTGAAGCGCACGAATCTTGTTGCCGGACGCATCCTGCAGTCGGCGGTGGGTGTCGTCCATGCGACCGCCGGAGTCAAGTCACACGCCGAAGTCTGTCCGGGTTGCCCTGCATGCATTCTCGGGCCGGAGTGGCTCCGATGACTACGATGACATTGCTTGCGCTCCTTTCGCTTGTCGCGGCGGCGGCGCTGTTCATCGCTCTGGCTGTCTTTCTCGATCGGATTTGCGTCGAGCTTGAGACAATCGGCGGAACGAAGAAGGCGGATTACGGAGTTCCGGCAAGCTTTCTCTCCAAGATTCGGCTTGGTCTGCGGGCAATTGAAGTCGAGACCGGCGGGCTCGCCCCAGAAGTGATCAAACTGAACGGTGGACTTACTGCGGTTCGCGACGGACTCGGCGCGATCGATAACAATCTCGATGGAGTGATCACCGCAGTTGTCGCACAGGGGGCGCCATGACCAGCTCTGAACCGCTTTTCCCGTCTTCCGTCTACACCATCTGGTGGATAGCGCTGATCGCAACGCTCGTTCTGTTCGTGCCGCTGTCGGTCTATTATCTCCACCGAACATTTCTCGTCGCGCGATCCATTCAGCGCTACGCGGCTGACGCGTTGCAGGCTGCTGCGGGA
>JBBSFT010000050.1:0-16952 GCA_038254845.1 Gemmatimonadales bacterium | reverse complement strand
CTGACGTCGGGAAAGTCGTATCGCTCGAAGGTGATTCGAGGCCAAGTTGGCCTTCATAGAACTGCGCCGCAGCCTCGATGTTCCTGACGGCCACGGTCGCGATGGCATCGATGTCGTTCAGCACTGTTGCTCCTGTTCGGTTACGTGAGGTCCTGTGCAATTTTCGAGTCACCGATGCCCAATATCACACTGCAGCAGCTTTGCGCCGATTCTCGAGAGGGAGCGGCCGCCGGTCCAGCGCGGCGAGGTTGCGCCCCATGATGAATTTCAACAGCTCGCGCGACGACACGCGGCTGAACACGCTGCTCTCGGGAATGACGCGATCGAGCGACGGGAAATGTCCGAGCCTTTGGCGTGTGAGACGCGTCAGATATGTTGGTGCGTCGTGTGGAATCAGATTCAGATCGTCTCGCCCGACAATTAGAACGCGAAGATTGTCCCGACTGGAATCGGATTCGAAAATGCGCCGCAGCTTGTGCTCGAAGCGCTCGTCGCAAACCACAAAATAGATTGGGCCGAGTGGAAGAAGCCGTCGCACTTCGGCGAACAGGTCCTCGCACATTGATAGCGTTAGTGCAGGAACGCCGAGCTTGGCGGCGAGCTCGTTTGCCTGGTCAGCGTGCGCGATGGTAGTGACGATGCAGTCAGCCCGCCGAGCTTCCACCGGCAGACGGTCGTCGAGATGAGCGATGTCAACGGTCACGACATCGAGACCGTAGTCACGCTCGAGCTCGTTCGACACTGAGAAAAGCTGGTCGTCGTTGCATTCGATGACGGTCGCACGCAGCCGCAGCGTCTCGAGAGATTTGCTGATCTGCCGGGCGAGGTCGCTCGCGGCAATGCCCATCGCGATTCCCGTTGCGACTGTATCGATGAGCCATGCGTGCCGAACAGACGATCCGGACGTATCGGCGATGTCAGGGTCGGCGACATAGATGCCGGAACGCGTTCGCATTTCAACTATCCCGCGTTGCTCGAGCTCCTTGTAGGCGGCCAGCGCAACTCGCGGGTCGACAGAAAATTCGCGGGCGACCTCACGGATGCTTGGGAGCCTGTCGCCATAGCTGAGCAGGCCGAGATGCAAACCGCTCGAAACTCGTTGAGCGAGCGCGGCGAGGACTTTGCCCCGAGCCGAGGACGCAGATGGTAGTGAAAGTGAATCCCTGCTCCCGATCATTTCCGCTCTCCCGCGAGTTCAGCCATGGTTGGCACCCACAACGAGTGTAAGCAAATCTCTTGCTGACCCGAGCGAAAAGGTCCGGTTCTCCGGCATCACGCGTTTAAGAAGCTCATCGTCATTGAGCTGTTCTCGCGCTGCCCGCGTGATGTATGTCGGAGCATTACCGGGGATGTGGCCGATGTCATCGCGACCGATCACGAGCGAATGAAAACCCGCGGCTTGTGCGACTGGAGCGAAGATGCGATCGAGCTTCGAGGCATCGGGGAATCGGGGAATCGGTGAGCGGGAATCCCCATCGCGAGGCCGCGCAGCAGCACGTCCACCGACCATTCTGCCGGTGGGGACACGCCGGGAAGCCCGGCAGCCCGCGTTCCAAAGAAAATTCCTGAGCGTTCGCGGAGCTCGACAATTCCGTCCCGCTCGAGCGTTCGATACGCCTTGAGGACGACGCGGCGGTCAACGCCGAACTCGGCCTCGGGCTCGCGAATGCTTGGCAACCTGACACCTGGCCGCCAGACACCAAGATGAAGTCCGCTGAAGAACCGCTGCCGAAGAACCTCGGCCAGCTCAATTCGTTTTCCAGTCACGGCTGCCTCGGGCTGGTGATCTGGTCAGCCACGAATATATGCGAAAAGCCAACCGATTTGACTGTACGCAAATGCACCAGACGCATTGTTCCGTCAAAACTGGTGCATTGAGTCACGCAGCAGAATGGCGCGTGATATGCGTGAGTAGAACGTCCGAGACTGATCTCGACTTACGTCCCGGTTCCCCACCTTTGATCATCGGTGACAATCATGAATTCGCGTCGCGTAGTTCCGTCCGGAATCACTCTGGCTGTTGGTGCATCGCTTTCATTGATGTTTGTCGGTGGCTGCGCGATGAGCGGCTCGAGTACGATGGCCGCTGCGAGCAACGAAGCCTCTGATGGACCTTCCAACCAGGGCACGGTCGAGGCGCGGCGTGACGGCGACATGGCGGCAGGCAGACAGGCGTTCCGCTTCGAGACATTCGGGAACGAAGGGTTCTGGACCGACGCGGTGAGACTGCCGGCAGGAATGGTTGCCGCCAAGGTAACGCCGCTCAAGGCACTCGAGCTCGGTGTGCAGGTTGACGTCGATGCACTTGATCCGGCCACGCAACAGGCACTCGCGGCCGAGCTTCGCCGAGATCCGACGGGCCGCACGTCGCCGATGATGAACGATCCGATGGTTCTCATCAAGTTGATCAATGCCAATGCAGTAATCGGCATGCCGATCAAGGACAGCAACCATGACGGTGTCATGGATGCCAGCCGCGGTGACAAGGTCGGCGCAAGTTGCGCGCTCTGTCACACGATGACCGACGGGTCGGTTCTCAACACGCCGAGTGGCGGGTCGATTGGACATCGGCGGGATGGACTGGCGAATCACAGCCTGCATGTCGGCGAAATCTTCGCGACGGCGGCCAACTCGCGCGCACTGTATCCAGTCCTTCAGCTCTCGCTCGCGGCGAACAAGGGGAAGAGTATCGGGCGCGCACCGTACGGGCTGACCGAGAAGTCAACCGAAGCAGAAGTTGACGCCTATCTGTCGAACCATGCGTACTACCCGGTCGGCATGTTCGACGATTCGTTCGATGGCAATGGCGATCCGATGCACAACACGCCGCTGTTCCGCCAGGATCTCGCCGCTCCGTTCGGCAGCGAAGGCACTATTGCCCGTCTTGACAACTTCAGCAACCTCGTCTTCACGGCGCTGTTCGATCAGACGAACCTCACAACGCCGGGCGGCCGCGCATTTCTTCACAAGCTCGGTGGTGCTGCGGGTGATGAGATCGCCGATGATTACGTCAAGATTCTCGCTGAGACCGGCGTGACCGGTTATCCGTATGTGCGGGCAGCGGCGAGTCCGAAAGCGGGAACCGAAGATGCACCAATCGGCATTCGTGTCGACGATGCAACACTGTTCGCGCTGAATGCGTATCTCGCGCAACTCGCTGCTCCAGTCGGCGCGACTGTGGATGCTGGCGCGTATGCGCGCGGCCGACAGACATTCCGCACGGCATCATGCACGACGTGTCACAACGTCGACCAGGGCAGACGAGTGCCGTCGTTTATGCTGCCGATGAAACGTGTCTTCCCCGGCGACAACCCGGTTGTCCTTGCCCAGCGTGAGCCGCCACTCAGTCCCGTGGAGAATACGGTCAACTCCATCTTCGACGACAAAATGGTCATCGTGAATGCAAGCCTTCGCGGTGAGGTCCGTGGAGAAGCCATGCCGCTCCTGCTCGATCTTGCGCGGAAGCCGGTGTTCCTGCACGACAATTCGGTGGCGTCGCTCGATGATCTGTTCAATCCAAAGCGCGGCGGAAACGCGCCGCACCCGTTCTATATTCCTGATCGATCGAAGCGCGCCGATCTCATCGAGTTCCTGAAGAGTCTCGATACGAATACAGACGGCGGTCGGCGCTGACAAACGGAGCAAACCAATGCGACTATCTCACGCGGTATTCCCGATTGCGTTTACCCTTTCGCTCGCCGCCTGCACGCGGGGAGAGTCAGCACAGCCCACCCCGGCATCTTCGCCGGCGCAAGCCGTGGCGGAAGTCGCGAAGCCTGAGCTCGTTCACGACACGGTGATGACGGCGGCGGCTGACAGCTCGATGAAGAAAGTGGCCGAGAAAGCCGTCGCGCAGAAAAACATGAACAGCGGACGCGCGACGGTTGATACAGCGATGTTTGCCGGCGGCTGCTTCTGGAGTATGGAGCGTCCGTTTCAGCATGTGCCGGGAGTAATCGCGACCACGGTTGGCTATGCAGGCGGGCACACAAAAAACCCGACTTACGAGCAGGTCAACACGCGAACGACCGGTCACACGGAGACCGTGCAGGTGGAGTTCGACCCGTCGAAGGTAACGTACGCGAAGCTGCTCGATGTGTACTGGCACAACATTGATCCGGTGACGAAGGACCGCCAGTTCTGCGACGGTGGCAGCGACTATCGCACGGTGGTCTTCACTCACAACGCGGAGCAGGCCGCGACGGCGGCAGCATCGAAGAAAGCGCTCGATGGGTCGGCGCATTTCAAGACGCCCATCCTCACGGAGATCGTTGCGAATGCTCCGTTCTGGCGCGGTGAGGAATATCATCAGCATTTCGCCGATCGAAATCCCGACCATTACAACGCATACAAACGCGGGTGTGGTCGCGATGCGCGGCTCCGCGAGCTGTGGGGGGACGCAGCCGCTCCCTACGTTCCGAAATAGGCTGACGAGGTGTAAACCGTGGCGTATGCATTACTGAATGCGAATGGCGTTGTATTCGACGCCGGGAAACTCGCGCAGCCTCAGCGACGTGATTTCGCCATTGTTGTCGCGAGAAAAAATGATTCGGTAGAGGAGTCCTTTCTCCACGAATGAAGTAGGGGTTTCCGGCATGAGTTCCCTGTCGCCAACGGCTTTCGAATTAAACATCAGCTTGTCGCCGTTGCGTGTGACGGTGTAAACGTAGCCGGGAAAGAGCTGGTATTTCCCGACGTACTCCTCGTAAAGTCTGGGATCGATTTGCGCCGCGACGATTTCACCCGGTATAACAGTTACCTGACGAGATACGGATTGCCAGGCGCGACCCTTTCGGTGGAACACTTCGGTGCAGCGAAGCTGTTTGAGCACCGCCTCTCTGTTGAGGACCATATGGATGTCGAGCCGGTAGTGAACGATCGCGACTTCGGCGTACTTCTGAACTTCCACATCTTCGATCGACTGATGGAAATTCATTTCCGCGGGCATCGGAGGCGCCTTCGGTTTCGCGAGACTGGCGAGCGCCTCGGCTCTGCTGCGATGTCGAACTGTGCCGCTTTCATCGATTGTCACGCGATCGTCGGGAGTTGTGCGCTCGACAAACTGGCGGTCGGTTGGGAGCTTGTCGTCGTACCTGGCCTGCAGGAATCGTTTGAATTCCTCGATTGAATTCTGTCGCGAAATATTGGAGTTGTTGTTGGGCGCGCCTGGCTTCGAGGCCTGAGCCTCAGCGTCCGCCACGAGCACAACTGTGGCGAGCCCGGTAAGCAAAAGTCGTCTCATCGAACAATCCTATTGAGCGAATGAGTTTGAACTTGACCCGGAAGAGTGGAGGCCGCCATGCGCCTGAGCGAACTCGCGTGCCGCAGTTCCCGAACTTTAGCGATGTCAATGAACCAGTTCCGGTCGTCTGAGCTATCTGGTGCGTTTTCGGAGGCAACAGTCTGGCGCATGAAATGCGTACAGTTGTGCACATAATGGTTTATCCTCGCGTAAAAACTCACTTCAAGGAACACAGAAAATGAAAATCGGGAAACGCCTGGCAACACTCGGAGGCCTGCTGTTGCTTGTTGGAGCCTCATCCCCGGCGACAGCGCAGATGGGCCGGATGAACAAGGCGCAGGTGATGAAAATGACGGCCACGTGGCCTAAGGCATCTCAGGATGCAATCGCCTTCATGTCGAACAAATACGGGGCACCCGCCGCGATGACTGAGGATATGGTCATCTGGGGTCATACGGGTCCGTGGAAGCGCACGATTGTCTATAAGGTCGAGCATCCGCACGAATTTCCTGGCCACCACACCGACGTCATGCAGCAGTGGATCGACTACAAGGTGTCGCCGAGCATGCACGACAAGCTCGCGATGTACGATGGAAGCGTCGTAGTCGAGCGGACGGCTGGAGAGATCTCGGCCAGGTGCGACAAGGAGGGAGCGAACTTTCTGGCGCTCAACCTCGCGGATGAGATCGTGAATGGCAAGCGCAGTGTCGAGGATGCGCGCACGATGTACGGCGAGCAGGTCATGCTGATGAAGGCGATGAAGCCGGCGCCGTATACAGCAAAGCTGCTATTTCATACCATGACGGGAACCGAGGATCCCGATCACGCGGGCGCGAAGCCGAGCATGTAACGCAAGCGGCGTCAAAGCGTGTAACGATGAATGAAAAGAATGCCGGGACGCGTGGCAGACCGGCATTCACAAGGAGCGGCGTTCGGGGAAGCGACAATCGACGGGCGGTGAAACCACGGCGGACAATGCTTGCCCCGTACGTGCCGAAGTCTGCTGACGGTCGGTGATTAGCCGAACCGAGCAGGAGTGACAACGTGTAATACGGTGCACCGGCAGCGATGACCGAAGACATTGGTAGTGTGGGCGCCCGCGGGCCAGTACAACACAGACCGGGGTGCTCGTCGGAAAGTGGAGATCAACGAAGCGAAGCCGAGACGGACCAACGTCGGCTGTTTTTACCGCTGTTTTTCGGCTTTGAAGTAAGTCCGCGTCAGCGCTGACCACCCACACGAATCCGCGAAGAGCTAGAAAACAATGGGCGCCGGCCGACCAGTTTGTCTTGGTCGAACGGCGCCCACATTGCTGATTCACGAATCAACATGCGCGACAAATGTCGAGTTGCGCTCTACTGCATGATAACCGTTCCGTCTCCGTGATCCACGACCATGCCCGGGCCGACAATGAGCGTCCTCAATGCGCCGTGGCCCACAAAGATATCGGCAAGCGATCCTGTGAAGCCCGCGAAGATATTGTCAATGAACGCGTTGTCCGTGGGAACGCCGGGAGTCCCAGCCGGCGGAAAAGGGGTAGGGATGGAGATTGCGGCTCCGGCGCTGCCCCGGATGCGGTTGCCACGAACGATGTTCTCCCGGGCGAAGCCATAGACCCCGATACCTGCGCTCAAATTGCCGAAGACGGTGCCGGCGGGTGACGACAAGTTGACGTCGTTGTCCTCGATGATGGCGCCAATCATCGGCCACACCGCAAATTGGCTAAACGCGGCGATGCCCAAGCACTGCGCCCACTTGCACTCGATTGTGTTGCGCGCAATGAGATACGACCCGAGATTGACGATGCGAATCGCGGTTCCGTTCGCGGGGAAGGGGGTGGTCGGGTAGGTCGTGATCACGTTCCGCTCTACATACGCGTGCCCCACGATGCGGCGGAAGTTGACTGCGGGCTCCGTCACGTTCTTGATCGTGTTGTCGGAGACGTGTGCCTCCACCTCCGCGCCCGCTACCCCCACGGTGAAGATGACGACCCCTAAAACAGCGTCGCCAGCCGTTGCGGGCTCGACGTCGAGGTAATTGTGGGTGATGAGTAGCGATCCTGAGACATTCTCAGGATTGCCCGGGCTGGTGATGGGATTAGGTGCAGCATTGCTGGTGAAGATCCCGATGGCCTCGCCGAAATCCTCAAAGGTGTCTAAACCTTCAATCCGGCACGCGGTGATCTCGAGGCCGGCCACCGCAGACACAAAAACCGCGTCGGCGAGGGGGCGAACAAAGCGCAATCCCCGAATCGTGACGCGCTGGCCCGGCGCGTGGACAAAAAACGGAATCGATCCCGCCTCAATGGTCGTCATCTCGCCATTCTCGTCCACAGCACCGGAGATGGCGACCGCCTTCGACACCAGAACTATCGCTCGCGGTTTGGTCCGGAAGGGCACATCTATCGTAGGGGGCCTGTCAAAGGAGAACTTCCCTTTCAAGATGACATCGCCGCCTTGATCGACGGCCGCCTGAACCGCGGGGACATCGAGATCGGGGTGGCCCGTTCCCGCGACGACAACGACGTGCTCCACTGCGTGTGCCGCTGATGCAAACTGCTGAGGGGAGGCAGCGCGCGCCCCGGCTCGGGGAGTCGGCGCGGTGCTCGGCTCGCAGCCGGTGGCAACAGCGGCGAACGCCAAGGCGATCGCGCTACGGCGGAGCGGAATGGAAACTCGAGACGACATGAGACAGGCCCTCCAGTGAGTGTAATTCGCGACGGCGGAAGCCAGGCGAGAAATGGATTGTATATGGCGCGTGACTGCAGATCGTCTACAGTCTGTCACCTCCCGGGACCGGCGCTCGAAGGCACCTTTCCATTTGTCGTTTGCGGCTGCAGGCATCACCCGCCGAGAGGGTGAACGACAATGCATTACGGTCTCGTGATGAAAGTGTCCCCCAAAATGAGGCGGCGGCGTGAGCAAGCCGTGAGCGCGCCGTGATCTCACGAAAAACCCACTGATCAGTGGATGCGAAGCCCTCCGATTCTCGCCTCGGCTACCGCGAACCGGGGCGTGTGGCGAAACTCATCGATATCTCGCATGCATGCCATGCGGTAGAAAGTCCGATTTTCGCTTTCTGGAATCTTGTCGAGATCATTGAAGGCCGCGTCGGCGTCTCCGGCCGCGAACTCGGCTTGTATCAAGGCAGTGGGCAAGACGCGCCCAGTGCCGCGCTTGATCGCCGCAAGGCGAGCACGGCCCTCAGCGTGCACCTGTTTCCAATAGCCTGACGCACCGTGTGCGGATTTCAGTGCTCTGACCAACGCGGTATTTCCGCTCAGTTGAGCGCCCGTTCGCCATGAATCGATCGCGTCGTCATATCGGCCAAGCATTGCGAGGGAACGGGTCAAGCCGAGCCGCGCCACACGGTCTGAGGGATTCATTCTGAGGCCCGACTCGTTCAGCTGCAGTGCAACTTCCGGATGGTCGGTACAAAGCTCGATGTTAGCCTCATACTGGCGATAATAGGGAGTGAGGGGATCGAGCCGCCGGGCCAATCGGATTGCGTCACGCGCCTGGTCATAGGCGTGAGCAAAGCGAAACATGGTCGCTTTGATCAAAAATATTTCGGGATTGGACGGGTCAGCGACTTCCGCCTTCCTCATCAATTGGGCTCCAGCAGCGAAATCCCGATACTTGAGCGCCCTCATGACCGCGAGGTTCGCCAGTGCGGTACTCTGGAGACTGTCCAATGCCAGGGCGTGCATCGCAGCCGCGGAGGCCTGATCGTAACCTTCCTCAAACGGAACCGACCCGGAAACGGTTTGCGACGCGATTGCCGAGCTGAGCCCCGCCCAGGCACGGGCATTGAGCGGATCGATGTCGACTGCCTTGGTAAATACCTCGATCGCACGCGTCGACGGCGTCGGAGACTGAAGGCCCGGTTTGCCCGACCCAAAAACAGGAGACGTCTGAATGTTTGACAGAAGCTGGTGCCAGCCCTCGAGCGTGAGCCGGGATGATTCCGGATCGACTGTCCGCTCGCTGGTTCGCGGCATTACGGGCACTCCCCTGCGGAAGACCGCTCCCGCCACGTCGGCTGCTAGCCAGCTCTCTTCGTCGCGAATTCCTGACATTGAAAATCTGTGCGTTACGAGGGGACGCTCTTCGGAAGTTGTTGCATCCACGACGGACGCATGAAGCTCGAGAGAATCGCCTGCCTTGCGAAGACTGGTTCGCAGGAGGATCGTCGATCCGAGCTCGCGACCGATTGTCTCGATGTCGCGACGTGTCGCTGTCGGCACCTCCGATCGTGCGCCAGATCTGATTCTTATTCCGCCGATTCCTTCCAGCCGCCGCGCCACATCCTCCGCGATTCCTGTCGCAACGTAAGCGAGCTGCGGATCCCCGGTTTCATTGACCATGGGAAGCACGACAAGACTGCGAGCGGTGCTCGTCGCGGCGGCTTCCTGTTGCGGGCGAAGTCCGGTCCAGATCAGCGCGGCCAGGAAGACGGGTGCGGCAAGCCACCACCACTGCCGTGACCGTTGGTTCGACGAATTGTCCCGCGCAGGGAACGGATCCGCATGACTTATCGCAGTTGCCGAGGACTCTGGCGTTGGATCGAGCACGGTCTGCAGCCGATCGACCTGAGCCGACATTGCAACGACAGCGGGTGACGCGTTGTGCCTGGTTCTGACCGCGTCCAGCAGCGCGACGGTTTCGGCCGATGGTCTCACACCAAATGCTGCAGACATGTGATTGCGAACTCTTTCATAAACAGCGAAAGCCTGAGCACGATCACCCGCGCGATCGAGCAGCGCTATCCACCGGCGTGCTGCAGCCTCGTCATCGGGATCTATCTCCGCCGCGCGCCGAGCGGCATCGATAGCGCCTTTCAATTCATTCTTTTTCTCCAGCGCACCTGAAAGCCGCGCCGCAGCTTCGCCGGCGATGGTCCTTGCGCGACGGCGTTCCTGATCGAGCCACTCGTCGAACCCGTGCGATTCCGCCACATAAATGCTCGGCAGCAGCTCCCCCTGGTACCGCGCGAGCGCCTCGGCGAACCGTCCGGCGGCCAAATCATCGCTCATCCCTGCTACGTCGGTGGTGATGATCAGAGGCGAAAGGCACACCTCGTCGTCGCCTCGCGTCGATATTGCCCCTGCAGGGAGGTGACCGCGAAGTGTGTAAAGCGCGCTCCGAAGCGCTGAACGTGATCGAGCCTCATCGTGCTCGGGCCAGAATACGTTGAGAAGCTGGTCGCGCCGGTGCCAGGTCCCAGGCCGAGGCATTGCCAGATACGCGAGCAGGGCGACTCGTTTCGACTGGCCGAGCAGGGCGTCCATGTCGCGGCCCTGGTTGTCGGAGAGAGCTATTCCCCCAAGCAGCCGAAGGGTGAGCATGGAATCAAACTACGGTTTGCTCACGAAAGTGGCAAAGTTGAGAGCGGAGAGGGCGCCGTGCGCCGCGCACTCAGATCATCGTCAGCCGGAGGACGGCACCGAAGACCGTTGTAAAAGCCATCATGTACGCCGATGCCCACGAGCTTTCCGATTCAATCGGCAAGCTCCTGCCGCGGTTCCAGCAATACGCAGACCGGAGTGCTCGTCAGAAAGTAGGGACAAACGAAGCGAAGCCGAGGGAAGACAGGAAAACGCGTTTTGAGTCTTCAGTTCATGAGTTGGAGAGTCGTGAGTTCGGAGCGTTGTGAGTTCGTGCGTCCGTTCAACGAGCGGCAGAGTACCAGGAGCGCTTGCCAAGCTCTAGCTTCCTGAACGACTGGTTTGCTTTGAGCGACTGAAAGTCAAGGCTTCGGTGGATCCAAAGGTCGAACGGACGGCCCTCCGAAAGTGATTGACGCAGCAAGGATACCGACTCTGCGCTGTCTCCAAGCAGAGCAGCAATGAACGCGCGTTGTTGTGTCTGCAGCCCATAGAGATACGGCCTCCTTACTTGACGGAGCTTCTCCGAAACCGCGAGTGCCGCTGTTTTTTGACGCAGGCGGGCATTCACGCGACCTATAAGTCCAAGATATTCGATGTTGTCGGGGAATTCAGCTGACAAAGAATCGCCGATAGCGAGGCTTTGCGAGTACTTACCCAATGCATAGAGTGCCTGCGCCTTTCCCCACCGATTGCCTTCCGTTGATGCGTCCAGGGGAAGGCGGGTCTGATAATAGTTCAAGAGTTGCGTGAAGTAGCTCCGGGCCAGAGCGGAGTTCCCGTGGGCATTCAACTCTTCTCCGGCTTCACGAAGCACCACCGGCGTTGACCATCCACTAGGATCCTGTGCCATGCGCCGCGATTCACTTATCACGTCCGTCATTTCGCCAGTGCGGCCAAGTGCAGCAAGAGCACGAACCTCAATGCCTATCGGCATCTGTCTGGCGGGATAAGCTTTGCGAGCATCACGTGCGACTGTCAGCTCCTCTCGATGTTCGCCTTTGAGATGGAGAACACTCGCAGTCACGTCCCAGTAGGGCATCCATCCCCTCATTGGACCGCGTTCGGGAGTCAGGCGGTTGAGAGCATTGAGAGCTTCATCGACGAAGCCATTTTCGAGAGCCTCGATTGCAAGGTTGTAGACCGCCTTCGATCCTGGAGACTTTGCGGCGGCGAGACGGATAGACGATAAGGCACGCGGCCGGTCGTCGTGCATCAATGCTTCACGGTAGTCGAGCCAATAGCGATCGTATTCGCTGAGGGTGCTCCGGTATGGCTCTACCCTGCGCAACAATGAATCTGCGGCGGAGTAGCGTCCGAGATTGGAGTTGTTGAGCGACGCATAGAATACAGGACTCACGAAGCTCGAATCGAGAGCTGACGCTTTGTTGAAATGAGGGAGCGCACTGTCATACCGTCCTGCGACATAGTCGCCGATGCCCAGCGCGTACTCACGATATGAATCGTATTTGGGCGGCTGTCTTGCTTCGCCAGCAAATCCCTTCAGCCGGACGTCGAACGACGAAGCGAGTGCGCCCATGAGTCTCGTGCGAAGTTCAGCTATTGCAGTGCTGGGTGTCGCAACTGATGCTGAAACCGGTTCCGGCGCGGTCAGTAGCTTGCCCTTCGAGACGTCGCTGACCTGCACCTGGAATTGAAGTCGATCGCCCTCCTTGTAGAATGTGCCCGAGATGACAATGCCGGCTTTGGTTTCATCGGCGAGGAGCCGGATAGGATCTTGGGGTTTGCCGTCGTTCCCTGTGCGACCGCTTGAAGCAATGGTCTCGACATAGCGGGAGCTTTGGATTGCGGTCGGAGTCGGAATCACATCTACAGTGCCGGTCTGCTGCAGACCCTGGGTTATCCAGTCTGCTGCCATGATCCCAAGTGGGTCGAGCTCGGGCGAGCCAGTACGATTTTCGAAAGGTGAGACGACGACTCGTTTCGCTACGAGAAGATCATTTGTACGTGGACGCTGTACGACGAGTGCGAGCGCTGCGGCGGATGCGATGCCGATGACTGGAATAGCAATCCACCATTGAGGCCAGCGTGATCGCCCGCGAGGTGATGCGAGCTCCTGAGAGTGGACCCGAGGTGGTTCGAGCGCCTTCTTGAAATCTGTCGCCGTTTGAAATCGGTCAGCAGGACTCTTGCTCAACGACCGATGAATCGCCTGTTCTACCCAGAGTGGTAGTGAACTGCGAACGGCGCGGAGGCTCGGGGGCGGAGCCACGGCTTGTCTGGCGAGAATTGCCATCGGCGTCGGGCCAGTGAAAGGCGGCTCGCCAATCAGCATTTCGTATAGCACACAACCCAGCGCATAAATGTCACTGCGGCCATCGACATTGTGCTCACCGGTTGCCTGCTCAGGACTCATATATGCGGGCGTCCCGATGGCCATCCCTTGCTTCGAGATGGGCTCATCTTCCATTGCGGAAGCAGCAGCCTTTGCAATGCCGAAATCGCACACAACAGGATGACCGGATTCGACAAGAATGTTGCCGGGCTTTATGTCGCGATGCACAACGCCGTGCTTGTGTGCGTGCGCGAGTGCGTCGGCGATTTCCCGTGCCATCTGGAGTGCGTCGTCAAGCTGAAGCTGCTTTTCAGCATTGAGCACGTCGCGCAAAGATTGCCCGTCAACGAATGGCATGACGTAATAGGGGATGTCGCCAATGCGTCCCGAGTCGTGCAGCGGGAGAATGTTCGGATGAGTGAGGTTGGAGGCGATTCGGATTTCGCGCAGGAATCGGTCGGCTCCGCGCGATCCCGCCACGTCCGACCGGAGCACCTTCAGCGCGACCGGCCGATGGTGCTTCAGGTCAGTTGCCAGGTAGACCGTGGCCATGCCCCCGGATCCAAGCTCTCGCTCGATTCGGTAATGGTCGGCTAAGCCTTCGCGAAGACGCTCGGGAATGTCGGTCACTGGGACCGTGGTCGCTCCTAGTTTGATCGTAGAAATACGACTTGTCTGGTTGCGTCCGCCAGAGTGTCTGGCAGTTTGGCCAAGGAAGGACTAATATTTTTCCCCCCTCTACTGGAGAAGTCATGGCTACGGAGCGAAATAAATCCAACAGATTGACAAGTAAGCCAAAAGAGCTGAGGCTCTTCGGAATTGGAAGGCCAAATCTCGAGATGACGACCGATTTCGCAGGAACCGGGACACCTGTTGCAAAATTTACAATCCATATGGAGATCCCGATTACGCCTGGGGATGTTGCAGGACTGACGAATGATTTGAAATCATCCATGTCAAAAAAGGACCGGAAGGATTTGAAGACAAAGTTGAAAAAGCTTATGCAGGATGCGAAGGTGAGTACCAAGGGTGGCAGGGCTCTTGTGGATGGATTGGCAGATAACCCGGATGACGACTCTGCGCCTTGAAGATGAAGAAGCCGCTGACACGAATCTGTCAGCTGCTTTTCTCGCGTCTTGATGGGACTGAGCAAGATATTTCGGGCTTCTTGGAGATCTTCTCCATGAAGTAGCACGATTGCCATGCCGGTACGTGTATCGAGGCCATCGTGGGGAGATCTACCAGCCGTACATTTCTGTAATGAGACGGCGAAGAGTTGCGGCTTCTTTCGGTGACAGCGATCCGAGTTTCTTTCCGATTCGCGACTTGCTGATGGTGCGGATTTGATCGACAGCGATTTCTGCGTCGCGAGTTCCTGCCTTGACGCCGAGACGCGTGCGCCAGGCGGGATGCAGTTGCGTGGTAAGCGGGCAGACGGTGACGGTGCTGAGCATTTCATTCAGCGTATCCAGGCTCACGATCACCACCGGCCTTGTCTTCTGCATTTCCGATCCGAGTGTGGGATCCAGGTCAGCCCGGCGAATTTCGTATCGCTTCACTCGTTCGATGACTCGTCCGGATATTTCCGCTTTCGCTCGGCCACTTTTCGAGGCGCGCGTTCGTTCCACGGGATTTCATCGAGAGCATCGCTGTTCGTCGTGTCCCAGTCGCTCCAGTCCTCCTGCTCGGATGCCATTTGGCGAGCGGTTTCCTGCCAGGAGAGTTTCTGGATTGGCGGGCCGTGAGGACGAAGGAGAATTCCCTCGAGATGTTCTTCCATGATCATTGTGTCGCCGATGGCGTAACGGTCGAGCGTTCCAGAGGGGAGCCGTACGCCTCGCGAATTCCCGATTCGTGCGACCTTGATCTCAATAGACTTCATGTAATAACAGTAATTACATAGCCTCCCCTTCGAAAGCCTCAGGGCCAGGCTCCCTTCTTGCTTCGGTATTTGTTCGGTATTATGATTGAGACCCAATGCCGTTCATCGAGCTCCGAAGCCATACCGCATTTTCCTTCAATGACGGCGCCATCACCCCCGAGGCGCTGGCGAAAAGAGCGGCCGAGCTCGGCTTCCATACTATAGGTATGGCCGACACCGCCGACCTCGGCGGAATTCCCCGGTTCGTGCTCGAATGCCAGCGTCAGGGAATCCGGTCGGTGGTGGGGGTGGAGCTCAATGTCGATGGACGACCCGCCGCATTCTTTGCAAAAACTGCGGAAGGGATGCGGAACATCGGCGCTCTGGTGACGAAGGCGAGGGTGGGATCACTTCGCGGATGGGTAAAGGGACAGAACGCCGGAATGCGCGGACGTCCGCGAGTGAGCTGGAGCGACATCGTCGAGCACAGCGCGGGGATTCATGTGCTAACCGGTCCTGCCTCGGGTCCGATCGGCGCGAAGATCCAGGCGTGCGAATATTCCGCTGCGGCGCGGATGCTTTCGGAATGGAAGGCAGTATTCGGAGAAAGGCTCTCGGTGGAAGTGCAGCTCCATCACACCGGTGGGTGCGAGTCGGCTCTCGCCGCGGCTTTGATCGACCTCGCGGGAAAGCAGAATGTGGCGTGGGTGGCGCAGAACGATCCACGATATCTCGATCATGCGAGCCGGCTGGTGCACGACATTCTGACCGCGCTCAGGTACGACACTACTATAGATAAGGCGATGACGCGGGGGCTGCTGCATCCCAACGGGGAGTGGCGTCTGCTTTCGCCTGGTGAGATGGCTGAGCGGTGGAAGGGTCGCGAGGAGGGTCTCGAGCGCAGCGAAATGATTGCCGCCGAATGTGATTTCGATTTGAGCTGGCTGCGGCCCCCCTTGCCTAAGTTCCCCAATCCGCCGGGCATCAGCGACACCCATTTCCTGCGCGTGAAAGTATTCGAGGGCGCGCGCGAGCGGTGGGGCTACAACCTCTCCCAGGCGCAGACCAGGCAGATCGAGCACGAGCTTCGCGTCATCAACGCCCTCGGCTTCTCGGGATTCTTTCTCGTGATGTGGGATGCTGTTCGCTTCGCGCGCTCGCGCAACATTCTGTGTCAGGGCCGAGGGAGCGCGGCGAATTCCGCGGTGGCGTATTGCCTGGGGGTGACGGCCGTCGATCCCGTCGAGAATGGATTGCTCTTCGAGAGATTTTTGTCGGAGAAGCGCACGAACGGTCAGACCGAAGCGCCGGATATCGATGTAGACATCGAGCACGACAGGCGGGAGGAAGTGCTCGACTACATGTACGCGCACTATGAGAGATCGCATTCAGCGATTGCGTGCATCGTGCAGACGTATCGGGGGCCGAATGCGCTGCGGGATTCGATGCGTGCGTTCGGATATCCAATGGAGCAGATCAACGACATGTCGAAGCGCATGCACTATGACGATCCCGCTGAGGGTGCGGTGAAGGTGCGTGATGAGCTTGGTGCGAAGTTCGGGTTGGTCGTCGATGATGCGCGCGGCAAAGCGATGCTCTTAGGGATGGCGGCGTTTGAGAATCTGCCGCGGTTGAGGGCGACGCATGTTGGTGGATTTGTGTTGTCGTCAATGCCGCTTGGTGATTACATGCCGATCGAGCATACGACGATGGGGCGGACGATCGTGCAGTTCGACAAGGATGATCTCGATACGGTTGGAGTACCGAAGTTCGATTTTCTCGGGCTCGGTGCGATGTCGCTGGTGAGACGAGCGTTCGATTACATCGAGACGAGGACGGGCAAGAGGCCCCAGATGTACAAGCTCCCTCAGGGTGACAAGAAGACTTACGACCTGATCTGCAGGGGCGAGACCATCGGGACGTTTCAGATCGAGAGTCGTGCGCAGATCGCGAGCATACTGCACACGTTGCCGGACAGGTTGTATGACATCGTGGTGCAGGTAGCGTTGATCAGGCCCGGACCGATTCAGGCGAAGTTCGTTCATCCATACACGGCGCGGCGGCGTGGGATGGAGCCAGTGACGTATCCGCATCCCGATCTCGAGCCGATTCTCAAGAGGACGCAGGGCATCCCGATATTCCAGGAGCAGGCCATGTCGATCGCCAT
>JBBSFT010000049.1:0-17138 GCA_038254845.1 Gemmatimonadales bacterium | reverse complement strand
GGAAGAAAATGCATCTCTATCTTCAAGAGACCGTCGCCTACACCCGCTTCGCAGCGTCCGCCCTTCACATTGAAACAAAAACGTCCCGGCCCATAGCCGCGAATCTTTGCTTCGGGCATTTCCGCAAACAGCTCGCGAATCGGAGTAAACAGGCCCGTGTACGTCGCCGGATTGGAGCGCGGCGTACGGCCGATCGGGCTTTGGTCGATGTCGATGACCTTATCGATATGATGCAGCCCGGTGATGCGCGTGTGCGCCCCCGGAACTACCCGCGCCCGATAGAAATGGCGCGCGAGCGCATTGTGCAGAATGTCTTCGATGAGCGTGGACTTTCCGGAACCAGACACTCCGGTGATTGCGACAAAGAGTCCGAGCGGAATGTCGGTAGTAACGTCGCGCAGATTGTGCTCTCGCGCGCCCTCGATGCGAATGACTCGGGCCGGATCTGCCAGGCGCCGATGCTCCGGAATCGGAATCGAGACCTCGCCGCGCAGATAGCGACCGGTAATCGACGCCGGATGCGCAGCAACCTCATCCACCGTTCCCTCGGCGATCACGATACCACCGTGCTTTCCGGCGCCGGGGCCGAGGTCGATGAGGTAGTCGGCTTCACGCATTGTCTCTTCGTCATGCTCGACGACGATGACAGTGTTGCCGAGGTCGCGCAGGTGACGGAGTGTTGCGAGGAGGCGCGCGTTGTCTCGCTGATGGAGCCCGATCGAAGGCTCGTCGAGAATGTAGAGAACTCCAACGAGCCGCGATCCGATCTGCGTCGCGAGGCGAATGCGTTGAGCTTCACCGCCGGAGAGCGATTCCGCTGAACGTCCGAGCGTCAGATAGTCGAGGCCGACGTCATTGAGAAATCGGAGACGCTCGCGAATCTCCTTGAGAATCGGCCCGGCGATGTCGGGATCGAGACCGGGCTTGTTGTTCTCATCACGCACAGGAACGGACTCGAAGAATTCGAGCGACCCAGTGATAGGGTATTCGGTGACCTCGCCGATATTCTTGCCGGCGATCGTCACGGCGAGAGATTCGGCCTTGAGGCGGCGGCCGTGACACGTCGTGCAAGGCCGCGCCTGCATGTAGTCATCGAGACCAATGCGAACGGAGTCGGACTCGGTTTCGTTGTATCGGCGCTGGACGTTGGCGATGACTCCTTCCCACTTGCCCGCCGCGTCGCTCTTTCCGCCGCGCCTGCCCGACGATCCGTACAACATCACATCGCGCGCGTGCTGCGACAGGTCTCCCCACGCCGCATTCAGCGAGAACCCGAACTGTTTGGCGAGGCCGGGCAGAATCACTTTCCGCAGATACCCGTCGGGCTCGCCCCACGGCAGGATGACTCCTTCGAGAATCGAGATGCTCGGATCGCCGAGGATGAGCTGCTCGCTGACTTCTCGCCGGACGCCGAGGCCGCCGCAGTCGGGGCATGCGCCGAATGGAGAGTTGAAGGAGAAGTGCCGCGGCTCGAGCTCCGGAAGCGAGATGCCACAGACTGGGCAGCCGTACTTCTCCGAGAAGAGATGCGTGGTGTGATCGTCCTGGCGCGTGACTTCGATGAGACCGTCGGAAAGCTTGAGCGCTGTCTCGACTGAATCGGCGAGTCGCGCGCGATCATCGGCGCGAACCACGAGTCGATCAACGACGACTGAAATGCTGTGATTCAGTTTGCGGTTGAGCTTCGGCGGGTTCGCGACTTCGGCGAGCTCGCCATCGACATAGGCGCGGACAAAGCCCTGTTTTCGGGCGGACTCGAACAGCTCCTTGAATTCGCCTTTGCGGCCGCGGACGAGTGGCGCGAGGATTTCGATCTTCGATCCCTCGGGCCAGCTCAGAATCGAACCGGCGATCTGGCCGGCGCTCTGTTTTTCGACCGGGCGGCCGCAATTCGGGCAATGCGGCGTACCGGCGCGGGCGTAGAGCAGGCGGAGGTAGTCGTAGATCTCGGTGACCGTGCCGACAGTGGAGCGCGGATTGTGGCCGGCCGTTTTCTGCTCGATCGAGATTGCGGGGGAAAGCCCTTCGATTGAATCGACGTCGGGCTTTTCCATCAGGCCGAGGAACTGGCGGGCGTAGGCTGACAGCGATTCGACGTAGCGGCGCTGGCCTTCGGCGTAGATGGTATCGAACGCCAGCGATGACTTGCCCGAGCCCGAGAGGCCGGTGATGACTGTCAGCCGGTCGCGTGGGATGGTGACGTCGATGTTGCGGAGGTTGTGCTCACGCGCTCCGCGGACGATGAGCGCTTCTTCTGGCATAGCTTCGTAAGTTAACGAGGTTAAGCGATTCGGAGTATTCCGCCCATCAATCGCCCATTAGTCGCCACAGGCAAATCGAGTGACACTCGTTTCTCAGGCTCGTATTATCTTCGTGCAGCCTTTACCGGGAAACGAGCTTGTCGCATACGGATGCCGTTGTCGTACTCACCACCATCGCCAACACCGACGAGGCGGTCGCGCTCATTCGGGCGCTTCTCGATCGACGACTCATCGCCTGCGGAACAGTTCACGGCGGCGCGAGGTCGATCTACCGCTGGGAAGGCAAGATCGCCGATGAACAGGAAGCCGTCGTGATGCTGAAGACGCGCTCGGGCTGTGTCGAAGGACTCCGCCGCGCATTCGCCGAGCTCCATCCCTACAAGGTTCCCGAGCTCCTCGCGATTCCCGTCACCGGCGGACTCGAGCGTTACCTCGGCTGGATCAACAGCGAAACGAGCCTGACGCTCGCGTGAATCGGAAATTCATCGGACTCGCAGTCGTCGCACTGTGGGTTATCGGACTCGTGTTTCTGTACCGTCGAAACAGCAATCACAGTCCGGAGCAATTGCTCGTTCAGGCCGGGCTTCGGATTTCGCCCAACACGTACTACTACACCGTTCAGCAATCGGGCTCGCAGGTCGGTGCCGCGTCGTCAACGGTTGACACGACGAAGGATCGGATCGTGACCGTCGATTTCGTGCGCGGTGCGATTCCGGTCGGCAAGGAAGTGCTCAAGCTCGAGGCACGGTCGGATGCCCGCTTCACACGCGGTATGCGGCTCCGCGATTTCGTGATTCGCTCGGTTGGCGACCTGACTTCATTCACCCTTCGCGGCGTGATTCAGGAAGGAGAAGACAAGACACTTCGCGTGACGACAACCGATGGACGTAACAAGCCGGTCACCAGGGAGATTCTGCCGACGTTGCCGGTATTCGTTCCAACGGTTGCACCGCTGCCGCTGATGCTCAAGGCTGACCCGAAGATCGGCGACTCCATTACCGTTGCGATTTTTAATCCGCTGTCACGCTCAGTCGATTCGGCGAGTCTCAGAATCGAAGCGGACTCGTTGTTTCTCGTGCCCGACAGCGCTGCACTCGACTCTGCATCCGGCCGATGGATGAAGGCTCATCAAACATCCGTCAAAGGCTGGAAAATCGGCGGAAAGAATGCGCCGCTCACGGTGTGGGTCGATGTCTCCGGAAGGTTGCTGTGGGCAACCGAGCCGGGCGGCATCTCGCTTTCGCGAACGACATATGAAATGTCGTTCGTCAACTGGAAGCGGGATCATCTGACGAAGGCGGACAGCGTGCGCATGCTGGCGAAGCCCCCTGCACCAAAAACGTAGGCTTTACCACCGAGGCCCTCTGTTCGTCATAGGAGGGCAATGATTCCACTCAACGCACTCACGAAGCGCTACGGATCGTTCACCGCCGTAGATGCATTGGACCTGACAGTCCCGGAAGGCGAACTTTTCGGATTTCTTTGACCGAATGGAGCCGGCAAGACGACAACGTTGCGGATGAGATAGCCAGAATGGAAAGGAGATCGAGCATCGCGGGCACGAACTGCTGTCGCTGTTCGACCTCGACAACTGGCGCGACGAGCTCGTCGAGAGCTACAGCCATGGGATGCGGCAGAAGCTTATCATCGCGAGCGCATTCATTCACAAGCCGGACGTGATTGTCGTCGACGAGCCGATGGTTGGGCTCGATCCAAAAGCGGCGCGAATTCTCAAAGACCTCTTTGGCGAATACACCCACCGCGGTCACACGATCATGATGTCGACCCACACGCTCGAAGTGGCCGACACGATGTGCGACAGGATTGGAATCATCCAGGGTGGGAAGATCCGCGCGCTCGGTACGATGGACGAGCTGAGAGCGAGCTCCAGCAACGGGACGGAAGGCCTCGAGCAGATCTCTTGTCGAGTTCATCTCGGTTCTCAAGACGCCCACCTCGCCGTATTTGCCGAGCGAGTGGGTGCAGACCGCGATCATGAGCTGGCTTGGTGAAGAGCCCGATGCGCTGACCCTCTACCTGCTGTGGTCAACGGCAGCAGCGTTCGTGGTGATTGGAGCGCTTCTCCACCGCGCGCTGTATGCGATCGGTCACACGAAGGCGCAGGAGAGTGGCGACCGGTGGGTTCGCCAGGGTGTTTTCTCGGGCGCGTTCAGGAAGTTGCTGACACCGCTCGGCCTGGTGAGACAAGAGCTGGTGCTGACGGAAGTGAGACTATTCTTGCACGACACGATACAATGGTCGCAGTTGATCCTTCTCGGCGTGCTCGTGATCGTCTACATCTTCAACATCAAGTTTTTGCCGACGAAGGGCGAAGGCGTCACGTTCTTCATCTCGAATCTGATTCCGTTCCTCATCTGGTGCTTGCCGGATTTGTGCTGGCGTCGATTGCCGCGCGATTCATTTTTCCGGGAATCAGTCTTGAGGGCCGGACGATGTGGCTGCTGCGGTCGAGCCCGCTGGCGATGCGAGAGCTGCTGTGGTCGAAGTTCTGGGTCGGGACGCTGCCGCTTCTCTTCTTTGCGATGGCGCTCGTGCTGACGACTGGGGTGCTGATGCACGTCACCAACTTTATCATGGCCGTCTCTGTCATTACGATAACCATGATGACGTTTGCGATCGCCGGGCTGGCGGTTGGGTTCGGCGCGTTGTTTCCGCGGTTCGAGACCGAGAACGCGGCTCAGATACCGACGTCTTTCGGCGGACTGCTGTTTATGATGGCGTCAATCGTCATGATCGGCTGTGTGATTACGCTCGAGGCGCGACCGGTGTTCAGCTATATCGCCTCGAAGTCGTTCGGCTCGAAGCAGGATCCGATGACGATGGTGATCGGGTTCGGGCTGGCTGGGGTTGTGTGCATCATCGCGACCGTGGTGCCGCTGAACATCGCGCGCAAGAAGCTCGAGAGCCTCGAGGTGTAGCGCCTAGCGCGACACCGGACGGCCACAGGTCGAGCAGAACTGGGCATCGTGCTCCGGCCGCGGCCCACAGACATCACACACGGCGGCGCCTGACGATCGCATCACGGCAAGCGCGCGTTGAGTGTAAGACGCCTTGAGTTCACCATAGTCTGCATCGGAGAGCTTTCCCGTCGCGCGATCGAACTCGATCTCACGCAACGCATCGACGGCGGTGTTTCGATCGGGATCGCGCGGGTCGTTGGTGAGAATTCCGCGGGAAGTATTTAGCGTTCCATCGCTCACTAACAGCGGGTAAAGCACAAACGATAGCGCGAGCAGGGCAAGTACGGTCCCGACGATGAGAGGCGTCAACTATCGTCCCGGACAGCAGCGTCGAGTGCGTCGAGCTCGGCGCTCGTGGCATTCACCGACACGCCCACTGGCCGAAGTGTCTGCCGCTCGGCCGCGCCCCATCGGCGAATGAGCCCCGCGACAACGAGGCCGCCCGTAAGCAAGGCGGCAAACGGAAGCGTGTAGCCAACGAGATTGAAACCCGAGCGAAGCGGAGCCATGAGAATCTGCTCGCCGTAGACTTTCTGAAACGCCGAGAGAATTTCCGGGGCGCCGTGCCCACCCTGCACGAGCGCCATGACATCTCCATGCATTGCCGGTGACACGCCGCACGAGAAGTCCGTCGTCCGGCAGGTGTAGACATCGAGCACGCACCCGCACTGGCATTTGATCTGATGCTCGAGAGCGTCTCGCTTCTCATCGCTCATTGACGGCGCTGCACCGGCAATCGGCGCAAGCTTCACCGGGCGATACGCATCCTGTTGCATCGGACCCGCAAAAGATTGCGTGGTCTGCATTGCCGTGGCTGGTCGCCCGATAAGAGCAGACGCTCCGGCACCCGCGATCATTCCAACGAACTGACGTCGGTTGGGCATCAGACGCCCGCCAGCTCGGGCTCGCGGACGACGGGCGCCGCAGGCTCCATCACCGCCGCGTATCCGCTCTCGACGCGCCGGCGTCGCGCCTGGGGCCACATGACGATGAGTCCGCCAATCGCCATCAGCCCGCCACCAAGCCACACCCATCTCACGAGCGGATTGAACGTCACGCGAATTTCGGCCACTTCGTCTTCACGAATTCCGGCGAGCACGACATATACGTCCTGGCGCCACGACCCCATGATTCCGACTTCGGTGGAGGGCTCGAACGTCGGGACGCCGCGGCTGTCCACATGCTGGCGCTTCTCGGTCGTGAGAACGCCCTCGGGCTTTCCATCCCTGCTCACGTCGAGAGCAAGAGCCGTCACCTGACGATTCAGGAGATTGTACTGGGAGATTCCCTGGCTCACGAACTTCCACTTGCGACCGAACGGATCGGTCAGCTCGCGAACATCGCCGTCCTTGAGATTGACGTCGAACTCTTTCTTGAAAGCGAGCCCGGCGAACGCCGCGAAAATCACGACAATGCCCATATGGACGATGTAACCCCCGTAACGCCGGCGATTGCGCGCGATGAGTCGCCCGAATGCCGGTACAGCAGTCTCGTTGTACATCTTCCTACGTGCACCGACGCCCTTGTAGAACTCCTGCGTCACCGTCATCGTAACGAATCCGGCAAACGTGTACGCGATGAGCGCCGCGATATCACGCATGCCGAAAAGCGCGAGGACAAAACCGGTCGTCAGGCCGCCGACAACCGGTCCGAGAAACTGTCGCTGAAGATTTGCGACTGATGCGCGGCGCCAGGCGATCAGGGGCCCAATACCGGTCAACAACAACAACGTGAGTCCAAGCGGAATGTTCACCGCGTTGAAGAACGGAGGCCCGACGGTGATCTTCTCACCGCGCACGGCTTCGGTGATGATCGGGAACAGCGTTCCCCATAGCACTGAGAACGCGATCCCGACGAGCACGACGTTGTTATAAAGGAACGCCGCTTCGCGGCTGATCATGCTCTCGAGATTTGCTGTTGCCTCAAGGTCCTTGAGGCGAGTCGTCACGAGGTAGGCCGTCGCAATAATCGCCACGATCAGAAAACCGGCAAACCAGTTCCCGACCGGGGACTGCGCGAACGAATGAACGCTCGAGATGATTCCGCTTCGCGTGATGAACGTGCCGAAGATCGACAGCAGGAATGTCGAAACCACTAGCGTGACGTTCCATTTCCGGAGCATGCCGCGCTTTTCCTGGACCATGATCGAATGCAGGAACGCCGTATTGACCAGCCAGGGAAGCAGCGACGCATTCTCGACGGGATCCCACGCCCAGTACCCGCCCCACCCAAGCTCAACATACGCCCACCACATGCCGAGGATGATTCCAGTCGTGTTGAAGAACCACGACAGCAGCGTCCATTTTCTCACCGCGACGAGCCACTCGGCGTCGAGTCGTCGCGTGATGAGAGCGGCGATCGCGAACGCGAACGGAACCGTCGTTCCGACATAGCCCAGATACAGATTCGGCGGATGGATCGCCATGCCCGGGTTCTGGAGCTGCGGATTCATGCCGCGTCCATCAGGCGGAATCCAGTCGAGCCGCTCGAACGGATTGGCGCCGAGGCACAGCGTAGCGAGGAAGAAGATGAGAACGATCGCGAGCGTACCCGAGACGTACGGCATCAGCGCGCGATTACGGCTCCGGTTGGTGTAGACGGCGATCGATGAATACGACGCGAGGACGAGGCACCAGAACAGCATCGATCCCGACTGCCCGGCCCAGAACGCGGTGAACGTGTAGATCTTCGGCAGGTTCGCGCTCGTGAACGACGCGACGTACTTGATCGAGAAGTCGTGCGTGAAGAGCGCGGTCCATAACCCTGCCGACGCAAGCACGACCATCGCGAGGGTCACATGGATCGCACGCTCGCCGCTGACCGTCAGATCGCGCCGGTTAAGTGCTCCACCGGCGAAGGACACCGTTGCCGCCCAGGTCGCCATCAGCAGCGCAACCCAGAGCGACAGCTCACCGATGAGGATCACGCGCCGGTGGCTGCCGCGCGGTAGGCGGGAGTTGCTTTGTACTTGTCGGGCGCGTTCTCGTAGCGCGACGCGCACTTGGCGAGCAGCGTCGTCGCGTGAAACGTTCCATCGTGACTGAGCCGGCCTTCTACCACGACATCGACACCGTCCGTAAACGTATCCGGAGTAATTCCGCGATAGATCACGTTGTAGGTCTTGGCACCGTCGCTGATTGCAAACGCAACCTCGCGGCCTCCCGCTTCGCGCTTGATCGACCCAGGCACGACTCGGGCGCCAACCTTCACGCCAGTTTCAAAAAAGGTAGGGTCGGCAACGGTCTTTGCCGACAGCTCCCCTGGCGTGAGGTAATAGACAGCCGTGTCCTTGATGGAGCTGGCCATCAGATACCCGGCAGTGCCAAGCAGCAGAGCGCCGCCGAGAAGGAATTTCGTGCGAGGTTTCATTAGCTACGGAATATAGAGTCCGTTACGCACTATCGCTGTGAATGGGAGATGACGAGCACCCCGGCGGCCAGCCCGAGTGCATCCCACGTGAGATCGCCGAAGCTGAACAGTCCTTTTGTCCGCCCGTCGTGAATCTCGCGGCCCACGCCTGCCGCTACGGTCACCGCCGACGCCACTCCGATTGCAACCCCGCGGCTCGTGCCGAGGGTCCGCAACCCGCCAAATCCAAGGTCTTCGATGAATGCCGACATGAGAAAGTGCTTGACCTTGTCGGGGCCAAGGAACGTGTCCCTCGGCGTGAGCGAATGAACAGGCAGCGAATCGGTCCGGAGAACACCGACATCGGTGCCGGCCACGACCCCGAGCGTTGTCACCATTCCCTGCCCCGAGGCGGCCGGCGCCACGAGTGCCATAAGCGTGACTGACAACGCGACTACTCGGAGGATGTGTTGCATTCCCATTCGACAAAGTACGGCTCGCGCCGCCCTCAGGATTTCTTCTTGAGAGACTTAACAAACGCCGCGGCCTCACCGATCAGCTGCGGAACTACCGGCAGAGACGGATCCGAGTACGTAGCCATTTGCTCTGCTCGCCCTGCCGGCGCTGTTTTCAGAAGGTGATTCATCCCCTCAATCTTCAGCAGTCGAGCGCCGGGATACCCGGCGGCAAGGGCATTCGCATCGGTCATGCTGGTCTGAATGTCAGTCGCTCCCTGCACAACGAGTGCTGGAATTCGAAGCTTCGCGATCTCGACCGCCGGATCGTACTTGAACCACGACACGAGATACGGCCGCACGCTCGGCCTGAAGAGACCCATCAGCATCGGAGGAACAGGTGTGGCGTCAGCCGGCTCGCCCCGATCGATCAGGTCCATCAGGTGCTTTGCGGTTGCCAGTGCGTCGGGCGCGATCTGCGGCGTGAGCTGCTCGACCAGGATTTGAGATGGCTTTCTTCCAGCGCCCTCGAGCGAGATGTAACCGTCGGCGCCGCCTTCGCGCGCGGCGATGATACCGATCAGTGATCCTTCGCTGTGGCCCGCCACCGAGACGGTCGAGAATCGCCTGTCAGCGCGAAGCTTCTCAATCCAACGTTCGGCGTCGGATACATAGTTGTCGAACCGAAGATCTTCTTCCTTTCCCATCGCGGCTGCACTTGCTGCAATTCCGCGCTTGTCATACCGAACAGTCGCGATTCCGCGAGTCGCGAGTCCGCTCGCGAACAGCTTGAGACTGTTGTTGGCACCCGGCAGCACTTTCGAATTGCCATCGCGGTCTGTTGGGCCCGATCCGGCAATGATCAGGACGACGGGAACGGGTTTCGACGCTGCGGGAAGCTCGAGCGTTCCGTAAATCGTGCCGGTCAGCGTGACGAGTGTTGTCTGTTCTTCCATCATTGAGGTTGTCCCCACCTGAATCGGCGACGATGCCGGTATTCCCGGCTGAGGCGAACAGCCTGCGACGAGGCCGAGCGCCGTTGCGCAGAGCGTCACCGCAGCGGTTGAGGCATGTCTCATTAGGTCTCCGTCCGACATTCGTGTTGAGCCCAATAGAGGGCGGTCTCGACCGCGCGATTCCAGCCACCGCGCAGCATCGAGCGCTGGGTGTCGGCCATTGATGGCTGAAATCTTACATATCGGCGGACAGACAGAAACTCCTCCGCGTCGTTCCAGACTCCTGATGCAATGCCGGCCAGACCAGCCGCGCCGAGGGCCGTCGTTTCGACAATCTCCGGCCGCTCGACCGGCACGCCAAGGATGTCCGCCTGGAACTGCATCAGCCAGCCGTTGACCGTCGCACCGCCATCGACCCGCAGCACATCGAATGCGACTCCGCTTTGCGCGCGCATCGCGTCAAGAACGTCGGCGGTTCCGTACGCCATCGCTTCGAGCGCGGCGCGGGCCAGGTGTGCACGTGTCGTTCCTCGCGTCAACCCGACGATCGTTCCGCGCGCGTCAGGGTTCCAGCGCGGCGCACCGAGCCCCGTGAGAGCGGTAACGAAGTAAACGCCATCGTTCGAGGCGAGTCCCCGCGCGAGCGGCTCTGATTCCGCGGCATCGCCAATTATCCCGAGCCCGTCGCGGAGCCACTGAATCGCTGCGCCCGCGATGAAAATCGAGCCCTCGAGGGCGTAGGCAGCCTCCCCGCGTTCGTCGCACGCGATAGTCGCCAGAATCCCTTCCCCGGCCTGCGGTCTCGTCGCGCCGGTGTTTAGAAGGAGGAAGGCTCCCGTTCCATATGTGTTCTTGCCCTGTCCGGCCGCAACGCAACCCTGTCCGAAGAGCGCCGCCTGCTGATCGCCGGCGACGCCGCAAATCGGGA
This sequence comes from Gemmatimonadales bacterium, assembly GCA_038254845.1. Taxonomy (GTDB): domain Bacteria; phylum Gemmatimonadota; class Gemmatimonadetes; order Gemmatimonadales; family Gemmatimonadaceae; genus UBA4720. The sequence continues at coordinate 6,209 of JBBSFT010000049.1, read as the reverse complement.
TCTCTCCTCCAAAGTGATCGGCTGTTGTGACCCCAAAATCGCCGCTGGACGTTCTGACATCCGGCAGCACCGCGCGCGGTACGTTGAACGTGCCGAGCAGATCATCACTCCACACACGATTGCCGATATCGAACAGCAGCGTACGTGATGCATTCGTCGGATCAGTTGCGTGCACTGCGCCGCCGGTAAGCTTCCAGAGCAGCCACGTGTCGATGGTGCCGGCGAGCACGTCACCAGCGCTGACTTTCGCTGCGATCTCCGGAATCGCGAGAAGAAGCTCGAGCTTCGTGGCCGAGAAATACGGATCGACGGGAAGTCCAGTCAATGCGGTGATGTGTGAAGCGTTGTCGCCGAGCTCGCGGCACCGCGCCGCGGTGCGGCGGTCCTGCCAGACAATCGCGGGAGCAAGCGGCTTGCCGGTTACGCGATCCCACACGATGATCGTCTCACGCTGGTTGGTGATGCCGACCGCATCCGGATGAACGCCGGATTGACCGATTGCGTCCCGCGCCGCGTCGATTGTTCGGTCGAAGATCTCGCTTGCGTCGTGCTCGACCCAACCGGGATGCGGGTAGTGTTGAGTGATCTCGCGATAGCCGCGGCCGGCGATTCGACCTTCAGCGGATATGACGAGGCAGGTCGTGCCAGTCGTTCCCTGATCGATCGCGAGCACGTGCTTCATTTCAGCGTTACCGGGCTAATCGTCGCGTCGCGCCTTGCGGCGCTCTGGTGCGTGCTCATCGAGAAACGCGATCAAAGCGCGCTCATCGGCGGTATGCGCGGCGGCTGATTCGCGGCGTTTGCTTGCCCGCGGCGCCAGCCCGATGCGCGAGCCGTTCTGAAGATATTTGCTGAGGATGGCCGGATGCACATACGACTTCCGCAGAATCGCCGGCGTATTTCCAAGTTCGCTCGCGACCATCCGGACGGTCATGACGACGTCTTTCTTGCGCGCGTTCTCGTTCTTGCCACTGCCGATCTCGGAGAGAACGGTGGCCGCGCGAAGGGTTCCGCCCCAGGTGCGGAAATCTTTTGCCGTGTACGGAAAGTTCACCGCCGACTGAATGTACTCGTTCACGTCCCGCGCATTGATATTGAGCCAGTCGCCATCGCGCCGATACCGAAAGAGACGCGGACCGGGCGTATACATGAGCGAGCTCACAAACCGCGCGAGGGCCGCGTTCTTGACGGCGCGGAAGTGCGCGATCGAACGCTTCCCGACATAGCGAAAATTGATCGCGTCATCGGTGACTGACACGTTCGACTTGCGCAGGGTCGTGATGCCGAACGTGTTGTTCTCTTTCTCATACCGGTCGCTGCCGACCCGAATGAACGACTCGCCGATGAGGAGCACGATGCCCGCGGCGACTCGCTCCATCGAGAAATCGCGCCGTCTGAGATCTTTCAGAAAGATCTCGCGCAGCGTCGGGAGATCCCGACCCAGTTGCGCGACGCGATAGAATTTGCGGATTTCTCCTTTCTGCACCGCGCGGGGATGATACCGATACTGCTTTCGCCCGCGCGCATCGAGTCCCCAAACCTGGATCGGTGCGCGCGCGTTGACGGCGATGTGCACTTCCTTCCATGCAGGCGGAATGCGCAGCGCGTCGATGCGATCGAGAATTTTTCGCTCGCGAATCCGCTTGCCGCCCGGAGTCACGTAATGAAATCCGCTGGTCTTCGATCCGTTCCGGCGAATCCATTTCTCAGCCATGCATCTCCAGTAGGCGAACGATTGTTCGGCCGGTACATTACACTCGACAACGTCCCACCTCAACTCGCGCGCCATGACCTATGAATTCCTGACACTCGCGGTTGAGAACCGCATTGCGACGCTCACGGTCAACCGCCCCGACAAGCTCAACGCCCTCAACGATGCAACAATCGCCGAGCTTGGGAAGGCGATCGATGAGGTCAGGACGCGGGATGACATCGGCGGGCTCATCGTCACGGGCGCGGGGCGAGCGTTCGTTGCCGGCGCAGATATCACCGAGCTCTCGAGCCAGACCCCGACCATCGCGAAGGCAAGATCGCGAGGCGGACAGGAAATTTTTCGCCGATTCGAAACCTCCCCGAAGCCAGTCATCGCCGCGGTCAACGGCTTCGCCCTGGGCGGCGGTTGCGAGCTGGCGCTCGCATGCCACATCAGAATCGCTTCCGAGAAAGCGAAATTCGGCCAGCCGGAGGTAAAGCTGGGGACGTGTCCGGGCTACGGCGGCACTCAGCGGCTGGCTCGGTTGATCGGGAAAGGTCGCGCCATCCAGCTGATCGCGACGGCCGAGATCGTCGATGCGGCCGAGGCGTGGCGTCTGGGAATTGTAAACAAGATCGTGCCGGCCGAGGAGCTGATGACGGCCGCACTCGAAATGATGAACGCGATCCTCGCCAACGGCCCGCTTGCCGTCGCTCTCTGCATCGAAGCGATCGACCGCGGCCTGGAGATGTCGCTCGAGGAAGGTCTCGTACTCGAGGCCAATCACTTCGGGCTGCTCGCGGCCAGCGACGACATGGCAGAGGGAATGAGGGCGTTTCTCGAGAAGCGGGCGCCGGCGTTTCACGGCAGGTGAGCGCGCCGCGCGTCTGGCTGCGACACTTGTCGTGCCGGGATTTTCGCAACTTCGAGAAGCTCGAGCTAAACATCCCTGAGGACGGGCTCGCGATTGTCGGCGACAATGGCCAGGGCAAGACGAATCTGCTCGAGAGCATTTACTACATGCAGGTGCTGCGCAGCGCACGGGGGGCCCGCGATCAGGACCTCGTCAGGTTTGGCGCGACAGCATTTCACATCGCGACCCGGTCATCCACGAACGACGTGCACGAGATGTCAGTTGGCTTCGATCTGGGTGCGAGGAAAAAGAAGGTGACTCTGGATGGATCGGTCACACCGCGGTTGAGCGATGCGTTCGGAGCGCTTCCGTCGGTGAAGTTCTCGCCCCGCGACATCCAGATGATTGGCGGCGGCCCGGCCGAGCGCCGGCGGTTTCTCGATCTCGCGCTGGCGCTTTCGTCCCGGCGGTACCTGAATGCACTCCAGAGCTATCGAGCCGCGCTCGCGCGCCGCAACGCGGCCCTGCGTGATGCGGTGAGGGGCGACGATGATTCAGCGGTCGCCGTGTGGGAGCCCGCGCTCGCCCGGCATGGGGCGACGATTCTCGGAGAGCGGGCTGGATGGGTGAGAGACAACGCCGACGAGTTCTCCCGGTTGACGGCGGCGATCGGCGAGGTCGGCGCGGCGCGGATGTCGTATAGCAGCGCTCAGGCGAAGGAGACAAATCCGGCCGAGGCGCTGGCGGACTCGCTCGCGAGACAGCGGCGTCACGACATCAGGCGCGGGATAACACACTCCGGTCCGCATCGCGATGACCTGAATCTGACTCTTGACGGACGCGAGCTTCGCGTGTTTGGATCGGCGGGCCAGCAGCGGACGGCGGCAATCGCGCTTCGGATTCTCGAGGGAGCGACATTGCGGGGTGCCCGAGGCCTCGCGCCGCTGTTGCTACTCGACGATCCATTTGCCGAGCTCGACTCGCTGCGCTCGGCGAAAATTCTGGGATTGTTGAGGGGGGCAGGCCTTGGCCAGACCGTGCTGGTTGTTCCGCGTGAGACTGATATTCCACCCGAGCTGCTGGAGCTCGAGCGGCGGTTTATCAGGCGCGGTGTCGTGGCGACGACATCTGCATGAGCGACAAGCCACGGAAGCCGGTTTCGATTGCGGACGCGCTGGCCGGTTTCCTCGGCAAGGGTGTGCTGGCAAAACGGCTCGAGCAATCCGGGGCGGTGACTGACTGGCCGAATGTAGTGGGGCCGCAGATCGCGGCTGTGACCAAGCCATTGTCGATCACTCCCGACGGCACTCTTTTCATCGCTGTCACCACGAATTCCTGGATGACGGAGCTCTCGCTGATGGAGCCGGAACTGCTCACGGCTTTGAACGGTGGAGAGGGGCGCGGAAGGGTCCGGAAAATCAGGTTCCAGCTGCAGCGTTAAGTCGTTAAACGGTAAAGTGTTAGAACTACACCAATACGTTGCGAGAAGCGCCTTTCGCCATTAGATTATTAAAGCTGCCGAGCAATTGGTTTTCGGGTAATGTTCGGCCCCTTCCTTTTCGACCTCTCGGACTAAATGGCGAAGACAGCAACAGCGACTGGAAGCCGCTACGACGCGGGGCAGATTCAGGTACTGAAGGGCCTGGAGGCAGTGCGGAAACGCCCGGGCATGTACATCGGCTCGACATCATCCCGCGGTCTGCATCACCTCGTTTACGAAGTCGTTGACAACTCGATCGATGAGGCACTGGCGGGTCACGCGACGCGGATCGAAGTCGCGATTCACGCCGACGATTCCATCACCGTTATCGACGACGGCCGCGGAATTCCGGTTGATATCCACGCCGAAGAAAAAATTCCGGGAGTCGAGCTCGCGCTGACAGTACTTCATGCCGGGGGTAAGTTCGACAAGAGCACCTACAAGGTGTCCGGTGGACTTCACGGCGTCGGCGTCTCCGTCGTGAATGCGTTGTCGGAGCAGCTCAAGGTCTGGGTCAAGCGCGATGGCAAGGAGCACTTCATGGACTTCGTTCGCGGCTACACGCGCACGAAGCTCACGGTTCTAGGCAAGGTTGGGGCGCGCGATACCGGCACCAAAGTGTGGTTCAAGCCTGACGCGGAGATCTTCACCGAGCTGCGGTACGATTACGACACCGTCGCAAACAGGCTTCGCGAGCTCTCGTTTCTCAACAAGGGCATCGAGATTCACCTGCGGGACGAGCGCGAGGGCCAGGAAAAGATCGAGATGTTCCTCGCCAAGGGCGGCCTCCGCGAGATGATTCAGTATCTCAACACGTCACGGAAGCCGCTTCACACCGAAATCGTGTACATCGAAACCGATCGCGACGATGTCGGAATTGAGCTGGCATTTCAGTACAACGACGGCTACAACGAGAGTGTCTTCTCCTTCGTCAATAACATCAATACGCACGAAGGTGGAACGCACCTCACCGGCTTCAAGGCCGCGCTCACGCGAACGATCAACGCATATGCGTCAAAGAACGCGACCAAGAAGGGTGGCGACGTCACGCTGAGCGGTGATGACGTGCGCGAGGGTCTCACGGCCGTTCTATCGGTGAAGGTCCGCGAGCCGCAGTTCGAGGGGCAGACAAAGACAAAGCTTGGCAACTCCGAAGTCGAGGGCGCAGTCAAGACCGTGGTGAACGAGATGCTTGGCTCATATCTCGAAGAGCATCCGCGTGTTGCGAATATCATCATCGAGAAAGCCGTATCCGCCGCCCGCGCACGTGAAGCCGCGCGCAAAGCCCGCGATCTTACCCGCAAGAAATCCGCGCTCGACATTGGCAATCTTCCCGGCAAGCTCGCCGACTGCTCGCTGAGTGACCCCGCTCTTTGCGAGATCTACCTCGTCGAAGGCGACAGTGCCGGCGGATCGGCCAAGCAGGGCCGCAACCGCGCGTTCCAGGCAATCCTTCCGCTACGCGGAAAAATCCTCAACGTCGAGCGTGCGCGCATCGACAAGATCCTCGGCAATGAGGAGATCAGAACGATCGTCACCGCGATCGGTGCGGGAATCAAGGAAGAGTTCACGCTCGAGAACGTGCGCTATCACAAGGTCATCCTGATGACCGACGCCGACGTCGACGGGGCACACATTCGCACGCTGCTGCTCACGTTCTTCTACCGGCAGATGCCCGAGCTCATCGAGTCCGGATTCATCTATATCGCGCAGCCACCTCTCTACCAGGTTGCCCGAGGGAAGGATGTCTACTACGCATACGACGAGAAGGAGCGAGCTGACTATGTGGGCCGTCTCACCGACGGAGACAAGAAGCCCAACATCCAGCGGTACAAGGGTCTGGGCGAGATGAATCCGGGCCAGCTCTGGTCAACTACGATGGATCCCGAAACGCGCACGATCCTCAAGGTGACGATGGAGGACGCTGTGCTCGCGAACGACACCTTTCAGACACTGATGGGCGACGAAGTCGAGCCGCGCCGATTATTCATCGAGCAGAATGCCAAGTATGTGAGCAACCTCGACATCTGACATCAGCATTGATCGGGATAGGAGGCAGCGGGTGATCCCCGCTGCTCCCCTCCCACACCACCGGACATGCGGGTCCGCATCCGGCGGTTCGAAGTGTTGAGGTCAGTGCGATCCAAGTCGCGGGATGCCGAGGTTGGCAAAATATTCGTTCG
>JBBSFT010000048.1:0-17491 GCA_038254845.1 Gemmatimonadales bacterium | reverse complement strand
CGGTTTGCTATCTCGGCTTCGGGATGTTCGTAGCTATCGGCGCGCATCTCTGCGGGCGCAGCCGCTCGGCGCGCGTTGCCCGAGTGAGTCGGCTTCGGTGCGGCTGCCTTCTTCTTCGCCGAGCCAGTGGAAGACTTCTTCGCCATATAATTCGATTCTTCGTGGGAAGGCTGCGGGGTGAGTCGAATTCAGGTCACTCGAAAGATTACCGCAGGCGCTGACATCCGGCCATACGCGAGAGTCGTTTCATCCATTAACAGCGAGCATTCTGATGAATGTCGCGAGTCGCTCTGCCTCAGTCGCTGTGAGGTCCGGAGGAATGTTCGACAGGGTGACGACGATCCCTGGCCGTATCGGGATGGCGGAGCGGTAGCCTCCAATGTCGTGCCGCGCCGATGGCTCGTCGTCTATCGTTACGTCAGGGAAGGATGACCCGGGATGAACAGCTCGGGGCTTTTGTTTTCCCTTTCCTGTAGCTCTGGTCTTTACCGTAAAGTTCGCTGGATCTTCACGCCAGTTAAGGAAAAGCCCGACGGCACGATGGAGTCGCCTCCCGTATTCCTTCAGCGACGACGGATTGAACTCTCTTGCTCGCTTGTTGGTGAAGCGTTTGATCACGGCCTCGAGGTCAAGCTTTCTGAGGTCGTGCCCCTCTTCATCGCCCAGCACGCCCAGGACGTTCCGGCTGGCGACACCGAGGGCAGTTGCGGTGGCGGCGGGCATCAGGCCCTTGTCGCTCGCATGAGCCAGGAAGTCGAGAAGATCGTCCTTTGAATACCCGTTTGCCATAATCGCCCCAAACGTTATATTGTCCGCGTGAGCTCAATATAACGTTTTCGATGATTAACGCAAACGCTCGATACCCACGAGCACTGCGGCGAAGCCTTGAAACCGATCTGACCCTGTATCCTGTCGTGGCGGTGATGGGTGCGAGGCAGGTCGGAAAAAGCACCCTATGCCGTGAGATCGCCGACAAAAGTGGGTTTGCATACTGCACTCTTGACTCTCGCGATGTACTCGCACGAGCCATCGAAGATCCGGAAGGGCTCCTGGATGACCTCGGACCCGATGGCGCCTTCATCGATGAGGTCCAGCGTGCGCCACGACTCTTCCTGGCGATAAAGGAAATCGTCGATCAGGATCAGCGGCCAGGTCGTTATCTGCTGAGCGGCTCGAATCAACCAACGATTGCAGGATCCGTCGGCGACTCGCTCCTCGGCAGAGCTGCGTATCGGATCCTCCGGCCGTTAACGCTGAGCGAGCTCAGATTCGATGAGTCCCACAAGGGTTGGAGTTTTCTCCTCACCGGCTCTCATCAGGATGTGATTAGTGAGCTCGAGAGGCGCGCTGCTGCGAGCGGTCAATTGGCGTGGCGCGATATCGTGAAGACAGGTGGCTTTCCGCGAGTGCTCGCGGCTCCGCCCGACCAGCGCATGAGGATGCTGAGTGATTATGCGCAGGTCTTTGCGAGTCGCGATATCCGCGAAGTCATTGGAATCGATTCGAGCGACCGATTCGAAGCGTTCCTTCGGCTTGCCTCATCCAGAATTGGACAAGAGCTTAACTACTCGGGACTCTCGCAAGATCTCGGAGTCGCCGTAAGCACGATACGCCGGTGGATCGATGCGCTCGGACGAAGCTATCTCATTGAGCTGGTGCCTTCGTATTCGCGAAACGCCGGCCAGCGGGTCATCAAATCGCCCAAGCTTTTCATGGTGGATTCCGCTCTGGCCATGGCAGCCGCGCGCGAGAGTGAGCCATCAGGCTTTCATCTTGAAAACATGGTTGCATCGGACCTTGCAGTCTGGAAGGACTCCGCTCCCGGTCGAGGAATTCATCACTGGCGCCTGGCATCGGGCCAGGAAGTTGACTTCGTTCTCGAAGAACATGGCCGGCTCTTACCGCTTGAAGTAAAATCTGGTGTGGATGTGGGCTCAGACGAAGCTCGTCATCTTCGTCATTTCCGAAAGACACATGCGAACGCAACGAGGGGATTGCTGCTCAGTAGCGATCCGGAGATTCGGCTTCTAAAGGACGAAATCGTCAGTGCGCCGTGGTGGGCGGTGCTTTGAATGCGGTGGCAACCTTGTTGTTATTCGCCGGTTTCTTCTTTCGGAATCCCGCCGGATCGGCCCGGTGCGCGAGCTGGTTAGGCGGCCAGAGAAAGACTTTGCCGATTCTCACTGTGATGCCATAGGCCACGGTCTGGCCAGCTGCGCGAGACGGTTCGCACGATGGCAGGTCGCACCGCGCAAATTCCTGCCCAAAACCGGGTAGCCATGGTGGAATCGTGGCCGAACAACGGGCTGTACACATAAATGCTTGCAATCATAGTTGCATACAACTATAATGGCATGCGGAGCTTTTTGCGGGCATCGCTTCACTGGAGGCAAACGATGACCACACCGACGACACTGCTGGTAGATCGCGAGCAGGAACAGATGGAACTTCAGGCATTGCTCGAGCGCGGCCGACCGGCGCTTGCACTCCTGACCGGCCGACGCAGGGTCGGAAAAACATTCCTCCTCGCACATGCCTGGCCTCCCGGGCAACTCTTTCTGTTCACGGCCGCCCGAACAACGCCGGAGCTCAATCGGCGACAGCTCCTTCACGATCTTGCGGCGTGGACAGGTGAGGAGCTGGTGCCCGAAGACTACCCCACGTGGCGAACAGTTTTCCGGCTGCTCGTCGACGTGGCGGAGCGCCGCGCCCAGGTAAAGCCGCCCAAACGGACGGTGATGGTGCTGGACGAGTTTCAGTATCTGGCTGACGGTGACGCGGGTTTAGCCGGAGTCGCCTCGGAGCTCAATGCGGTATGGGAGCAATTGGAGCGGCGCCGTCCGTTGCGGGCATCACGAGATCCGGCCGTAAACGCGCCAGGTGGCAGGCTGAGCAATGCGTTCCCATTTCTCGTGGTGCTCGCGGGGTCAGCCGTCGCAACGATGGAGGCGCTGGCTGCTGGCGGAGCGCCGCTGTACGGTCGGTTCGCCTGGATTCACAAGCTCCAGCCGTTCACGTATTGGCACGCGGCTGAACTGGCTTCTTTTCGCGGGCTTCGTGAGCGCGCGACCGCCTTCGGAATCTTCGGTGGAACGCCGCGATACCTGGCAGGGATCGACACGACACGCCCGCTCGCGGACAATGCAGCGGAGCTGCTGCTCTCGCCTCGTGGGGAAGTCCGTCTCCTCGTTGAAACCGCGCTCGACCAGGAGGAGGGACTGCGCGACGCGTCCAAGTACCGGGCGATTCTGCGCGCGGTGGCCGACGGATGCACTGAGAGGAATGACGTCGGGCAACGCGCCGGCCTCCGTAACGACCACGCCCTTCGCGAGAAGCTCGCAACCCTGCTCGAGCTCGGTTATCTGGAGGAGCGCCGGAACTCCGATGCGAAGTCGAACGAGGCGGTGCGCTACGCGATCGCCGATGCGGCGTTCCGGTTCTATCACCGATTCACCGCGCCGAACGCGTCAGTCCTGGAGCGTTACGCACCAGCCAGCGTATGGACGTCGGCTGTTGCCCCGTATCTCGACAGCTACATGGGATTGGAGCTCGAGCGCATCGCGACGCAGGCGTACGACCGGCTCGCCCCGGAACTCGATCTGCCGCTGGTCAAGCGGTGGGGACGATGGGAGGGACTCGATCGCGCTCGCCGTCCGCTCGAGATCGACCTGGTCGCACCGCTCGTGGACGGCCGAATGTTGACGGGCGCAGTGAAGTGGGATCGGTCGGCAATCGGCGTCGGAGTGCACCGTGATCACCTGGCCATGCTCCGTCGCGCGGCAGATTCCGGGCGCGCGTGGGGTCATGCGGCACTCAAGCCGGACGCGCCCTTCTATTACGTGGCCGCCGGCGGTTTCGGCGCCGGGTTTCGCAAAGAGGTGGAGGCGAGCGGCCACCCTGCTGTCTGCTGGTCGCTCACCGACCTGTATAAGGAGTTCTAAGCTGGCCCTCGGGACAGGTCAGGAAATCGACTTCGTTCATGGCTTCCGTGATTTCCGCGCTGCGTCAGTGGCCGCCGTCTTACGAACTCGAGATGAACCAGAAGGGCGCGCGTGACAGGATCGAGCGTTGCGTGTGCCGAAAAATTCTCCAGCGCCTGGATGAGGGCGCGAATCGTTCGATGATTCGGCGGAACGTGACGCCATCCCCTGAGCGACACGTTGGCTGTACGCCGTCGACCATGAGCTCCGCTACCACCGGTCAGTAGTTCTGAAGAAGAATCGCTCGGCTATCAGTCCTGTTCCGGTTCCGTGAGAATCCAGACACGCCGGCCGGCCTAAGCAAGACCATACTAAAGACCTATAAAATCACTATACTAATTGCCTATAATCCGAGCTGACGAGGCTGATTAAGAGCCCGTAAACTCGTTTTCAAAAAAAATCTTCGGTCCTTCTCTGGACTAGACTTGTGCCGTGATCTGGCTTAGACGCTCCGCCGCCCGACTCAGCGTCTCGGCACGCTTGCAGAACGCAAACCGCGTCACCGTCTCGCCCATCTTCGGGTCGTGATAGAAGCTCGTTCCCGGCACAGTCGCCACGCCGACTTCCTTCGCCAGCCACATCGCGAACTCCACCCCGCGCAAATCGCTGAGGTCAGTAAAATCCGCGAGGATGTAGTACGCACCTTCAGGAGCCGCGAACTTGAACCCGGCTTCCTGAAGTGCCGTGACCATCACGTCCCGTCGCTGCCGATACTCGAGAGCAATGTGATTGTAGTAGTCGGCATCAAAGGCCATCCCGATCGCACCCGCTGCCTGGAGCGGCGCCGGCGCACCAACTGTCAGAAAGTCGTGCACCTTCCGAATCGGCGACGAAAACTCAGCAGGAGCGATTGCGTATCCAAGGCGCCACCCGGTGCAGCTGAATGTCTTGGAAAGACCGGAGATCGTCACGGTTCTCTCTCTCATCCCAGGCCATGTCGCCAGCGCATGGTGACTGCCCGCGTAAATGATGTGCTCGTAGATCTCATCCGTGATCGCAATCACATCATGCTTCTGGCACAGCTCGGCGATCAATGAAATCTCGTCGCGGGTGAACACGCGACCGGTGGGATTGTGCGGCGTATTGACGACAATGGCACGGGTTCGGTTAGAGAACGCCGCGCGCAGCTTCTCCGGATCGAGCTTCCACTCCATGCCTTCGAGCGGAACGAACACGGGCTTCGCGCCGGCGAGAATCGCGTCGGGCCCGTAGTTCTCGTAGTACGGCTCGAAGATGATTACCTCGTCACCCGGATTGACGAGCGCGAGGAATACCGCCGCCATTGCCTCGGTAGCTCCGCACGTGACAGTTATCTCGCGCTCGGGATCGACGTTCATGCCGTACCATTTTCGATACTTCTGCGCGATCGCGAGTCGAAGTGCTGGTGTGCCCCAAGTGATTGCGTACTGATTGATGTCGCCATGAATCGCCGCGCACGCGGCGTCCTTCATCGGCTCGGGCATCGGAAAGTCGGGAAAGCCCTGCGCGAGATTGATGGCGCCGTGCTGGTTCGCGACACGCGTCATCTCGCGGATTACGGACTCGGAAAACGTCGAAGCTCTGTGCGCTGTTCTGATCATTCTCATATAGAAGTGGTGTAACGGAAACCTACGCCTCAATCGAGTTTGCAGGAATTCATCCAATCACCAACTGTGGAACCTTGCGAAAACTCGGGAGACCTATTAATATCATGGTATATACCACCAAAGGCACACGGTTATGCCAAAAAAATTCACAAACTCTTACTCAAAAACCGATTCCATTTCGAAGTCGGTTAGAGAACCACTGGCTTCTGCCAGCTCAGGGCCGGATCTGCCCCGGGCATCTCTGTTCATGAACGGCCGGAGTCAAGCGGTGCGACTGCCCAAGGAGTTTCGGTTTGACGGTGATCACGTTTTCGTCAAGCGCGACGGAGATAGAGTCATCCTGATGCCACACGACGACAGAATGGAGAGACTGCTCGCTGCCTTTGGTTCGGCTCCCGACTTTCCTGATCGCGATGGAGGCGTTCCCCAGGAACGCCCGGACCTCGACGCGTTTTACAAGTGAATCTGCTCGACACCAATGTCTGCGTGGATATGATGAGAGGGACATACAAGACCCTTGTCCAACGAATCGCAGCCGTCGGTGCCGAGCAGATTGCAGTTTCAGCAATCACTGCCGGGGAGCTTTTCACTGGAGCCATGAAAAGCTCTCGCGTGGCGGAAAACCTGCGCGCCACCGAACTCCTGCTTTCGGGAATGAAAGTCCTCAGCTTCGACTCCGAAGCCTCGAGGACGTACGGGCTGATTCGACCAGAGCTTGAACGAAAAGGTCAGAAAATAGGCGATCTCGACACTTTGATTGCCGCCCACGCGGTCGCGCTTGACGCGGTCCTGGTCACCCGCAACACTCGCGAATTTTCTCGTGTGGAGAATCTTCGGATCGACGACTGGACGCGTTAGCTGAGGTTAACGTCCGCCGAGCTTCGCGAGCGACGCTCTGATCAGCTCAGCGGCCGACAATCCTCCGCCGCCTGCGTCGAGAGCTGCACGAACACCGCGTTCCGCATCGGCAGTCGTGTACCCCAGCGACACGAGCGCTCGCATCGCATCCTCGGACACGCCCCCGGCCACCCGCGGTTTTCCAGGTTCATCCTCGCCGCCGATCGAATTGAGCTTGTCGCCGAGGTCGAGGATGAGCCGCTCAGCTTTCTTGCGGCCGACGCGCGGTACGCCCTGGAGCGTCGCAATGTCCTTTTCCTGAATCGCACGAACCAGACGTTGTGCCGACAGCGCCGACATGAGGCCGAGCGCGAGCGCGGGGCCCACACCATTCGCGGTCAAGAGTCTCTGAAATAATCTGCGCTCGAACATCGACGCGAAACCGAACAGCTGCCAGCCATCGTCTTTCACGACGAGATAAGTGTGCAGCGACACCTTCTCGTTCTGTTTTGGAAGCGTCTCGAACACGCCAAGCGGAATCTGGAGCTCGTAACCGACGCCGCCCGATGTCATGACCTCGATGCGATCGATGTCCTTTTGCGAGAGAATCCCCGCGATATGCGAGATCACTGGCGGATTGCGGTGATTGACTCCGGGCCTGTCGCGGGCAATCCAATGCGCATCACGAGCGCGAGCGCGGCAGCAACGCCATCAGAGGCATCGGCGGGTTGAGGAGGCGTTCGCAGACGCAGAAGGCGCGTCACCATGAACTGAACCTGCTCCTTGCTCGCCGCTCCCGTCCCGACAATCGCCTTCTTGATCTCGGCCGGCGGATACTCGGCGATTATCAGCTTCGCATTCGCGGCGGCGAGCAGAATCACACCGCGGGCGTGGCCGAGCACGATTGTCGTGCGAACGTTGCGTGCGTAGAAGACGTCTTCGATGACCATCGCGTCCGGCCGGTGCCGCTGGATAAGCTCGACGACTCCATCGTGAATTTCCTGGAGCCGATTCGCGAGAGAGTCGCGCGGCCGTGTGCGGATGATTCCGCACTCGACGAGTCGCGGTGTCACCATGCGATCGCCGGTGACGACACCATATCCCGTTATTGCGGTGCCCGGATCGATACCGAGAACAATCATCGAGCGATCACGCGGGCTCGTCCATCTCCACGTCGCAGTTGGCGGCGACCCGTTGGACATCATCGAGATCCTCGAGCCCCTCGAGAAGCCGGACGAGCGATTCGGCTGTCTTGCCCGAGACGTTGACGAGGTTCCTGGGAACGGAGGCTATCTCCGCGCCGGTGACTTCGTAGCCTTTGGCTTCGAGCGCGCTCTTGACGGTGTGCATCACGGCGGGATCGGTCGTGATCTCGTACTGCTCGTTCTCGGCCTTGAAGTCCTCAGCGCCGGCGTCGAGTGCGGCTTCGAGGGCGTCATCTTCCGGATAGGTGGTCGAGTCGATGTAGAGCTGCCCCTTTCGCTCGAACATCCACGACACCGAATTGGCAGCGCCGAGGTTTCCGCCGGCGCGCGAGAGTTTGTGTCGTATTTCCGCGACGGTGCGGGTGGGGTTGTCGGTGAGCGAGAAGATCAGGATGGCGACTCCGCCGGGACCGTACCCTTCATAGGTGATCTCCTGGTAATCGACGCCCTCGAGATCGCCGGTTCCTTTCTTGACAGCTCGCTCGATATTTTCCTTCGGCATCGACGCTGCCTTCGCGGTGTCGATTGCTGTTCGGAGTCGCGGGTTGCCGGCGGGGTCACCTCCACCGAGCTTCGCCGCCATTGTGATTTCACGGATGAGTTTCGTGAAATGGGCCCCGCGCTTGGCGTCGGTGGCTGCCTTATAGTGCTTGATCTGCTTCCATTTACTGTGGCCGGCCATAGTCTTCTTCAATTGAGGGTACTCACCTTCCGCAAACCCACACTGCGCGAACCCACACTTAGAACTACCCTGCCGCCGGCTGTTGGCTACAAACGGCGCTTCACGCTTTGTGCATTGGTGGTTAGCACAAAGCCGATAGCGCCTTGTGTAGCCAAATGCCGGAAGCTGGGTAGTTCTAAGTATGGGTTCCCGTTGTCTGGTCCTTCCTCATGGATGTCAAACTAGCCGCAAGTTACCGCAGCTCGGAGAGCAGCTCGTTCAACTCACCAACCGATGCAGCATCGAGCCTGGTGCCGCCCGCCTCGATCAGCATTCGGATCGCGGCTGTCGCTGCCCTCGAATCACTGGCTGCCACCGCGTCGAATGCCGCTGTCGCGGCCGTTCTCGTTGGAGCCGGAACCGACAGCGACGCCAGCCACTGGCGCGCGCCAGCCGCTCTCGTAACTGCATCAGCTGGTGCTATCGAAACCGGCGGAATCATGCCCGCGATGAGCCGAGCGGAGATGAAACATGCGAGTGCGACCTCGCGATCGCCGCCCAGCGATGCGCGCGCCGCGTGAGACGCCAGCGATCTGAATCGAAAGCCGGGCGTCGCGAGAGCGAAGGGAGGAAGTTGCCCGATCACCATCGCAATCTAGGCATACCAGAGGCACCCGGCTACATTCACAAAACCCATGGCACAGGCCCCAAAATCCATCCTCTGGGTCGACGACGAAGGCGAGCTTCTCGAGTCCCACCGAATCTTCCTGCGCTCCAAGGGCTACGAAGTTGAGTGGGCGAGCAACGCCGACGACGCGGTCGAGATGCTTCGCCGCCGACCGTTCGACATCATGCTTCTTGACGAGCAGATGCCGGGCAAGCGCGGCCTCGAGGCGTACCGCGACGTTCGCGAGATAGCTCCCAACCTGCCTGTCGTGATGGTCACGAAGAGCGAGGAGGATACCACGCTGAAGGAAGCGATCGGCGCCAATATCCGCGACTATCTCGTCAAGCCGATCAACCCGCGTCAGGTGCTGAGCATCGTGACGCAGATTCTCGAGGGCCCGCGGATCCGGCAGCAGGCAATCGCCCGCCGCTTCGTCGAGCGATTCAGGGCGATCGAGCTGGAGCGGGACCGAAACCTCGACTGGCGCGGATGGATCGACAGGTTTGACGAGCTGATGCGATGGGACGTCGATCTTGCCGCCGCTGGCGAAATGGGTCTCTACGATTCGTTGCGCGGCCTTTATCCCGATATGCATCGCGAATTCGCCGCGTTCATGAAGACAGAATACCCGGCGTGGCTCAAGAATCTCGAGGGCAACAGACCGCCGTTATCAATTGATGTCGTGAGCGAGTTCGTGCTGCCGATTCTTCAGCGCGACCGTGCCGCTGTCTTCATCGTCGTGGATTGCCTCCGACTCGACCAGTGGCGCGTTCTCGAGCCGCTGCTCGCTCCGTTCTTCGATGTCGAGACAACGCACTACTTCGCCGTCCTCCCGACCGCGACCCCGTATTCGCGGAACTCTCTGTTCAGCGGTCTCTTCCCCGGCGAGATCGCGGCGAGACTGCCGGACTGGTGGGGAAACGCCGATCGCGAGGACGAATCGCTCAACGCGCATGAGCGCGAGTTGCTCGAGACCCATCTCAACGAGATCAACGGCCCGACGCCGGTTCGGTATCAGAAAATTTCCACCGCCGCGAATTCCGACGAGCTCGAGCGTCACCTCGGCACCGCAATCGGCAGCGAAGGCGTGAGTGCCTTCGTGTTCAACTTCGTCGATCTGCTCACGCATGGGCGGAGCGAATCGCAGATTCTGTATGAAGTCGCCCGCGATGAGATCGCGTTGAGACAGATCACGCGCCAGTGGTTCCAGCGGTCGGCGCTTCTCAGCGTTCTGAAAGAAGCGTCGCGCAGAAAAATTTCCGTGCTGCTCACCACCGATCATGGGTCCATTCACTGCAACACGCCGGCGACGGTGTTTGCCAAGCGCGACGCGACGTCGAACCTTCGCTACAAGTTCGGCGAGGACCTCAGGGCCGAGCGTCCCGAGCAGGCGCTGATGTTCACGAACGAGGATGATCTGCGACTGCCGCGACGAGGAACTGGCGGCAATACTCTCCTCGCCACGAACGACTGCTTCTTCGTCTATCCGACCAAACTTCGCGAGTATCAGAGCCGGTACCGCGGATCGTTCCTGCACGGTGGAGTAACGCCTGAGGAAGTGATCCTGCCGCTCGCTCTGCTGACGCCGAGAGGGTAGGTGTCGGTCTACGGGCGGCTGTTCCCGTATGTGAAGCCGCACGGATGGCGCATGGCGGGCGCTATCTCGACGAACATTGTCGCGGCGGTGCTCGACGCGTTTTCACTCGCGCTGCTGATTCCATTTCTCAATACGCTGTTCGAGCAGGCGCCGATCGGGCTGGGCGGTGGCGGATTGACGAAGCTGCTTCGGGCGACGGTCGGTGTGATGCTCGATCCCGCCGACAAGATGGGATCGCTTCGTAACGTGATCCTCATCGTGGTCACGCTGATGGTCGTGAAGAATCTTCTGCTGTGGATCGCCGGTTACCTCGGCGCGACTCTACAGGAGTACGTCACCCGCGACCTTCGAGCGGCCGTCTACAATCACATCGCGCATCTTCCGCTCGGCTACTTCCAGCGGACGAAGACCGGGCAGATTTTGTCGCGCGTCATCACCGACACGTCAGAGACGCGGCTGATTCTCACACAACTCATCACATCGTCGCTTCAGAACAGCGCGCTGATCGTGAGCTATGTGGTGTTTCTCTTCCTCATCTCGTGGAAGATGACGCTGATGGCCCTCGTCATTGTGCCTTTGCTCGGCCTTGTGCTGACGCCGATTCTTCAGAACCTCCGGAAGGGCAATCGGAAGAAGGGGAATCAGCACGGTGAGATGACGAGCGTCGTTCAGGAGACCGTAAGCGGCATTCGTCTCGTGAAGTCGTTCGGTGCCGAGAGCGTCGAAGAGGAGCGGTTCGCCGTGGCGAGCAATCGTTACGCGAGTCTCACGGTGAGGTTGACCCGCATTTCAAATCTGGCGGCGCCGATCACCGAGATCATCGGGACGAGCATTGCGACGGCGCTCCTGTGGCTCGGCGCGCGCCAGGTGCTTGTCAGTCACTCGATGTCGGGCGCGGACCTGATCGCGTTTCTGCTGTACGCGTTGAGAATGCTTCAGCCACTCAAGCAGTTATCGCAGATGCCGACGACAGCGCAGGCATCGCTTGCGTCGGCTGAGCGGCTGTTCGAGGTGCTCGACACGCCGTCGGAGTCGCAAACCGATCGCGGGACGCGGACGCAGGCGTCGTTCGAGCACGAAGTGGGATTCGGGAACGTCGGCTTTTCGTATGGTGATGCGCCCGTTCTGTCCGGGATAACATTCACGGCCGGAAAGGGCGAGGTCATCGCTCTTGTTGGGGCGAGCGGAGCGGGGAAGTCCACGCTCGTCGATCTCATCCCGCGGTTCTATGACGTCCAATCTGGCGCGATTCTGATTGACGGCGTCGATACGCGGGAGTTCAGGCTTCCAGCGCTTCGCGCATTGACCGGCATTGTCAGCCAGGACACGGTTCTCTTCAACGACACCGTTCGCAACAACATCGCCTACGGCACGGGGGTCACGTACACCGACGAGCAAGTGGTGGCGGCGGCCCGGGCGGCAAACGCTCACGCGTTCATCGAAGAGCTTCCCGATGGCTACGCGACCATCCTCGGCGAGCGGGGTACGCGGCTGTCCGGGGGCCAGCGCCAGCGAGTGGCGATTGCACGGGCCTTGCTCAGAGATCCTCCGATTCTGATTCTCGACGAGGCGACGTCGGCACTCGATACGGAGTCAGAGCGGCTGGTCCAGGAAGCGGTGGACAGATTGTTGCGCGGGCGGACGGTGTTCGTGATCGCTCACCGGCTGTCCACCATTGTCCATGCAGACCAGATTCTGGTGCTGGAGCGGGGAGAAATAATCGAGCGCGGGACGCACGCCGAATTGCTGGCGGCGCGTGGCGCCTATCATCGTCTGTATACATTGCAGTTCGGCAGCATGGCAACAGTGAGCGATTCAATGATTTCTTCGGCGGTATAAGTGCGCATCCTCTTTCTGCATTGCGCGAGGGAATGGTCGGGTACAGCGCGGGCATTCGCCGTCGCTGCACGCGGCCTTGCCGCGCGCGGCTACAACGTGACGTTCCTGGCCGAGCCGCACAGCAATGTCGAGCAGTCGGTGTCGCGGATGGCTACCGTTGCATCAAAGCTTGGTGGTGACGATCCTGTCGCGCCGCGCGATGTCGCGCCATTCGAGATCGTTCCGTTTCCGTGTGAGAGCAACTGGATTATCTGTGCGTGGCGGCTGCGCCATCTCTTTCGGCGATGGGATGCAGACGTGGTGTTCGTGCATACCGAGCGCGAGCACATCATCGCGGCGATGGCGTGCTGGCTTGGGCGAGGCGGGAAAATCGTCCGCCGGACGCCGGCAAACTGCCAGCTCGCGATGGCCGGGAATGGAAAGTTTGCCAACTGGCTGACGAACACGACGTATCTCTTCGCGAGCGAGGAGGATCAGCAGCTCGCGATTCTGCCCCGTCGAGCCGGACGGACCGCGGTCGCGCGACTTGGCGTGGATGCGTCGCGGTATCCCGATCGGACTGCCGTGCAGGTCGAGCCGAAGACTGAGGATATCCGTTACATCATCTGCGTCTACGATCCGACGTCGCGCGGGCGCGCGGCGACAGCGATTCGTACGGTTTCAATGCTGGCCCCGCGTCATCCGTATCTCAGGCTCATCATTTTCGGAGCGGGATCGGACAGCGAGGATCTTCGCATGCAGGCTGCCGCGCTGAACGTGATGGATCTCGTCAGCTTTCTTGGCGAGCGAGACGATCACCTGACGCTCATGCGGGATGCTGAGCTCGGATGGGTCGTTGCCGAGGCGGATACTGCGGCGTATGGAATTCTCGACTTGATGGCGCTTGGCGTTCCCGTCATCGCGGCCGAGGGAAGTGTCGCTGATGTGTATGTTGCGAATCTGATCAGTGGAGCGCTCGTGCCACCGGAAGATGCGGCGGCGACGGCGGCAACGGTGGTCACGCTGTTGTCGAGTGAAGAGCAGAGGCAGGCGATGGGAGCGGCAGCGAGAGTTCGCGTCACCCGTGAATTTCCGGAGCAGGCGATGATCGAGGGTTTTGAGGCAGCCATTCAGGCGGCTGCGGGACGCGCGCGGCCCAAGGGGTGATCGCGACGGACACGGTCGCAGTCACTGTCGTCATCGCGGCCAGGAACGAAGCCGCGAACATCGAGCCGTGCATTGGAAGCATTCGATGGGCGCGCGAGATCATCGTGGTCGAGAACGACTCGACCGACACAACGGTCGAGATTGCCCGAGCCGCGGGAGCAACTGTCATCTCGCATCCGTTTGCCACGATTGGCGGACAACGCAACGCGGCAATCGAGCGAGCGTCGAATGACTGGATTCTTGTCGTCGATGCTGACGAACGCGGGTCGCCGGAGCTCGGTCGCGAAATAGCGAACGTGGTCGGAAATCCGGGGGCCGATGCCTACCGAATTCCGAGACGCAATTTCTTTCTCGGTGAAGAAGTGCGTCACGGCGGCTGGGAGCATGACGAGCCCGTTCGGTTGTTTCGATCCAGCCTCCGTTACAACGCAAGCCGCGTTCATGAACACGTTGACGTCGCGGGCGAGACCAGGACGCTCAATTCGTGTCTCACCCACGAGCCGTACCCTTCGATCGACAGCTATCTCGAGAAGCTGGAACGCTACAGCCGGTGGTGGGCTGAAGACCGGTTCGAGCGCGGCAAGCGGACGAGCGCTGTCTCGGCCGAGGTTAGATCGCGACTTCGCTTTGCGAGCATGTATTTCCTCAAGCTCGGCTTTCTCGATGGCGAGACAGGAGTCATTCTCGCGTCGCTGGCGAGTACGAGCGTGATGGCGAAGTACGCGCGGCTGTGGGAGTTGCAGACGCGAAGCAGAAAAGCAGTGTAGGGTGCGAGTTCTGCTGATCGGCAGCGACAATCCCTGGCGCATGGAGGCCGCGGTTCAACGGGCCTTCAACCGCGCGGGCCATACGACTCTTTTGATCGACGACCGCCGCACGAAGCGTCTTGTGGGAAGACCGCTAACGCAGCGCTGGGTTGCCTCGCGCGCACGGCGATTCAACGCGGACTTCGTATTCCTGTCGAAGTGCCTTGCGCTTGACGCCGAGACAGTCGCGACGATCATTGACGGAAAGGCAAACGCCATGTGGTATCACGATCCGCAGTGGTACCGGGACCTCGATCGCCCGGACATCGCGCACATCGCGACGATTGGCCGGCTCGCGCGCACTTTTTTCGTTACCGGATTCGACGATGAATGGCGCCGCAACGGATTGCCCGCGCTGTTTCTACCGGCCGCCGGCGATGCCGGCATCACGCCCGTCGCTCCCGACGTGAAGTTCGAATCGGACGTGTCGTTCATCGGAACCGGATACGACACCGAGCGCGCGCGACTGCTGCTGCGCGTCGCAGCCAGCCAGCGTTTGCGGGTATGGGGCCTCGGCTGGGACGAATGGAAGTCTGAAGTGAGCTGGAGCGGAAATCCGGTCGAGGGACATGAGTTTGCTGCTGTGTGCTCGAGCTCGAAGATCGTCCTCGGCATCAACCCGGCGCGCGCTGCCGGCGGAGTGTCGTATACGTCAGATCGCACGTGGATGGTGATGCTCGCCGGAGGTTTCTATCTCGCGCAACGCACGCCTGGTGTGGCGACAATGCTTCGAGACGGAGAGCACTGCGCGTTTTACGACGACGCCGAATCGTGCGTTGAAGCCTGCACCACATACCTCGATGACGAGATAAGCCGGACGAAGATGAGAGAGCACGGTGAAGCGTTCGTTCGCTCGCATCATACTTACGACCAGCGAATCGCCAATCTGCTCGAGAACCGCGCATTCGCGAATCCGCTATGACGAATCGCCTCAACCACGTTTTCGTGACTCAGGATTACGGGCCTGATCGCGGCGGAATGGCGCGGCGTCACGTCGAGCTCTGTCGCCGGTTTGCGGATGATTCGAACACGATGCAGGTGTCAACAGTCGATGTCGACGGCTCGACGGAGTTCGACGACGGCGAGGCGTATCCGATCCATCGGCAGCCGTTTCCTTTTCGCGAGGCGAACCGGTTTGCGAATCAAGTAAAGTGGTGCCGGTGGCTGACGCGGTTCAGTCGCGGCACGGTCGATGTAATTCACTGCGGCAACATCAGGCCGGTGGGATACGCGGTGTACTGGACGCACCGGCAGCTCGGGATTCCTTATCTGCTCTACGTCAATGGCGGAGATCTCCTTCGCGAGCAGCGGAAAACCTCTGACAGCAAGCTCAAGCGGGCGACCGCGCGAAGAATATTTGGAAATGCCGCGGGGATTGTGGCGACGTCGGAGTGGGTGGCAGAGCTTGCGCGCTCGGTCATCGAGCGGCTCGAGCTCTCCAATCCGCCAGTCGTCGCGGCGCTCGACCTCGGGACAGATCCAGAGACGTTCTCGCCGCATCGCGACGCGCGAGCATTGCGAGCCCGCTGGGAAGTAGGGGAGTCGCCGCTGATGCTGACCGTTGCGCGGTTGGTGCCGCACAAGGGGCAGGACGCCGGGATTCGCGTGCTCGCGTCGCTCGCGACCGAGTTTCCGTCGCTGCGCTACGTTCTTGTTGGTGACGGTCACGACGAGCAGCGATTGCGAGGGCTGGCGACGACACTTGGCGTTGCGAGTCGTGTCGTGTTTGCCGGAGCCCTCGAAGATGCCGATCTTCCCGAAGCATATGCCACCGCCAATGTCTACCTCGGCGCCTCACGTCTCGACAACACGATCAACGTCGAGGGTTTCGGCATCTCGTTTCTCGAGGCGTCAGCGTCGGGGTTGCCAGTCGTTGCGGGCGATTCGGGAGGAGTGCGCTCCGCCGTGCGAGACGGCGTGACTGGTATCGTCGTTCAACCTGACGATGTGGCCGGAATGGCCGGGGAGGTCGCGGCGTTTCTTCGTGATCCGGCCCGGTCCGCGGCGTTCGGCGAGGCGGGGCGGTCTGCTGTTGTCGAGCACTACAACTGGGATCGCGTGGCGAGTGACACGCGGAAGTTCGCACTGGCGGTCACCGAGCAGGTCCGATCGCTCCGGTGAATACCTATGATGAGCGCCGCCAGAAGCCCCCAACACTGTCGCACCGCGCGGAGTTCTACTCGATGCGGGCAGCGTTTGCGGGTCTTCAGAGGCTTCCGTGGGATACCGCATGCGCGATGGGTGAGAGACTCGGTGCGCTGGGCCGATGGCCGCTCGGAATCCGGCGACACGTCGTTGAGACGCAGATCGCGGCGGCATTTCCAGAGCTGAAGCGATTCGAGGTCGAAGCGATCGCGACCGGATCGTACAGGCATCTCGGTCGCAATGCGGTCGAAGCGGCGATTCTTCCGACATTGGGACCAAACGGAGTGCTCGGCCTGGTCGAGAGAGTCGATGGCTGGGAGTATGTCGAGGCGGCCATGAGGCGTGGTATTGGCGGCATCATGGTCGGCGGACATCACGGCAACTGGGAAGTCATGGGCGCGTATCTCGCGGCGCGCGGCCTGCGTCCCGAGGTAGTTGTCCGCGGCATGGCGAACCGGTTGTTCGAGGACTATCTCAACGGCAATCGCGAGAAGCTCGGCCTCACAGTAGTTCATGACACGCAAGCCGTTCGCAGCACGGTGAAAGCAATTCGAGACGGAAAGTTTGTGGCGATCCTCGCGGATCAGGGAGTGCTCGGGCTGGCGTCCAGCTTTGTGCCATTCTTTGGCCGCCCCGCCAAGACTGCCCGCGGCTTTGCGGTATTCGCCTTGCGATTGAACGCGTCGGTCTGCTTTATGGACATGCTACGACTGCCGAGCGGCAGATTCCGGGCAGTCTTTGAGCCGGTCGAGGTCGAGGAGACGGGAGATCGAGATCGGGACGTTGACGCGATGGTCGCGCGCTACAGTGAAATTCTGGAGAAGTGGGTACGCCAATATCCAAGTCAATATTTCTGGCAGCATCGCCGCTGGCGGCGCCAGCCGGCGGAAACGCCGGTATCTCTACGCGATCCAACGTTAGTGGATCCGGGCAAATGGACGCCTTCCCGGTGACCACGTGCTAGACGTCGCGCAGCGCAAGCGACTGCTCGGCGACAACCGCGCGCGATTTGGAATTGCCGT
>JBBSFT010000047.1:0-17935 GCA_038254845.1 Gemmatimonadales bacterium | reverse complement strand
GCGCGAAAGCGGATCGCCGCCCTGGACGACGAAGTCGGGAATGACGCGATGAAACTTGATGCCGTCGTAGTAGCCCTCGTTGGCGAGCTTCTCGAAGTTCTTGACGGTATTCGGAGCTTCCTTGTCGTACAGCTCGGCGGAGAGTGTGCCGCGGTTGGTTTCGATTGTGGCGTACTTGGTCATCTTGTCATCTTGTCGGTTGGAAGGAATGAGGTGAAGGTACATCTGGAGGGCGGGCGATCAAGTGGGACAGGGGCGGGAAACCCACTCAGTTGGAGAGTTTTGAGTTTACAGTTTACCCGTCTTCAGTTTTTCAGTTGGAAATGCATTGATGCCTGGTGATTCTCCGGGATACCTCGTTGGTTGCAGAACGGGGCACCTTTGGGCATGCAGGACTACCGGAAATTGCTAGTCTGGAGAAGGGCGCATGGACACGCGATCGGAGTCCGCCTTGCGACGAAGCAGTTTCCCAGAACAGGCTACGCTTCTCTCAAATCACAGATCACGCGTGCGCTGAATCGATCGCATTCAATATCGTGGAGGGTTGCAGAGCCAACTCGGCGAAAGAGTTCGCCCGATTTCTTGATATCAGTATCAAGTCGGCGACCGAGCTGGAATACCAGCTTCTGCTCGGGAAGGATTACGGAGTACTTCGCGACGCTCCCTGGGATTTGCTCACCAACGAGACCGTAGAGATTCGCCGGATGCTCTGCGGTCTGCGCGCCAAAGTCCTGGGTGAAGACGGTTCGTGACTCGAAAACTGAGAACTGAAAAACTGTAAACTCAGAACTCTCCAACTGACCGGGTGGCTAATCAACTCGCGCCGACGGACAAATATCCGCCACCACGCACTCCCCGCACTTCGGCCCCCGCGCCACACAAACCCTCCTCCCATGAAAAATCAAGAGATGCGACAACAACGCCCAATCCTGCCGCGGAAACAACGGCATCAGCGCCTGCTCGACTTTCACCGGATCGGTCTCGTTCGTCAGCCCGAGCCGCACGGCAAGCCTGCCCACATGAGTGTCAACAACTACTCCCTCGTTGATGCCGTAAGCGTTGCCGAGCACCACGTTCGCGGTCTTGCGACCGACTCCCGGCAACTTGACGAGCTCGTCCATCGTCGCCGGGACCTCGCCGCCATGCCTCTCGACAACAGCGGCCGACATCCCGAGCAGACTCTTCGTCTTGTTCCGGAAAAAACCCGTGCTCCTGATAAGCTCCTCCAGCCTCTCCGGTTCGGCCGCTGACATTCTCTCGGCATCCGGAAACGAGTTGAACAAATCAGGTGTGACCATGTTGACGCGCTTGTCGGTGCACTGCGCGCTCAGAATGGTGGCCACGAGAAGCTGAAGCGGACTGTTGAAGTCGAGCTCGCAGTGCGCGTCTGGATACTCCGCTTTTAACCGCCGAAGAAGCTCGAGCGCGTGGGATTTCAGAGCCGCGCCGCGCTTCTGTCCCCGCGGTTTTCGAGCCAGGGATATTTTCTTCGCTGGCGTGGTGGTCGCTGTCTTCTTTGTCGGCATCAGCCCCGCGCTCGCTTCGCCTTCACGAACGCCAGCACGTCCTTCCACGCAAAACAATTGAGAAGATCGGTCTTCTCACACCATGCCTTTCTCGCGAGGCCGACTCCAAACTCCACATTCTCGAGACTTCCCTCCGAGTGCGCGTCTGGCCCAATCGCAATCATCACTCCTCTGTCCCGCGCCTGGCGACAGTACCGCCAGTCGAGATCGAGCCGATATGGATCGGCATTCAGCTCGAGCACGGTTCCGGTTGCGGCCGCCTTTTCAATAACCGCATCGACGTCGATTTCGTACGCTTTTCGCGACAGCAGCAATCGCCCCGTCGCGTGACCGAGGATCGTGAGTCGCGGGTCGTCCATCGCCGTCAGCACTCTCGTCGTCATCGCATCCCGACCCATCTTGAACTGCGAGTGCACCGACCCGACGATGTAGTCGAACGTATCGAGCGTGTCATCGCCGTAATCGAGCTCACCGTTCGGCAGAATATCCGCCTCGACTCCCTTGAGAATGCGAAATCCCTCGAGTCGCGAGTTGATGTCGTCGATCTCCTCGTGCTGGCGAAGAACCTTGTCGCGCTTCATTCCGCCGGCATAGAACGCAGCTTCCGAGTGATCGCTGATTCCGATGTAGCTCCACCCCAGCCTGTTTGCCGCAAGCGCCATCTCGGCAATCGACGCGCCACCGTCGGACCATGTCGTGTGATTGTGAAACGCGCCCTTGATGTCATCGCTCAAAACAAGATCGGGAAGCTCCTTCGCCGCCGCGGCTTCGATTTCTCCCATCCCTTCACGCAGCTCGGGGGGAATCTCGGCGAGCCCGAGCTCCCTGAAGAATGCGGCTTCCGTCGCAATCGAAAGTTTCGTTCCGCCTTTTCGCAACACGTGCTGGTCGATCTCGATCTGCTTTGTCGCAGCATGATCGGTGACCTGTTTTACGTGTGCGTTGCTTCCGGTTGCCTGCCACAACGCAACAGCGGCATCGCTCTTCGCCGCGCAACGAAGTTTCATTCGAACGTCATCGATGTAGTAAATGTCGACGCACACACCATTGACGACCGCTTCTTTTACCGCGGAACCGCTGGCAAATGATTTCGCAACCTCTGCCGCGTCGGCTGAACAGACAGCGAGGATCTCGATGTCGTCCACGATCTCCGTGATGCGGCGAAGCGAGCCGGCGATGATTGCCTCGATCACGTCGGGGTGGCGCGACACCTGATCCTGCAGCACCATGGCCTGGGCGAGGCCGCGATGAACGAGGGATTTCCTGCGAGCCTCCCGGGCAAACGGGATTCCGCCCAGCACGCGCTCCGCCGTTTTCGGCCCGAAACCCTTCAACTTTGCAAGACGACCGTCCCGCGCCGCCTCTTCGAGTTGATCCAGATTTTCGACGCCGAGCTCGCGGTGAATGAGACTCACTTTGGCGATGCCAAGTCCGGGGACGCGGGCCATTTCGACGAGCCCCGGCGGAGTTTTTTCCTGAAGCCGCTGCAGATAGCCGGACTCTCCCGTCTCCACGAGGTCGGTGATGACAGCGATAGTCGCGGGGCCAACACCGGATGTCTTCTTCAGCTCACCGGAGTAAAGCAGCGGACCTAGATCATCGGCGCCGAGTGCGAGGATTGCTCCGGCGGCGGTGCGGTAGGCGCGGGCGTTGAAGCGCGGTGCGCCGGTCAGATCGAGAAGCGCGCTGATCTGATCGAGGATGTGAGCCGCGGTGCGGGAATCCATTCCCGCAATATAGAAGGCCTAGCCTTCCATTCCCGCGTGACCAGGCATGCGGTCGATCATCTCGTGAAGCTGCTTTTGAATGAGCTCGATCTCCTGCTTGGCGCCTTCCTTGTCGAGAAGCCCGTTCTGCATGTTGATCGAGACGCGGTTCATATACTTGATCTTCATCAGCATTTCGTCGATCGCGCGGCGGAGCGTCGTGTAGCGGCGCTTGTCAGCGCGGGCTCGGTGATAGCGTCGCGTGAAATCCTCGAGGGTGAGACGCCGCGCGAACTCGACCGCTTCGTCGACAGTGCGACCCGGAATCGCGCCGTGGTCGGGGATTCCCTCGCCGGTAGCCGGGTCGCCAAAGAACAGACGGCCGATATACTCGATGCCGTCATACGCGATGCGAACGGAAACCGCGCATGGCTTTCCGTCCATCTCAATCGTTGTAAGGTACTGCTGTACGATACCGAAATCTGACATCGCTAACCGCGGGTCGCTGGGGAGTCCGACGCGGCCAGGAATGCGTCCAAAGCCGCGAACAACTGGCCGGGCTGTTCAACGTAAGGCACGTGTCCGCACTCGTCCAGCAGAACGAGCTGGGCGTTCATGGCTGTCGCCCCCTCTTCGGATGACGCGACGGGAATCGGATCGTCACGCCCATGGACGAACAACGTCGGGAATCCCATCGGCGACAGCATGCTGACGATGTCGTAATCGGGGCCGAGACTCTCCCACACACTTTGCTGCACCCGCCCAGTGATCCGAAAGGGAGTGAGATTTTTCGCATCTGCCGGATCGGCGAAATACGCTGCCACCGCCAGCTCGAACGTTCGCTGCCTGAATTCAGCGGGGTCGCTCTCGCGGAGCCCCGACGCGGCGAGCTCCTCCTTCATTCGGGTTATTTCCGGCCCGCGCTGCCGGCGGGCAAACTCGGTCTCGAATTGCTTCCGGAACTCCATTCGGAGCGGCGCGGCATCGACTAGAGCAAGACGGGCTGGCTTACGTATTGAAGGGTCTCGCTCTGACGCGAGACAGTACGATAGCGCGACCATCGCGCCGAACGAGTATGCGACCATCGACGGACTCGAGGTTCCGATTTCCTTCACAACCGCGTCGAGGTCGGCGACGTGCGTGTCGATCGTGACCGGAGCGGCGTTATCGGACTTCGACTTTCCGCCGCCGCGCTGGTCGTACAGGAGGACATTGTATCTCTCGGCGAGGTGCAGCATCTGCGGCAGGAGGTACGCGTGGTCAGCGCCGGGGCCCCCGTGCAGTACCAGCAGCTTTTCCGCGTCGGCTGGACCGTACGCGACCCAGTAGAGCGGGAATTCCGTGGTGGTGGTGGTGCCGCTTTCGCGCGGCGGAGGGATTTGCTGAGGCATGGTTGCTTTCGACAGGAACGGTAACTGCCAACCCATACTTAGAACTACCCAGCCACCGGCATTTGGCTAAAAACTTCGCTACGCGCCGTGTGCTAAGCACAAAGCGAAAAGCGCAGTGTGTAGCCGTCAGCCGGTGGCTGGGTAGTTCTAAGTATGGGTTTCCCGCCTGTATCATCCACGCTTGCCGAGCACCACAACGACCTCGACTGGCTTACCGCCCCGGAGAACAGTGACTTTCACGGAGTCTCCCGGCTTATGCGAGTAGAGCGCATCGCTGTAACTCTGAAGATCGGTAACCTTTGCCCCGCCAAAAACAATGATGATATCGCCAGCCAGCAACCCACCCAGTTCAGCCGGGCTCCCTGGCCGAACCCCGGTCAGCTTCAGTCCGGGCGTCTCCCCAGCAGACATGTCAGGCACCGATCCGAGATAGACCTGCGAGCCCGAACTTGCACTCGCGCTCATTCGCGATGGCGCCGCAATTCTGACAAAGCTCAATCGGCGTGGCATTGCGTCGAGCGATCGAATAACCAGCGCCGCGAGATCAACAATCCGCGCTTCACCACCGGAATTGATTTTCTCGATGTCGTCAGTCGCACGATGATAGTCGTCGTGGATGCCCGTGAAGAAATGCAGCACCGGGATGTTCTTCGCGTAGAATGAACTCTGATCGGACGACCCGAATCCGTCACCGCCACCTGACACCTTGAGCGGAACGAGCGACCGCGCATTCGCGCTGTCGACGATCGCCGCCAATTCACTCGCGGTCGCCGTTCCGTATACGAGCAGCTTGTCGCTGTTGAGTCGCCCAACCATGTCGAAGTTGACCATCGCCATCACGCTGTCGAGCGGAACAGGCGGATGATCGACGAACCACTGCGACCCAAGCAGCCCCTCCTCTTCGCCGCTGAAGTTGGCAAAGATGATCGACCGCCGCGGGTGACCCGCTGACAGAATGCGAGCGAGCTGAAGAACGGCGGCCGTTCCGGAAGCGTTGTCGTCGGCACCGTTCCTGATGGCATCTTTCGCCTCGGATCCATCGCGAACTGACTGTCGCGCCCGAGATGATCGAAGTGCGCTCCGACGACGATGTACTGACCCGCAAATCGCGGATCGCTGCCGGGTAGAATTGCCACGACGTTCTGAGTTGGGCGACCATTCGTGATACCGGCATGAGCGTCAGCTGCGGAGCGGGCAACGAATTTCTGGAGATACCCGGGCGATCCCTGCCGCAGCCTGAGCATCGTGTACCGGCGGGCGAGAAACGCCGCCGCGGAATCGTTGCCGGCGGTCCCGGTAAGGCGGCCTTCAAGACGATCGCTCGCGAGGTACGCGATGTCATCATGAATCACAGTCGAATCCGCGGTGGCCGAACTCGACGAGGACATCGATGACCCCATCGTTGCGCACGCAGCCGCTGCCATCACTCCAGGAACGGCCGCGATGAGCCGTGCCTTACGTATCATGTCGCGCAATTCAGCTCTCACTGTAGTTGGGTCGGCACGCCACCGAGTGCACGTCAGCCACCAACATAGCGTGACGCAATGCGGGCAGTGTTCACGTGCACCTGAACGCTGTCCCGAATATCTCTCCCATATCCGCCGGCCACCGTCACGACCACCGGCAATCCAATTTCCCGACAGCTTTCGATCACCATCACGTCTCGCCGCTTCAAACCCTCGAACGTCAGCTTCATCCGCCCGAGCCTGTCGCCCTCATGCGTGTCAGACCCCGCAAGATAGAAGACTATATCAGGATCGGACTCTGCCAGGACTGATGGAAGACAATCACCGAGACGCCCAAGGTATTCATCGTCGCCAACGCCGTCATCGAGCTCGATGTCCAGCGTGCCCGGCACTTTACGGAATGGATAATTCTTTCGCCCGTGCATGCTGAACGCATACACCGAGGGGTCCCCGGTGACGAGAGCGTGCGTCCCATTTCCCTGGTGCACATCGAGATCCACAACCGCGGCGCGGGCAATTCTCGAGCGCGCCTGAAGCATCCTGATCGTGACAACGACGTCATTGAATACGCAGAACCCTTCACCGTGATCAGCGAAGGCGTGATGAGTGCCACCGGATAGACTCATCGCTATTCCGTTGTCGAGTGCATGCATCGCTGCCTCTCCAGTCGCCGCCGTCGCCCGCAACGATCGCTCGGCCAAACCGGCGGACCAGGGAAGACCAATCATCCTCTGCTCAGCCGGGGTCAAATCGCCCGATGCGACGGCGTCGACATACCTGCCCGTGTGGACCCGGAGCAAATCCTCGGCTGTCGCACGAGCTGGATCGTGGAGATTCTCCGCTCGCACAATTCCCTCTGCCAGGACCCGATCTCGCATCATTCCGTATTTTTCGGCGGGAAACCGATGTCCTTCCGGCAAAGGAAACGTGTATTGAGCCGTGCTCCAGACATGGAGCGCGATATCGATTACCTCGCCGTAAAATCGGTGTCGTCGGTCACCGATCTGCATACTTCGGCAAGCAGCGTCGCCGTCCGGTCGAGATCCTCGAGCGACACCATTTCGTTCGGCGAATGCATGTATCGGTTCGGCACCGAGACGAGTGCGGTTGCGACGCCTTCTCCGGCAATATGAATCGCGTCGGCGTCGGTGCTCGTCTCCCGACCGGCCGCCTGCACCGAAAACGGAATCCCCTTCGCCTCGGCGGTGTCTCGCAAGAGGTTGAACACCACTGGTGATATGATCGAGCCGCGTGCAATCGCGGGCCCGCCGCCAAGCTTCGCTTCGCCCAGCTCTTTCTTTTCGACCTGCGGGTGATCGATGGCAAACGTGACATCGACGACGAGCGCCATTTTCGGTTTGAGGTGCGACGCGCAGACACCGGCGCCGCCCCCGCGAAACCCGATCTCCTCCTGCGTCGTCGCCACCGCCACGACATGCGCCTTGCCCGGATTGTCGGCGTAACGCTGAAGCGCCTCGAGAACGACGAACGCGCCGATGCGGTCGTCGATAGAGCGGGATACAATGAGGCCGTTGGGAAAGTCCATCGTGCGGGAGTCGATCACGCCTGGATCGCCGACCGACAGGTGCTTCTCGGCTTCTTCTTTTGTCGTTGCACCGATGTCGATCCACAGGTCGGTCATCTTCGACGCCTTGTCGCGATCCTCGGTTTTCATCAGATGGATCGGCTTCTTGCCAACGACACCGAACACCGTGCCATTGCGACCCATGAAGCGAAGACGCTGCGCGACGAGAACCTGCGGATCCCAACCGCCGATCGGCGCGATGTACGCATAGCCTTCGTCGTCAATGTAGGTGACGATGACCCCGATCTCGTCGATGTGGCCAGCCAGCATGATCGTCGGCGAGCCACTGGGATTCACCTCGGCGATACTGTTGCCGGCGACGTCAGCGCGCACCTTCGCGAACTTCGAGGCTTCCTCTCTCCACACCTTCGCCGGGGCAGATTCGAACCCGGATGGCCCCGGTGTATCGAGCAGCTTTTTCAGGAAAACAATCGCTTCGTCGTTGAACATGAATTGGGATTTCGGGTTTTTGCGAATATAGCATCGCTATTTGCATGGCTGTAACGTATGTCGGTGAAATCGATCATCATTGCCGTCCTCGCTCTCGCGGCCTCGACGCCGCTCTCCGCCCAGCAACAGGCATCCATTCCGCTGTCGCGGATCCATTACGAGGTCACGCTCGACTCGGCAAACGCGGGCACGCGGACGATCTCAGTTGGCATGACGTTCTCAACGAGCTCCGCGGGAAACGTTCTCCTCTCGCTTCCGGCGTGGACTCCCGGCGCGTACGAAATCAGCAACTACGCCCGCTTCGTGAGCGATTTCGGTGCGATGAGCGGCACCGATTCGCTCGAATGGAACAAGACCGATCCCGACACGTGGCGGATCTCGGCGCGAAAGGCGGGAGACATTGTGGTTCACTTCCTGTACCGGGCCGATTCGCTCGATAACGCGATGTCGTGGGCAAAGCCGAACTTCGGGTTCTTCAACGGCACAAATCTCTTTCTCTACCCGGAAGGCCAGGCCGCCGAGTTTCCATCAACCGTGACAGTTCACGCCGAGCCGTCGTGGATGATCGCGACGGGCATGCAGCGGACGTCCCTGAACACATTCACGGCGTCGAATTACCACGACCTGGTGGATTTCCCATTCTTCGTCGGGCGTTTCGACATTGACAGCACTCGAGTTGACGGCAAAACGGTGCGATTTGCGAGTTATCCTGTCGGCAGCATCACCGCGCCTGTCCGCGCGACGATTTTTCAGCAGCTCCAGAGGATCATTCCCCAGCAGGCCGCCGTCTTCGGGGAGATTCCGTGGAAGGACTACACGATTCTCCAGGTGGCTGATGAGGAATTCTCCCTCGGATCGGCTTCCGGTCTCGAGCATCAGAACTCGCACTTCGACATCGTGTCGCCGGTTGTCCTTGGCAATCCCATCATCGCGTCTCTCTACGCTCACGAGATCTTTCATTCGTGGAACGTAAAGCGGCTCCGCCCGGTGGAGATGATGCCATATCTCTATGATCGCCAGCAGCCGACGGCGCTGCTGTGGATCAGCGAGGGTATCACCGACTATTACGCCGATTTGAGTGAGGTCAGGGGCAAGGTTATCACGCCTCGCGCGTTCTATTCGAATACCGTCGCCAAGATCGACAACGTGGCCGACGCAGTTCCGACGTCACTCGAAGACGCATCGCTGTCAACGTGGATCAGCCCGGTGAACGGCACGAAGGATCTCTACTACGACAAGGGGTCTGTCACCGGACTGCTCATCGACATCCTCATCCGCGATGCCACCGATAACCGGAAGTCGCTCGACACAGTGATGCGCAACCTCTACGAGACGACCTACAAGCGGGGCCACGGGTTCACTAACGCCGAATGGTGGGCAGCGGTGTCGAAGGCGGCGAATGGAAAGTCGTTCGGCGATTTCGAGAAGCGGTATGTAGACGGCCGCGAGCCATTTCCGTACGACAGCGTGCTGCCTCTCGCGGGAATGCGGCTTCTGATCGAGCGAACTGTCACTCCGTCGCTCGGCGTATCGGTGTCCGGTGACGATCAGGGCCTGCGTGTGATTCAGGTCGTTGTCACGGGCCCGGGCGCGATCGCCGGAGTCAAGCTCGGCGACTACCTGTTGACAGTCGGCGGACTCGATGCTGCCGATCCAACATTTGCGCAGAAATTCAACGACAAGTTCGGCTCAACTCCGCCGGGCCAGACGATTCCGATCGAAGTGCGACGGGGCACTCAGCGAATGACGCTGAATGCCCCCGTGCGATTCAACACGAACGAAGGACGCCGCCTCATCGAGGTAACGAACGCAACGCCGAAGGCAATTACGGTACGCGGCGGCCTGTTGAACGGTACGCTTCAACCGTAGCGGCCTCGCGGGGCGCGGGCCCTGTCCACTTCTCTTTCATCAACGCCTCGATCTCCGCAATCTCGCGCGGCGCGCGGGAGATCCATTCGATTCCCGTCGGCGTGACGATGTAGTCATCCTCGATTCTCACGCCGATGTTCGCGTACTTCTGAACTGCCGGCCGGATTTTCGAAATCATCACCTGATTCTTCGGCGTGTTCGGCAGAATCTCGAGAAGATTCGATCGCACGTAGATACCGGGCTCGATCGTGAATGCACTGCCCGGTACGAGAGTTCCGTTCGCACTCGAGGCGCCGGGATCGTGAACGTCGAGGCCGATGCCATGACCGAGACCATGCATATAATACAGCGACCGCTGCGTGCACTGGCGCTGTGTTTTCGCATCACAGTCGTAGGTCGCGCCGGGATTCTCGATGAGCCCAAGTCGCGCGAGAGATTGGTCGAGCGATGCGTTCGCCGAGTCCGACATCGCCCGGCCTGAGCCGTTGACCTTGCCCGCGCGCTCACCGGCGGCCTGCGCGGCTCTCACTGCGCTGTAGATGTCGCGCTGAATCGGCGAGAACGTGCCACTCGCCGGAACAGTTCGCGTCACGTCCGCCGCATAACCGCGAAACGACGCGCCGATGTCCATCACGATCATGTCGCTCTTGTCGATGAACCTGTCATTCGCGCTGTAATGAAGCGTCGTGGAATTCGGGCCCGACCCGACGATCGTCGAAAACGATGGGCGGTCCGCGCCATTGCGGCGGAAATTGTATTCGATCAGCGCCTGCACTTCGAACTCATTGATGCCCGGCTCGATGAGGCGCATCGCATCGCGCTGCGCGCCGACCGTGACATTCACCGCGCGCCGAATGAAGTCGAGCTCAGCGGGCGACTTCACTCGCCGGAGCATTCCGACCGCGGTGTTGACCGGCTTTGCGACCAGGCCGGGGTGGCGCTTCAACAGCGCGGCGACGGTCTGGTCGTCGGGCGTCATCACATCGTCGTCCGGCGTGTACGATCCGACCACTTGCACCTGGGCAGACGGGTTCGCGTTGATGAGCGAGTCGAGTACAGAATTCAGAGAACCCGCGGCCCGCCCGTCGAGTCCCATTGCGCTCCGAACATTCATTACCCCTACGCGATGACCCGTCCACACCTCTCTCGATGGATCGCTCGGCTGAACGAACAGCATTGGTGTTCCGGATATCGCACCATTTGTCACGACCATCACGAGGGCGGCATCGGGCTCGCCGAAACCGGTCAGATAGCGGAACGGCGAGTTCTGATTGAACGAGATGTAATCCTGTTCGGGCTCGGGCGAGCCAAACGCGACGACGATGCCGTTCTGAATGGCCGAAGCGAGAGCAGTGCGGCGCTGGCCGTATTCTGCATCCGGAATCTGCGCCAGCAGGGAAGTGCCAGAGACCGCACCGGCAAGGCTAAACGCAGCTGCTGCAAGAACGCGAGTTTTATTCATTGGGTTCCTACGGACGAAGGACCGCTTTTGCGATGGTTTGAAGCTGCATGTTCGAGGTGCCTTCGTAGATCGCGCCGATCTTCGCGTCGCGATAGAACTTCTCGACCGGGTAGTCCTTCGTGTAGCCGTACCCACCGAACAGCTCCACACAGAGCGACGTGACGCGTTCGCAGACCTGCGACGCGAACAGCTTTGCCATTGCTCCTTCACGGGCGATATCGCGGCCGGCGTCCTTGAGCCGCGACGCATTGTAGACCATGAGTCGAGCGGCCTCGAGATCGGTGGCGGCCTGAGCTACCTGGAATTGAATCCCCTGAAACTCCGAGAGCGATTTGCCAAACTGCTTTCGCTCGTTGAGGTAGTCGACCGCTGCCTTGAGTGCCCCCTGCGCGACGCCGATCATCTGCGCGCCGATGCCGATGCGTCCCTCGTTCAGCGTCTCGATCGCGATCTTGTATCCCTGCCCAACGGGGCCGAGCACGTTCTCTTCCGGCACTTCGCAGTTGTCGAGGAGAAGTTCGACAGTGCTCGACGCGCGGATGCCGAGCTTGTCTTCTTTCTTGCCGACGCTGAAGCCGGGAAATTCACGCTCGACGAGGAACGCGGTGATGCCCTTGTAGCCGGCCGATGGATTCGCGTTCGCGAAGATCACGTAGATCCCCGCCTCGTAACCGTTGGTGATCCACAGCTTCTGCCCGTTCAGCACCCACTTGTCGCCCTTCTTCTCGGCCTTGCAGGCGAGGCCGAATGCGTCCGATCCGGATCCTGACTCGGACAGCGCATAAGCGCCGACGGTGTCGGATGTCAGTCGCGACAGGTAACGGGACTTCTGATCGTCAGTGCCGTAGCGATTGATCGGGTAGTTGACCAGCGTATTCTGAACGTCGCACAGAATTGCGGCCGATGCGTCGACCTTGCTGATCTCCTCGACCGCGAGTGTCACCATGAACAGCGAACCGCCAGCTCCTCCATGCTCTTCGGGAACTTCGATTCCCATGAGGCCGAGCTCGAAGTACTTCGGAATCAGATCCGGATCGATGCGAGCGGCCTTTTCCATCGCCATGACGCGGGGCCGAACTTCCTCTTCCGCGAAACCGGCGACGGCATCGCGAAACATCTCCTCTTCTTCGGAGAGGGTCGTGAGCGCCGGGCGCGCGTCGGTGGCAGTCGTCATCAGTATCGTGGAGGTAGATCAGCGAGGCCGCAGGTCGCGCGTGTTGAAGAAGCCGGTGATGTCTTCCTGGCGAGCGCGGCAACCTTCTCCGCAGAGGGTTCGCGAGCACGCAGGATCCCAGCACCGCTCAGCGTCGGCGTCAGACCACGAGGCGTCGATCGGCAATCCGGCGCGGTCGAGAATCAGCTCGCCCAGCTTTTCGTGAACGCCAAACGCGGGCGTGACGGCGAACTTCACATTCGGATGAGCTGCTGCCGCTTCGCGAACCATCCGCGGAATGTCCGTCGTCGAATGCTTTCCGGGCGACAGCATGTACGGAAACACGGTGATGTCGTGAGCTCCCGCCTCAACACAGCTGTTGAATCCCGCCTGAATGGAAGGCTCGGCCAGTTCCATGTGCGAGTGGCGAACGATGACGTTCTTGCCCGCCATCGTCTGGATGAGGTTCGCCATGCAGATGAGCATGTCGTTGGCCTCGCGTTTCTGCGAGCCGTGGTCTACCAGGAGGATTGCTCTCATGTCCCTGAAGATGACGGAAGCTCAGCGATGACGAAAGTGCGACCGTCAGTTTCCGCCCTCGGCGCCCTCCCTGACAGTGGGCGCTGGAGGCTATTGTTCATCGGACTCCCACTACCACCAGAGGCATCAGAAAATGCGTCATTGGATCTCGTTCGCGGTCGCCATAGTCGCGCTGACCGCGTGCAAGGCGAAGGATTCGCCCTCAACTGCGACGACATCGGGCCCGGCGTCACCAACGACCGCCGCACTCCCGGTGGCGGATCCGATAGCGGACGACGTCAACAACTACACGCTCGACATGGACAAGATGAACAAGTGGATGAAAGCGGTAAAAGGTTTTGCTGTGGAGGCGAGGACCGACTCCGCTGCGGCCGACGCTGCTTCGCTCGATGCGGGCGTTCCGATCCGGGAGAAGATCGCGAAGCTGGAGGCAAATCCGACGGCGCGGAAGATTCTGGGCGCGGCGGGAATCTCCGCGCGCGATTACGCGATGACGACGACGACTTACATCCAGGCGGGAATGATCGCTTCTCTCATGAAAACGCAGCCCGGTTTCAAGGTTCCATTTGGCCAGAACATGGCGAACATCGCGTTTATCAACGTGCACGGCGCCGAGATCAAGGCGTCGATGAAACGGATCGAAGCGGAGATGCAATAATCGCAGAGTGGCGTAGCTCTAAGCGATTGCGGATTCCGGACCCGCAAGGTCCTGAATCCTCAATCGCCTTAGCGCCAACGGCCGATCAAGCCGGCGTTGGCGCGAGGGTATCCCGGAACACCTCGAGCGCCAGCTCGACCTTTCCAAATGGCGCCGAAACCTGAACACCCTGCACTGACGGCCGCACCCGTTCGAGCATGTCACGCGCGATCGCAATTCCTTCCTGCACACCGTGCTCTTTCGACTTGTCGCTCGCCCGACGCATCCGGTCGATAATGGGCGGTGGCACCGTAACGCCGGGAACTTCATTCGCAAGAAATTCGGCGTTTCGCAACGAGACGAGCGGCCAGATACCCGCAATGATCGGAATCCGGTTCGAATCGAGCTTTGCGAGAAACGCCTCGAGCTGCTCGACGTCGAACACGGGCTGAGTGATCGCGTACTCCGCCCCCGCTTCGACCTTCCACGTGAAGCGCTTGAGCTCGTGCTCAAGGTCGATCGCACCGGGATTCAC
This sequence comes from Gemmatimonadales bacterium, assembly GCA_038254845.1. Lineage (GTDB taxonomy): Bacteria > Gemmatimonadota > Gemmatimonadetes > Gemmatimonadales > Gemmatimonadaceae > UBA4720. Next base: position 3,615 of record JBBSFT010000047.1, on the reverse strand, counting down.
ACCGACGCCAATCGCGAAACTGGTCGGTGCGCCAATCGAGTTGCCGCCAGGATCGAGTCCGTGATTCAGCTTGCTGACGAGATTGGTGAGACCGATCGCATCGATGTCGAACACCGCTGTCGCATTCGGATATGGCCCCATCTTCGGCGGATCGCCGGTAATGATGAGCATGTTCTTGAGCCCGATCGCCGACGCACCGAGCAGATCGGACAGCATGCCAAGCAGGTTGCGATCGCGGCAGCAGTAGTGGGTGACAGTCTCAATGCCGACCTTCTGCTCAATGAGCAGGCTCGTGAGGAGCGCACCCATCCGACTCTGCGCGCGCGGTCCGTCGGGCACGTTGACGGCGTCAACGCCCGCATCCTTCAATGACTGAGTGTCGCGCAGCATCTTCGACGCATCGACGCCGCGCGGCGGAACGATCTCGACGCTCGTGACAAACTCGCCCCGCGCGATCTTCCCCGCGAAATTCGACCGCTCGGCGAATGGCTTCGGCTCCACGCCCTTGTCTTCGAGGATCACGGTCGGAAACTCACCGGTGCGCTGCTCGCGCTGCGGCACGCGAGCCTGTCGCGGAGATAGTGGACGAATGCCTTCGACGATCGCCCCGATATGCTCGGGCGTCGTGCCACAGCATCCGCCGACGATCTTCGCCCCGGCGCGCACGAGATGCGCGGCGTACGTCGCCATGTATTCCGGGCTCGCCATGTACATGCTGCGGCCGCCAACTTCGCGGGGCATTCCGGCGTTCGGCTGGGCGCTGATTTTCTTACGCGTGACTTTCCTCATCTGCTCGACAGCATCGAGAATCGTCTGCGGACCGACCGAGCAGTTGAGTCCAACTACATCCGCACCGAACGCATCGAGCGATTTCGCGATATCGGCGGGAGACGCGCCATAAGGCGTGAGGCAATCGGTGCCGATGATCATCTGCGCGACAACCGGCATCGACGCATCGACTTCGCGCGCTGCGAGGATCGCCTGCTCGATCTCGGCCAGATCTCCAAACGTCTCGAGCAGAAAAAAATCAACACCACCGCGCTTCAACCCCCCCATCTGTTCCGCGAAGATGCTTCTTGCTTCCTCGTGAGATGTGGGGCCGTACGGTTCGAGGCGAACCCCAAGCGGACCGACGGCTCCAGCGACGAGAACACTGTCGCCCGCCTCGTCGCGCGCGATCGTCGCCGCGGCTTCGTTGATCGCGTCCACCTGAGACTCGAGACCGTACGCCGCCAGCTTCGTGCGGCTCGCGCCGAACGTGTTCGTCTCGATGATCTCGGCCCCGGCCTTCACGTAATCACGGTGCACCTCGCGCACGAGATCGGGTGCGCGCAGATCGAGCTCATCATAGCACTGGTTGATGAACACGCCCTTCGCGTACAGCATCGTTCCCATCGCGCCGTCGAAGACGACGACCTGCTCCGGATCGAGAAGGCGGCGAATGAGGTCCTGACGATCGCTCATCCACGCGCTCCAGTTGCCGGGTCGGAGATGGTGACAAGCGGTGCCGGTGAGCTCGGAGTCGTGACACTGTCGGGGATGGTGAACTCCCCGGTGCCGACGCGCTCGAAAACTTCACGAGCCTTCCGGCGCCGCGAGCCGTTCACCGCCGAGAGTGCGCCGAGCAGCACGTACGCAAATCCGGGAACGCCGTAGCGCACTCCAATGGTAAAAAATGCGAGGAGAATCGAAACAAGCCCGACGATCGCAAAGCCGAGATAGTGTCGACTGTGTGTCTCCGCGTCGAAGGCGCCGAGTGCATCGATTCCGAGTTGGACACGGGTTTTGTATGCTTGCCTGTAAAGAAGGGCAATCATGAGAAACACCATTGTCCAGCCGATTCCGTAAACGATGAACAGCTGGCTCAGCTGATCGCCGCGAAGATTGACACCGCGTTGTCCTGTGAACATCGACACGATGGCGTTCGCCATGAACTTGAGCGGATACACGTAGAACAGAACCGTGAACAAGAGTACGCCGTTCAGGATCAGCGTGTACGAGTCACCGAGTGCGTAGCGGCGAAAGACATTCGTGTGCGCAATCCAGATGAAGTACAACGCGGAGAAGCTGAGCGCGAACGGAACGAAGCCGCGGAGATTCGCGAGCAGGTCGGCGAAGTCGTGTGGCACTTCGAGGCTGACGACGAGAAGCGTGGCAGCGAACGCGAACATCGCGTCCGTGAACGCCTCGATGCGGGTGGATTCGTGCTCGCGCTCTGCTCTCATGTGTCGGCCCTTGCTTCGGCGAGTGAGATTTCCCCCGCTTCCGCGCGATCGAGCGCAACAGCGGGGTCGACTGACTCAGCCGCCTCTGTCGTGAACTTCTTTGCGACAGCTGTGCTCTCGGCGCGTGCGCCCGCGTCGTCGATCTGCCCGCGGACCGCGTAGTACTTCGCTTCCGAATGATGCATGATGATCGCGGCCGTACTCTGTTCCGGCAGCAGCTGGAACGATTCGGTGAGACTCATGCCGAGTGCATCCGTTGCGGGGAGGAGCTTGAAGACCGTTGCGTGGTCGTCGAGATCCGGGCATGCGCCGTAACCCCATGAGTAGCGCTTGCCTGCTTCCACGCCAAGCTCGGTTTTCATGCGTCGGTGCATCCATTCTGCTGTCGCTTCGGCTGCTTCGACAGCGAGACCGTGCGAGTAGAACGCTTCAGTGTATTCGTTGTTGCCCTGAAGTTTCTCGAAATGGGTTGTCGCGTCCTTGCCGACCGTCACGATCTGGAGAGGCACGACGTCCACATCACCCGATTCAGTCGAGCGGATGTAGTCAGCGAGACAGAGTCGCTCGCGGCCGACCATTCTCGGGAAGTGGAAGCGGGCGATCTCGCGCAATGATCCGCCGTCGCTCGAGTAGGCTGCGGGATCGTAGACGATGATGTCGTTGCCGTTCGACTGGGCGGGGAAGTAACCGTAGACTGCCTGCGGCTTGACCCAACCGTTTGTTGCGGCGTCGGCCTTGAGCCGAGCGAGCGCGGGCTCGAACTCGTTCGTGATGGTGTTGTTGTAGGCTTCGCCCGATCCCCGCGCACCCCACTGCAGGCGATACAGCTCATCGAGATCGAGGAGGTCGAAGACTTCGTCGATCGGGATGTCGCGGAGCACTCGCGTTCCCCAGAACGGCGGCGAGGGGACGCGGTTGTTCGCGGCGACGTCGCTGCGTGCGCCGCCGTCATCGCCTGCGGAGATGTCCTTGCCGACTGACGAGCGAAGAAAGACATCGGCGCGTGCCTGCTCGAGGTTTGTGGCGATGAAATCTTCGCGTCGATCGGTGTCCTGGAGCTTGTCCATCGTCTCGAGGCCTTCGAACGCATCCTTGCAGTAGAAGACGCCGGCGTCGTATTCGCGCTCGTTCTCCACGAACAGCGCACGTCGGCCGAACCGGCGATTGATCGCGGCTCCGCCGATCAGCACGGGGATTTTCATTCCGCGCTTGTCGAGCTCCTTCACGGCGAGAGGCATCTGCTTCGACGTCGAAACGAGGAGTGCGCTCAGGCCGATTGCATCAGCGTCCTCTTCGAGGGCTTTCTCGAGGATCGTGTTGACCGGGACCTGTTTCCCGAGGTCGTAGACAGTGTAGCCGTTGTTGGAGAGGATCGTGTTGACGAGCGATT